>NZ_JAKIKS010000170.1 GCF_023284005.1 Shewanella surugensis
GAAAAAGCATCGATAAACTGGATGTTTAATGTTGATAAGGCGCGCGAGAAATTCACACGCGCCTATGAACAGCTCAATCAATCATAATTAATGAGCCAAGGTACTAGTATCCCCATTCTGTGCTAATGTTAATTTTTACTGAGTAGTTATCGAGATAGGAAATTTTGTATTATGAAACTTAGCCAGTATCATTATATCGCTCGAATTATCATCATCGCTTTTAATCAGTGGTGGGGATAAGCTATTTCAGTCATATAGCCATAACATTTAACCCCCGCCTTCAAGGCGGATAGTTTATTCTGTTTTGAGGGCCTCCAAACAGGGTGTCACATGAAAAAAGTCGCCGTATTTGGTAACGCCGGAGCAGGTAAGTCAACCTGTAGCGAGAAAATAGCAACAACGATGCAGTTACCGCTCTATGCATTAGATAAACTCCAATATGTTTCGGGTGGCATTGCCATCCCCCACATAGATTTCCTTGAATTACATAATGACATCATTAGTCGTGATACTTGGGTCATCGATGGCTATGGCTGCTTAGCCTCTACATGGAAACGACTCGATAAAGCTGATACCTTAATCTATATCGATTTGCCACTCGCCTTACATTTTTTCTGGGTGACTAAACGCTTTATTAAAGGGCTTTATCACCCCACACTCGGCTGGCCTGAAGACGCGCCTTTACTAAAATCAACCTATAAAAGTTATCGGGTTATCTGGCTATGCCATAAAAAACTCACTCCCACCTATCGGCGCTACGTCACTGACGCTGCGAAAACAAAAACCGTCTATCATTTGCGCTCAAAAAAAGACATTACTCACTTCTTAAATTCATTGAAAGCAGATAATAATCTGACTCAATAGAAAAATATTGAAGAGGATAAGCACATATTGTGTTTATCCTCCTTTAAAAACAACAATAAGAGTCAATACCAACAAACCCCATCAATCTCTTCACATGAAATACCAACATAAAAAACCGAAATAATCCAAACAGAAAAAACAAATAAAAAACCAAATAGTTTTACAAATGATAATAGTTTGCATTATATTGCACAACAAAATAACATATTCATCAAACATCCTTGGGTGTTCGATTTTAAACCACCACACATTGGAATTCTGATGAGAAAAACCATACTTGCAAGTGCGTTAATCGCCCTTTTTGCCTCTCCTGTTGTATTGGCCGCCAATGAAACTGACGAACTCAGAAAAGTCATAGAGCAACAACAAAAAGTACTAAATGAACTTGAACGCCGTTTAGATGAAACAGAAAAAAGAGTGGAAAGAACGGCAGATGTCGTCGATGAAAGAGTAGGCAGTAAAAGTGCGACAACGATTGGCGGTTATGGTGAACTCCATTATAATAATATATCTAACAATCAAACAAATACCAATAAAAAAGAATTAGACTTCCATCGTTTTGTACTCTTTTTTGGCCATGAATTTACTGAAAAAACACGCTTCTTCTCCGAAATAGAACTCGAACATTCCATCTCGGGTGATGGCAAAAATGGTGAAGTCGAGCTTGAGCAAGCCTATATCGAGCACGATTTCAATCAAATGCTCACAGGGAAAGCCGGTCTGTTTCTTATACCTGTAGGGATCCTCAATGAAACCCATGAGCCAGCGACTTTCTATGGGGTTGAGCGTAATCCGGTAGAAAAGTACATTATTCCCTCTACTTGGTGGGAAGGTGGTTTAGCGCTCAATATTATAGCCATGCCAGGGCTGTCTTTTGATACAGCCATCACCAGTGGTCTTAATGTCCCCACGTCAGGGGATAATGCGTATAATATTCGCAGTGGACGTCAGAAAGTCTCTGAAGCTAATGCTTCTGATTTAGCCTATACCGCAAGGATAAAATACACTGCAATTCCGGGATTAGAAATTGCCGCTACCGCCCAGTACCAAACGGATATAACCCAAGGCGCAGTGGGTGTTGATACAGCACAAGCCGTATTAGTCAGTGGCCATGTTATTTACACCATTCAAAAATTCACTATCAAGGCTCTCATCGCCAATTGGAATATCGATAGTGCAGATGCCGAAGCGTTAGGTAAAGATAAACAAGATGGTTATTATATTGAACCGTCATATCGCTTTAATGATAGTTTTGGGATCTTTGCTCGCTACAATGAGTATGATACGCAAGCGGGTAATAACAATGATACCTCAATTACTCAAACCAATGTCGGGATCAATTATTGGTTGCATGAAAATGTCGTCTTTAAAGCCGATTATGAAAACCAAGGTGGTGCTAATGATGCTGATGGCTTTAACTTAGGTCTTGGGTATCAATTTTAAATGCATAAATAAGGGCTACATCTCAAATGATTAGCACTTACCTTTTGCTTTGTATGTAAACCAATCAGAGATAAAACTCTGATTGGTTTACATACACCTTAACCATTTTCTTAGTCACTCATTTTATAAATAATAACAAATACGCTATATTCACATTAAATCTATCATCTGCCTTGTTAACGGGTCTCAAGCAAAAATGAAGTTTATTCCTTTATTGTCACTTTTCATTGTACTATTCAATAGTTCGAACACCTTCGCTAAGGGAGTTTATCAAACACCTGAAGCCTTTATTCACCAAGCGTTAGCCATCCCGACACCTAAAGCGAATATCTTTTGGTTAGATGGCAATGCCCAAAAGACGATTGAAACCATTTTAGCCCACCGATTTAATAAACTGAGGCTGCGTTACTGGCAAAAAAATAATGAAACAGTATGGGTGTTAAACGAAATCGGTAAAGAATCCCTTATCACAGTAGGCATACATATAAAAGATCAAAAAATCGCCCAAACAAAAGTGTTAATCTATCGAGAAAGCCGTGGTGATGAAGTCAGGCATCCCTTTTTTACCGATCAATTTAAATCAGCCAAGCTTAAAAACGATCTAGAACTCAATAAACACATCGATGGCATAACAGGAGCAACCCTATCGGTTAGAGCACTGACTAAATTGTCACGTATCGCACTTTGGCTTGATGCGCAAGTACACCTCAAAGGATGACCAATGTTAATATGAATATTGATCATGTGAGCCTATTTTTATGCCTTCATCAATCGTAATCTATATGAACAAGCTAAATTAATATGACTAAAAAGTACCATCCATTAAAAAAAAGCAAGATAAATAAACACACCAATAAATACTTTCGCTTTTGGCATCGAAAACTGGGGATCTTAAGTGTAGTATTCGTCATTATGCTATCGATCACAGGTATTTTAATTAATCATAGCCACACACTTTCTTTAGACAGTAAAAAAGTTAACTTAGCGTGGCTACTCGATGACTATGGTATTACTCAACCGGCCCACATGGCTATTTATCAAACTAAGCCTCTTATCGCCAGCTCAGATAACTTCATTTGGATAAAAGATTCTCCCCCCATTGAGGCTGATATGATGATCTCCGCCATTATCAGCTTTAACGATCTTTTTATTGCTATCACGCCTCAGCAGCTTTATCTCATTTCTCAAAAAGGACAATTATTAGAGCAACAAGATGACACTCTAGGCTTACCTCAAGATATAGAGAACATCGGCCAAGATGGACAGCTGTGGCTTAAAACGGCCAATGGCTATTTTACTGCAGATAGCGACCTCATCGAATGGACAAAAGCGTCACCTTTAATCGCGATCTCATGGGTAGAGCCACTCCCAGCAGCGCAGGTGGAGCAACAGTTAGCCTTAATCTCACTCAAAGCCAGAAGCACGCATTTAACCTGGGAAAGAGTGCTTCTCGATGTGCATAGCGGTCGATTCTTTGGCCCTTTAGGACCTTGGTTTATGGATCTTGTTGCTTTTGCACTTATCATTATGTCACTCACCGGTATTTACCTTTGGCAAAGTACTAAAAAAAGCCGGACTAACAAAAGAAAAAACATAAAACACTATCACGAATAAGCTCCCCCTTTTTCATGCACATTTAAGGATCTATAGGAGCAACTGCAAGCCTTGCGGCTACATTTTATCGATGGGTATGGCTTATGATTAAAACATCTCTAACGCTGTAACCAATACTACGTCATTAGCCGTCACCTCATTTTGGCATCAATGTGATATTTTCAACTAAAAAAGGCGACCTAACTAACCTGAATTCGGGATAATGAGTGTCCGGCTTACTTTTATTCATTTATAAATCATACAATTACGGATTATCTGGTGAGTTTAGCCTCCCATAACCTGCTGAGGGCCGACATTATTGTCGATATCAAGGCGGAGTTTCGACCGTAATAGCCCGCTATTACTCGTCATTCCAACACAGATAGGGGCAAAAATAGCGGTATTCAGCGACGCGGCTTATCCCGAGTTCAGGTTAACTAACACCAACAGTGCCACTGTCTTCATTAAACTAGGAAAGGCTTACTTACCTCCTGCCAAATCGATAAATGAGCCTGTGACATAAGAGGCTTCATCGGATAACAACCAAGCAATCGCATTCGCCACCTCCTCTGGCGTTCCGCCTCGCTTAAGCGGAATTTGAGAAGCTAACCTTGCCACTCGATGAGGCTCTCCACCATCGGCATGCATTTGGGTATGAATAAAGCCCGGCCTCACGTCATTGACCCGAATGCCTTTTCCTGCCACTTCTACCGACAAGCCGGTTGTTATTGCATCCATTGCGCCTTTTGATGCGGCATAATCAATATATTCAAAGGGCGCACCACTTTTCGCTGCTGCCGATGATACATTCACTATCGCACTGTTTAATGCATGCTGCTTTACTCTAACATTGGCTTGAATGCGTTTGATGAATGCCCTTGAACACAAAAAACAACTGGTCACATTCGTTAGCATCATTTGATTAAAACGCGCCACATCAAGATCCACTAAACACGACTGTGGCAATAAAATTCCGGCATTATTCACCAAATGAGTCACTAAACCAAACGTGTTTTCAGCGAAATCAAATAACTTAATCACTTCATGCTCAACAGAGACATCGGCTTTAACAGCAATTGCTTTACCACCTGCTTGAATGATCCGCGTCAGCACATTGCTGCTTAGTGCGATAATTCACACAAACCGCATAACCTCGAGACGCCAACAACTTAGCGGTAGCCGCACCAATGCCTCGACTGCCTCCCGTCACTATCGCCACCTTTCCAACTTGACTCATCACTTCACACTCAGTCTCTTTTCATTTAAAAACCAACTTAATGAATGAGTCAATAAAAATCAATATGAATCGATAACATAGCGTTACACTTTTCAGGATGCAGCCCAACCTAGCCTTAACATGGCATCTCCCGTTTCATCCCAGGTTTTTTCCTCAATCAAGGTAAAGCCATATTGTTGATAAAAACGACAACCCATCTTATTATCCTTAAACACATCCACCACTAAGCTGTCATGTAAAGTACACGCTTTATTCATCAATGCTTGGCCTAAACCTTGACCATGAAAAGTAGGATCGACAAAAAAACCGCCCACTTCGTTGTCCATTAACGCAATAAACCCCTCCACTTTACCCTCCACACAAACCACCCAAGTATCAGTATTGGGTAAATAAACATGAGGAATGTTATATCGTTCTTGCTCGAAAAAAGAAGGGGGCATAAAAGGATGAGCAAGCTGAGAGGCACTCTCCCATGCGTATAATAAATCATGCAAATCAGCGGGTTGATAAGTCCTAATATCTATATTCATTTTCATTCTTCTTAACGTTTAATGATCTCAATAGGTAACCAAGGTTAACAACCACCAAAAACAAAAGATTGAACAAATACGACAACCATTAATGACTCTCAAAATCACCATAAATATCAATAGTGACATCCCGTTTTAGCGCATATTCACCCGGCGTTTGACCCAGCGTATCTTTAAGGTAACGAATGAGATGAGGCTGATCACTAAATCCAAACTGCTGGGCAATATCAACCCAATTAGCCTTTTTTTCATTTTTCCTTTGCAGAAAATGTAGCAAGGTCTCTAATTTTTCCATCTGCTGGCATTGTTTTAATGTCATACCCGTGACCCGTAAAAAGCTACGTTCTAAGGTACGTTGTGAGCAATGTAAAATCACGCCTAGCTTTGTGATTGGCATATCGTGCAACAAAGGATATGCACGTTTGACCAGCAGACTGTGTTTATCAAAATCACTTTTGAATAACCAAGGCTGAAGTACAGTATCGAGCAGATCACGACAAGCCTGTGGATGTTCTGCTGCTTTGAGTAAATTAAATTCAAGTGATCCCGAAAAACCTAAAGGATCACCAAGAGATAATAAACACCGGATCTTCTGTGAATGTTCAAATTGTAAAATATCTTTCAAATCAACAGCCATCACATGATTTATCATCGGCTGCTTGGGTTCCATCGTCAATGAATACAAGGCACCCACATGAAACTTGATCCCTAAAATAACAAAAGGTTTTGAATGATCCATCGCCAAAGTCTGACTGTGCGGGAATAACCAATGACTTCCCATGCCTTTGTTACGAACACTTCCGCTATCATATTGATAAGTATGATTGTGACTCGCCATAATCAAATGAGCAGCCGGATCAGGATTTAATTTAGGACACGTTAACAGCTTATCATCAGGTTCTCTTTCTAAAAACCAATAGCAGTCGACAACGCGAGCCACATTATCTTGTTGAGGGTTGAGCTTCCAGTTTTTCATCTTTATAAGCCTACATATCCCTAATCTAATATTGCCATTAGGACTGATCACCAAACTTGGCTAAATAATGCCACACTTTTTTCAAATCTTGAGGATTATAATGATCTCTTTTAAGTGCATCACCAATCATGCTAGGCGTAATAATTCCCTTTTTTCTAGTGCTTTAGCAATATATACGTATTTATCATCTCTGTAATGAGCATGTTGTTCAAAAACGTCTATCGGTAATGTAAAGCCAGAATGCCACTGTAAAAAGCAAGGAAGCATCCTCGCTTGCTTTTCAATATCCGTTCCCAAATACACAGGATCTAATACTAATGCTTCAACATCATGCACGAGGCTTATCTCACCATGAATATGGGCTTCGATATAATTATCCAACACATCCTTTTCACTCTTGGAGGATAGATTGATTAAATGATCCACATAATCGTAAGTCGAAAAATGCTCAGGGCAGAAAAAACTATCGGGAAAACAAAATGTCGTTCTTGTCAAAACATTTGATTTTAAGCGAAAATAAGCCGAACCAAATCGAGGAGAAGCCCCCGTTTCGTTATGTTGATAATTTAATGCACCATATTTAGGCCGCTCTTGAGGCTCACATTGATCATAAACCCCATTAAAAGCTTCATGTTCCCATTGCCAGCGCTTACCGCCAACATAAGCAGATAAACTACCGTTACTGGTTTTGGTTTCAAATTGCGATTTTAAACGGCCTTCTTTTTCCATCACCACGAGAAGAGGCTCCCCCTGATCCGTTAAACGATCTGGATGAAAGTTAATCGTCACTTCCAGCAGATCTTTCGGTCGAGAGCCAATAGAGCGATTCGAAATAATCTCTATAGCTTGAAGTTGAGGTGGATCGGTTTTCTTCATCAAAAAGATCCAAGCGCCAATGCTTGTAACAAGTCCATTTTACTTTGATCCATTGTTTTACCTGCGGTATCAATCACAATCCGATCTCCTTGCCATTGATGATATTCACGCTCCATCACCTGCTCCCATGCTGGAAGTTGTAAAGTGGGAATATCTGCAATCCTCTGCTCTATTCGATATTGGTGTTCAACCACATCAGAGCAAATAATCTCAATATCACAAAAAGGCACATTGGCATTCATGGCCAGCTCTCGCCACGCCTCTCTTGACTCCAAAGCAGGGTTAACGCAATCAGCCACAACAGAGTTACCCAACGCTAAATTATCCGATGCTAATGTAAAAGCAATCTGATAACCTTCATCAAAAACAACATTAATCGATTGATTTTTCATGGTTTGTTCAATCGTATCAATACGCAAATAAGTCCCCTTAATACATTGAGATAAATATTGCGATAACACTGACTTTCCTGTTCCTGGTAATCCAGAAAATATATATAGCACGACTAGCCCCTTTCCCCGTCCAACTCCACATTAAACGCACGCTTACATTGAACCACATTCTTAAAATATACCACTTTAAAACCACAGGCTCCCGCCCCTTCGACACTCGCTAACATATCATCAATAAATACCGAATCCTCTGCACGCAGTGAATATTAAGTTAATAAATGATTAAAGATATCAGCATGAGGTTTCAGGCATCCCACTTCAACGGCCACAATGACGCCATCAAACAAATCCCATAATTGATAAGTTGATTGAAGATAATCAACGATTTCTATTACATTATCCGTTAATGCATAAACACGATAACCTGACGTTCTCACTCTTTCTAACAAGTCAATCATGCCAAAAAGCAAAACCTGAGTGTGTTTCACATACCTAGAATGTCTCTTTGCTGTAGTCTAATCGCCCTTGGTATTCATGGCTGGCTCGTCTTTCAGAAATCTCACCTTTGTTTAATATAAGGCGCATAATTGAAATAATGTAACCGTCCGAGCAAGTACATCTTCAACCGTGTTCATCGATCCCTTATGTTAACCCCTGACTATGATATCAGGAGTTAATATGACTAAGCGTTCTCATGAAGAG
>NZ_JAKIKS010000171.1 GCF_023284005.1 Shewanella surugensis
ATGGTTATCTTGCCATGATTTTATCACTTTTGATGCACTCAAAGAGAGTGTAAAAAACATCATGGATAATTATCCGTCAAAATATACGATAACTTTTAGTTAAGCACTTAACTTCCATTTACTTATTGTTTTATCAACATCTGATTCGATATCTTTATACATTCTGTGATATTTTTTGTCTTCATAGAATTATTGCATACGACGCTTACAACGGAATATTTACCATAACGAAACGCTTGTCCAAATTCTACAACATTGTATTTATCATCAGGTTTAGATATTTTTTTCTCTAGCGTTTCAAGGTGATCATGCAATTTTGTAGCGTAAATTAAAGCATGATGATCTGTATTAGAGTTTATGTACTTCTTGAAACTACTTTCAGCAAACAAAACTTTAGAACCGGATCTTCTGGCGTTTACAGGGTCTTGACTTAAGGCTACGGCAAGACGGATTAACCTTTCTCGTTGAATTAATTGCTTCCTTGCGATATATTTTGAGTGAAGGCCATCAGAAAACTCTCCTTTCTTACGCTCATAATATAAGCCGTAGTCATCAAAAATATTTTTTTGCAATAATAATTGAATTTCGTCATTTGATCGCCGATCTGCTTCGTCCACTTCACTCTGTTGATTAGTTGCTTTGGATATATCTTCAATAAGCTTTAATTTTTTATTTTCACTCAAATTACCCTCATCGTTAAATGTAATAATTTTTAACAAAACTTCTTTTTCATGAAAAATATTATCATCTTCATTTCCATCGAGAATTTCTTGGTAAATTTTACTTAATGTGTGAGCTGTTTGACCACCATTGATAATCTGAGGGTTACTGATACATATTTGAGCTTTATCTTTTTGACCAATTCTTTCATTAAATGAAGTCGAATCAGACAACATAGTTATTCCGTTATTAAAAAGCGCAAACTCATTTGTTTTTTTTGATTTTATGGTGTTGAGTATTTCAGCATTAACCTTATTAACATTAAGTTCCAAATAACACCTTGGGTTGAATTTAAGAATCGAGTTTTTATATTTACTTAATATTATTCCAATTTCAATTGTCGGTACAAAAACAACTGTAATATTGCAAGAGTCAAACTCAGTTTTAACTTCATAACTAATTTTCGCACCCGACGAAGATTTGTTCATAAGATTTAATGAAATAGCTAACTCAGAGCTATTATAATAAGTTCCATTAATGACAGGGAAAACTAATCTTTTATAAACTTTATCAAAATCATAAACAATGGGAGAAAAACCATTGCATAATTTTTTAAATGCCCTTTGATTACAATTTTGAGAATTAGCTAGAATAATAACTTTTTCTTTATACTTACCTATATCTGAAACTTTACCAATTTCTCTTATTAATTGCTTTATCTTCCCGTTATAAGAATTATCGTTATCATCACATAACTCACCCTCAAGAACTCGATCAATATCCATATTTGCAAGTTCATTTATATCAATCGGCTTACCTTCAAAATTATTTTCATTGGTTCTAAACTTTGATTGTATTATATATGTTGTTTTTGATTCTTGATCTATAAAATATAGCATCAATACCTCCGTCGTAAGGACCATCAGTAATTACTCTCTCTCTTTCTTCGAAGCTTAGTAAACCAAAATTAACTTTTAAGAAAGATGAATTAATACCCTAGATCGTGCTTGATTAATTTTTTCAATATCACTCTTTTTAGGTTGATATTTAGTAAAGCGTTCAGGCGCTTCCTTACAAATTTGATCGAGTATATTGACCAATGTTGAATATTTAGACATTCAATTTCCTTATACACCAATTTGGAAGTACGTATAACTTTTATATAGTACACATACTCGATTATCACATCAGACCAGCACTCTTTTTAAAAATAATGCGCATAGCTAATATACTGTATTATATTACCTAACTTGATTAATCCGCTACACACTACTCATATTATCTAGCCAAAAATACCACCAGTAGGATATCTTTGTAAATAAAATGTTTATTAGAGAGCGGAAGACAGGTGAAATAGTTGATATCAATCACAACTTTAAAGATACCTGCCAGCTCGAAGAAACACACCACTTTGCTTTTTCTCTTGATTGTGCATTTTTTCTTTTCGATCCCCATCGGAGTAACGTTAATTTTCGATAAAAAATACCGTGATTGAGACAGGAAGTCGAAAATAGCCTTAGGTGAACCACGGACGGTGAATATGAGGCGGTAGATATTTTTGTGCATCGAAAATTGAAGTGCCTTACTCCGCAGGGCGTTATGGAGGTTATTAGGAGGATAAGGACGAGCAGTCCTCCTAATCCCAGTGTGGATGGGCATCCACGATCTTAGCCTGCTGCAGGCAATGATACCCATAAGGCCACAAGCTGACAAACACTCACCAATAGCTAAAAAAGCTAAACGCTAGTTTAAAGTGATCAGTGTGAGTGGGAACTCACGATCTTCCATTAAGCGAAGCTTAATATCCAATAGTCCAGTGTGGAATGGGTATCCACGACCTTAGCCCGCTGGAAGCGATGAATATCAATAAAGCTTCAAGCTCAAACACACTTAACCAAGACCAAAAATAACCAAATGCACGTTTAAGCCATCCATGAGTGGCCAACTAATCATTTACCTCCCGGTGTGAATCCCCATTCACACACCCCATTATCGGGTCACATCTTCAAACAACTGATCGGCAAGGGATTGCAACACTTCCAATGTGGGGTGAGTATGAGCGAAAGTTCGCAGACCATAGATCCCCATGACAAAATAACGCGCTAAGGCTTGGCAATCACGTTCAGCACTCTTTCCACTACCACTCTGACGATGAAGTAAACCTTGAGTTTTGGCTTTGGCAAACTGCTGGGCGATCCCCTGCTCCCAACGGGTCAGATTGTCAGTAATAATACTTTGTAATTCGTCATCTTGCTCCGCCATTTCATTGAGCGCTTTGGTTAATAAACACGCCTTACTGGCCTCACAGCTAATGCATTCAAGCACGATACTATCAAGATATTTTTTTAACTGCTCAAGCGGAGTTTGCTGACCCGAAAAGTGCCGTTCAAACTCAGTTGACCTATCGCTTTGGTATTGCCCTATCGCGGCTAATAATAACCCGCGTTTATTAGTAAAAGCACAATAGAGGGATCCTGGATGTAATCCTGTGGCTTGGGTAAGATCTTGCATGCTGGTTTTGGCATAGCCTTTATTCATGAAAGCGAGCATGGCAGCCCTCAAGACGTGTTCTCTATCAAATTCAGCATTACGCATAAGCAAGCGCTATTGTTATTGGCAATGTGCTCAGTGTACGCAACTTTGAATACTTGTTCAAAATAATAATTGAATGTTCATTCAAATAAGCCTATCTTGAATGAATGTTCAAGATAGATACTACAATAAACGATTCAAAAATAAAGGGGTTCGGGAAAGAACATCCAAGACCCTGAATGTAAGCAACGGCATTTAAATAAAGAGCACCATTATGACTGATAACTTATTTCAACCTTACGCCCTCAATAACTCACTCCATTTAGCTAATCGTATTTTAATGGCGCCCCTCACCCGCTGTATGAGTGATGCAGAGCTCGTGCCCACCCAAGAGATGGCTGATTATTATGCTCGCCGTGCAGGTGCAGGGCTGATTATTTCTGAAGCTACCATCATTCGCCCTGATGGCCAAGGCTACCCCAATACCCCAGGATTATTTACTCCTGCACAAATAATAGGTTGGCGTAAAGTCACCGATGCAGTGCATAACAAAGGCGGCAAAATATTCGCCCAACTTTGGCACACCGGTCGGGTCGCACATCCCCATTTTTTTAATGGCCAAGATGTCATGGCACCTTCTGCTGTGGCCGTTGAAGGCAGTGTTCCTCGTATGCGAGAGCTCACTTATGTCACCCCAAAAGCGGTAACCCATGATGATATTCAACAGTTAATACAGGATTATTCTCAAGCAGCGGCGAATGCCATTGATGCCGGTTTTGATGGCGTCGAAATTCATGGCGCAAATGGCTACTTGATTGATCAGTTTTTGCATCATGACAGTAATCACCGCGAGGATGAATATGGTGGTTCGCCTGAAAACATGTCACGTTTTGCCTTAGCTGTGGTCGATGCGATTATCGACCGTATTGGTCATGAAAGAACGGCTCTGAGACTCTCCCCAGGGGCTTATTTTAATATGGCTGGCGACAAAAGAGATCGCGCCGTGTTTGACTATATTTTACCCCAACTTGAGCGCCGTCATTTAGCCTTTTTACACATAGGCATATTTGATGACGCCATGGAATTTGATTACTTAGAAGGACGCGTCTCTGACTATGTGCGCAAGCATTATCAACAAACCTTAGTCGGTGTTGGCAGTTACACGCCTGATCACGCCAGTGCAGCGATTGCCAATGAAAGATTTGATCTTATCGCCATCGGTCGACCCTTTATCGCCAATCCCGATTATGTAGAAAAAGTGCGTCAAGGTAAAACCCTCACTCCTTATAGTGATGACATGTTGAGCACGCTTTTTTAAAGGGACACTTTAAGCGTAAAGTAAGACTTAGCTTTAAAGTGATACTTGGGCAATAAAGAAAAGAGCATTAAAAGTAAGCCATTGAAGCAATAAAATCATTAAACGGCAATGATGTTATTGTTTCTTTTACCCACACCATGGCGCGCTTTTGTTGAATGAGGATTATCAAGCCAACACTCGAGCATACTCTAGTACTTACATGACACCCGAGCATAACAGTGCAATACTAATCATCATTTTTAAAGGTCATTCTCTTACTGACAATCACATAACCCCGACTGCGTTTTGAACGATCATCAATACCCGACATGGCCTGAAATAAATGCGCACTCTCAACCCAATAAGAGGGTAATTTATAACGCGCCACATCTAACACTAAAAACCGATCTTGCGCCTCATGATACGCCACGACTGGTGAGACATGGCCTCCCCCTTCTTGTTGCAGGCCCTTGCGATCAAAATTCACCAGTAAACGCTGATTGGGACTTTTTAATGCCACAATCGCTGCACGCCTAAATTTATCCACACTGCTATTACTGGCGTAGACTCTTTCAACATTCACAGGGTAAGTCGAAATTAATTGGTTCATTTCCTCTAAGGTGGTGCTTTGGTACCCGACAATGGTTGGGCTAATGATTTTCAGCACTTTGTCGGTAAAAATATTGTCTTGATCAAATAATTGATAAGGATATAAATTGGGATTGGCCGGTGCTGAAATATCGAGGGAATTAAGCACCACTACACTACTGGCAATGGCGCAATAACTCAGCTCTTTTTGGGTAATAAAATAACGCAATGACGCCCAAAAATCCTCTGTCGTTAAAGCATCTTTAAACAGCTGCCTTGCAGGATCGGACACTGGCGCCTCGGTAGAGTTTTGGTAAATGACCTTAAACCCTGTCGACTCTGCTGCAGTTGCTATCGACGATAAAACAAGAGACACCACAACAATCCCGCTTAATAACCATGATTTTGTATTCATACCCGCTCCAAATGAACAATCAATATAGACCCAAACCCATTGAAGATACTAGATTCTACTGATTTGAGTATAAGATAAGATCCCAGAATAGTAACAATAAACGATGCGTCTTTTGAACGGGTTAACGGCGAGATTTCAAAAAAGCATTCATCCATTGGCATAAACAGGCCATGACTACCGCGCTGAGTAATAAACCAGAAAAAGGTACCGCAGTACCAGAATGAAATAAGGCCAGTAAGGGCCCAGATAAAGCCCCTGAGCCAAACTTTAAGGTACCAATCACCGCAGATGCCGTTCCCACTTCCTTTTTAAACTGCATATATACAATAGAATCGGCATTGACTGACATTACCCATAAACACCCCATAAAAGGCAGTAACGTCAAAATAGTATAATAATAACTCAGGCCCAATACGTTTACGGTGACTAACCCTGATGCCGTCATCATCGCCAATAACGTAGCTGCAGCCAACAACTTGGCTGAGCCATAACGGTCAAGTAGCCGACCATTAATAAAACTGCCCAAAATCAACGCACCGACATTACTGGCAAAGATCAGGGAAAAAGTATATTTATCTAAACCAAAGACTTGCATGAAAACAAAGGAAGAGTCGGTGATGTAACAAAAAAAAGCAAAAGAGGCAAAAAAACTGGTCAAGATATCCAGCTTCACCCCCGGCGTTGAAAACACCATTTGATAATTCTTAATAAAAGACAGTTGGCTTCGATTGTGACTTTGATGATCACTCGGGAAACGTAACCAGACAACGGACAAAATAAAAATAATCAATCCATAGCCTGCTAAGAATAAAAAAATCAAATTCCATTGGCCGAGGCCCATAATTAAACTACCAACAAGAGGCGCAATGAGCGGTGCTAACATCATGATTAAGTTTACATAAGACATGCCTTTGGGGGTATCTTTGCCGTAAAGTTCTTTAATATAACCTGGAATAGCCACTGTCGCCGCCGCACCCGACAAAGCTTGAATAAAACGCAATGTCAAAAACCATTCTATCTGGGTGCTAAAAGCGGCTAATACACTCGCCAGCATAAAACCAAATATTCCCCATATGACAAATTGACGTCGTCCCCAGCGATCGATTAACGGGCCAAATATAAACATGCCCAGCCCAAATCCGGCAAAAAACAAGCTCAAAGATTGCTGGATAAGGGTAATATGCACCTTAAAGTCTGATGCCATATTGGTCATTGCAGGTAAATAAAGATCGGTAGAAAACGGCGTGATCGCAATGATTGTCGATAACATGACAGTCAAAAAAAGGAGTTTCATTTGGGCAGCTGAATACATACACATCTCTTATTCAAGATTATTATACCAATTCCAGTAAATAGATGATCAATTCAGAGCCTCTCAGGTTTTTCAATTCAAGGCGCATTCATTGATAAATGGTTATTCCCTTTAAAATTAATGCAACGCTAAAGTGGAATGCCTGAGAGACTCACGTAGTGCGGGTTTCAAAATACTTTATGCTACGTTAGATGCTTTCGATATACGCCCCCATGGATGGGGAAGGTAGAGCGACGTTTGAACCCAAGCCGAGAATAACTATTAGCTTCAAACATCCGCGACCGCCATGGATGGTGGGAATGTCTGTTAATGCAGGAGCAATTAATGACCTTGCCTACAGTATTTTGAACTCCCGCTGAAAGATCACTTATATACTGGAATGGGTATTATTCCACTCGATAAAGTCAAGCGCGTTTAAAATCCCTGTTTGACCCAAAGCGCAATATTCTCCATCGTTCCTTGTGCATCGGGTAAATTTAAATGCTTCACATTCGGTAAGATCTTAACCGTTGCTTGAGGTGCATTCGCCATCATCAACAGCGGAAACTGCTCGGCATAAAAAGCCTCATCCTGCTCCCCCACTAATAAGAGTATAGGCTGACTATTTGCCTGTAATGCGGTTTGATAAGCTTGAGGTGAGAAAGACACCATCAAGCGATAAGAATAACTGTCCAGTTGTAAAGGGCCATTCTTAGACTGAGGTCGATTAAAAAAAAGCACTGGCGTATCATTGAATCGCGTCAGACCCAATTGATTCAAAATACTTAACCCAATAATGCGTCTGACCGACACTTGTACCCAGCCTCCTGAATTTGGCCGCACGGTCGGGGCATCATGGCCCAAATAAGGCGCAAGCAAGAGGTAAGCATCAAAGGGCGTTTGCCTGTTTTGAGTCATTTCAGTTAACCCATTTTCCTCTAACACCGCTCCCTTTAACACACTGGCATCGACATCTAACAAAATGTCAGTTGAAATGTCATGATGTCGAACCGCGTTATTTTGTGCATGGCCAGCATATTTAACCGTTAAGCCCCCACCGGAAGAATGACCTACCAAGATAAGCTCTGCATCAGGGTACTGTTTAGCAAGCATAAAATGTAAATCGGCTAAGTCGTCTTCATATTGACCCATATAATCAATATCACCGGGTTTGGATAACATTGAACGCCCATGACCCCGAAGATCAGGAATAATCACCGTTGCGCCAAGCTGTTTATTTAACTTATCAGCCAACGGCAATAAATAGCGCCCCTCAGCACCTGAGCCATGTAATAGTACAAAAACCTGATCAGTGTCCCCCACTAAATAACGATAAAATAATGCCTTACCATCACGAGTCACATATTCGGCCTCAATACTGTGAATATTTCCCATGGCCTCGGTATTTAACACATTAAAATCTAACCCTAAAGCACTCGTCTCACGTTTGACTGGCACAAGCACCAGACTGAGCACGACGGTGAAAAAAATAATAGGGATTAAAATAGAAATCACGATCAGCTTATTCATTAATCTATCCTTTTTTAATGACAATCTGTTTTGATAAGCATAAGATCTAGTTTCAGATAATAAGTGCAACACGATAACAGCTTATCACTCCCTGATAGCGGAATACATTAATCCCTTCTATTAATTGAATAAACCTTATCGAAGCTGCCATAATAAATAAGCCCTAATCAATAATCCCTAGATCTCAGCAATAAGCGACACACGTTTACCTGTTAAAAACTCATAAGGACTGAGAAAGTTTAACGCCTTTCTTGGCCTCATGTTAATTAAAAATTCAGCATT
>NZ_JAKIKS010000172.1 GCF_023284005.1 Shewanella surugensis
GTATTCTACACTCTCCAGTCGCGGCGTCAAGTGCTTATTTTAAGAAGTTTTTCAAGTGTTGATTTCTTAATCACTCATGTGATAAATAATCAAAACCGAAGCCCTTAAAGCACTTGTCACCTGAGATTAAAATCCGAAGAGATTATTCTCTCTAACACCGCTGCAAGTCCCGTACTCTCTAATCTTTCGACTAAGTAGTAAGCCTGCTTTGCCGTGTCAGTGGTTGCGCATTATAGGGAGATTTTAGCTAAGCACAAGCCCTTTTTAAGAATAAAATGACAAGCGAACGATAATCAGCCACAAGGCTTAAACTATCTACGATTAAGCCTCATTTACACCTTTATTATTGAGAAGTGGTAAGAACCTAACAAAGCTAACTCTCCATTTTAAGGCCTACGCTCCTAGTCTTACTGATTCAACTGCCTGATGTTGAAGATTCTAAACGATACATAGAATGTGAAACCCCATCTTGGCAGATTTTATTTCCAGCATTCCAGCCGTTATCAAATTTGCTCAATCCATCCAATGCCGTATCTTTTGAAAAAGCATTAATCAATTCGACATTCCCCTCTTTCGTCGCGACCGCATTTTGACAGCCTCGATAATAACCATAATGATACAAACTCTCATAATCAACATTGCCGGCACCTATATAAGGTGCCGATACCTTAACACTGCCATATTCGGGTGTTGATGAACAACCCATAATAAAAAATAATATTAGCGTAATCCCAAGCCATTGAGTTCTCATCTTCACCCTCTTTTCAATTTAAGATAAACATAAAGCGATAAAACAACTTAAGCATGAGTTTTACTAAGATACAAATTTTAGAAGAAAAAATCCCATTCACTGTTAAAGTCATGAACGGGATTCTATCGTTGAATTCAAGCAGCGATTAAGCAGCCTCTTGCTATTGAGTAAACATCAAACCGCTCTCGCCTGTTTCAATCTTGATAGGACTCGATGGGACAAGTTGACCACTTAACATTTTTTGCGCTAGGGGATTCTCTACTTCTTGCTGCAATGCCCTTTTTAAAGGTCTTGCACCATAAATAGGGTCGTATCCAGCTTTAGCGATAAAGAGTAATGCATCTTCACTAATATGTAAGTCGAACTCTTTTTCTGCCAAGCGATGCTTTAACGTCTCCACTTGTAAACGCGCAATATGCAAAATATGTTCGGTACCTAATGGATGGAAAACCACAGATTCATCAACACGATTCAAAAACTCTGGACGGAAATTTTGCATGACAACATCCATCACTTTGACTTTCATCTCATCATAACTAAGTTGATGAAAGCCCTCTTGGATCAGATCAGAACCCAAGTTAGAGGTCATAATAACGATGGTATTACGAAAATCTACCGTGCGGCCCTGTCCATCAGTTAACCGGCCATCATCTAATACCTGCAATAGAATATTAAACACATCAGGATGCGCCTTCTCTACTTCATCGAGTAAAATAACAGAATAAGGTTTACGTCTTACCGCTTCAGTTAAATAGCCCCCTTCTTCGTAACCTATATAGCCTGGAGGTGCGCCCACTAAACGCGATACTGTATGCTTTTCCATAAACTCGGACATATCAATACGCACTAATGCAGATTCAGTATCAAATAGATACTGCGCCAATGCCTTAGATAATTCCGTTTTACCGACGCCCGTTGGGCCTAAAAATAAGAATGAGCCAATTGGGCGATTGGGATCCGATAGCCCTGCACGGCTTCGCCTAATAGCATTAGATACCGCTTCAACCGCCTCATCTTGACCAATGACTTGTTCGTGTAAAGCCATTTCCATTTGCAGTAATTTTTCTTTTTCACCTTCCAACATTTTTGCCACAGGGATCCCCGTCGCCTTTGACAATACATCAGCAATTTCCACTTCGGTCACCCGATTACGTAATAGCGTCATCTCTTGCATTTCAGCTTGTGAGGCTAAATCCAGCTGTTTTTCCAATTCAGGGATACGACCGTATTGCAGCTCAGACATCCGCGCTAAATCACCCGCACGTTGCGCAACTTCTAAATTGAGTCGGGCTTGCTCTAAATCCGATTTAATGTGCTGTGTGCCAGCCAATGCCGCCTTTTCAGTACGCCAAATTTCATTTAACTCAGCCGCTTTAGCTTCAACATCATCGAGTTCTTGGCGTAAGTTTTCTAATCGACGTACACTCGCTTCATCTTCTTCTTTCGTTAACGCTCGCTCTTCTAATTTTAATTGGATCCCCCGACGCTCTAATCTATCTAACGGTTCAGGCTTAGAATCAATTTGCATCCGAATACTAGACGCAGCCTCATCAATCAAATCAATGGCTTTGTCGGGTAGTTTACGATCTGAAATATAACGATGAGACATGCTTGCTGCCGCAACAATCGCAGGATCGGTAATTTCCACATGATGATGTAACTCGTAACGCTCTTTTAACCCACGTAATATTGCTATGGTATCTTCTACATTCGGCTCATCGACTAATACTTTTTGAAAACGGCGCTCTAATGCGGCATCTTTCTCAATATATTGGCGATATTCATCTAAAGTAGTCGCACCGACACAATGCAAATCACCTCGTGCCAAAGCAGGTTTTAGCATATTACCGGCATCCATCGCACCATCACTCTTGCCAGCGCCAACCATAGTATGTAATTCATCAATAAAAAGAATAACCTGCCCTTCTTCTTGAGATAACTCATGCAGTACGGCCTTTAAACGCTCTTCAAACTCTCCCCGATATTTTGCACCCGCAACCAAAGCCCCCATATCCAAAGATAGAACCCGTTTATTTTTAATACCTTCAGGGACTTCATTGTTAATAATTCGTTGAGCAAGTCCTTCTACAATAGCCGTTTTCCCCACACCAGGCTCACCAATTAACACTGGATTATTCTTGGTACGACGCTGTAAGACTTGGATTGTTCGACGAATTTCTTCATCTCGACCAATCACAGGATCTAACTTACCCTGCTCAGCACGCTCCGTTAAATCTACGGTAAATTTATTCAGGGCTTGTCGCTGATCTTCAGCATTTGGATCGTCGACATTCTGCCCACCGCGCATTTGATCTATCGTACTATTGAGTACTTCTGATACTCCGCCTGATTTATGTAGTGCTTTTGATAGTGGATCGCTTGCCTCTAGCGCGGCTAAAACAAATAATTCGCTAGAAATATATTTATCTTTGCGCTTTTGAGCTAATTTGTCACAGCTATTTAAAAGACGTATTAAACTTTGAGACAGTTGTACATCTGCTGTAGAGCCGGAGACTTGTGGTAAACGTTCCAACTCTTGCTCTAGCAGTGAACGTAAATTACTGACTTGAATAGCAGCCTGATTAAGCAGGCTACTAATAGAGCCGCCATCTTGATTAAGCAATGCCATCATTAAATGCACTGGCTCAATAAATTGATGATCACGCCCTAATGCCAATGACTGTGCATCTGAAATGGCCGCTTGAAATTTATTTGTCATACGTTCAAGTCTCATACACCCTCCTAAAATAGATAAATAATCTTTAATTAAAATATGAGGGAGAATTAATCAATTTCAAGGGGAAGCAACACTTTTAATTCAAGTAAAAAATCAATCTACATCCAGTCTTTAACATGCATCACCATTCTTTTCATCCTGTTTAATAACGGCCGATTAATATGATGGCAAAGGTAAATAGTCTCTTTTATCAACGTAGGTAACGGATGAGTTTTAATAAGATTGGATTTAAGAAAATCATCAACGGCAAAGTGAGGTAATACTGTAAAACCTAGACCCATACTCACAGGCTCTAAAATCAGATGGTTCTGATTAGAGAAACCTTTCTTGATTAAACTTTCATAGCCCTGAAATGCTGAAAAATTTGCCCCTAAAAGTAAATTTTCTGATGTGCACCATCAGGATGCTCTATAAAACCAAGATCGAGTAATACCGCCCAATTTAGCTGTAGAACATTAGCAGGTGTTACTAATTTGAATATTGGAAAACAGGCATTTTTCATTTCTGTGTACGAGATCCTGATGTTGAAGGTCTAGCAGAAAGAATTGTTGCCGCTGACGGTAAATAGCGTATGAAAGCCCCTCGTTACTACTCTCCAGGGGAAAAACCTTACCGTATGATCTATATGGAAGATCATTTTGGCAATATTCTCGAAATTTATAGCCATAATTATGAATTGCTATACAGTGAAGGAGCCTACTAGAGGAGGACTACTTATTAACCTTTTCAGACAAATGTAGACCTTTTAGCAAAGGTCTATTCAGTTGCCGTTGTTCTGAAGCACTATCATTTCAATTTATCCCATACTGACTTATATGAATTCACAATCTATCACCTCAGTTAACTTAACCAGATAAAAGACGCCATACGGCCCGTGACACCATCACGACGGTATGAGAAAAAAGTCTCGGGATTTAAATATGTACAACGCTTGTCTTGATAAATTAAAGAAACACCCGCTTGTTTTAATCGATAACAAGCCAAACCTTGCAGATCGGCTAAGTATTTATCACTCACCGGTTTAAAAAAAACCGTACAAGTCGCATCTTTCTCAATAAACTGCTGTCGCACTTCAGGCCCAACTTCAAAAACAGTTGGCCCTACGCATGGACCGAGATAGGCAATAATATCTTCTTGTTTGAAATGCGCTAAGGCTGACTCAATGATTCCATCACATAATCCACGCCAGCCCGCATGAACGGCAGCGACTTGCGTGCCTTGCTTGTCACACAATAAAATGGGCAAACAATCGGCGGTCATCACCACACAAACTTCAGAAGTTTGTGTGCTGACACTGCCATCAGCCTGATGAACTCGGGTGCTATCCGCTTTGACAACATCAACACCATGAACTTGTTCAAGCCAAGCAGGCACGGCCGTTAATGCTAATTGAGATTGAATTAACGCCCGGTTGTCTAACACCGCTTTTGGATTATCTCCGACATGACAGCCTAAATTCAAGCTGTCATACGGAGAAAGGCTCACGCCTCCTAAACGTGTTGAAAATGCAATATTCACATTAGGAGGAATAAACCAAGCGGGATCCATTTGCATTAACCTTTCGACTTAAATAATTATCGACGGGTTTTCTTGCGTATCGAGACGAAGCGCTTGCGTCAACAGTTTCATATCCTCAGGAATAGGCGCTTGCCAGCTCATGATCTCACAAGTAAAAGGATGCGCAAGCTCTAGTCTAATCGCATGCAATGCTTGACGTTTAAATCCCATATAAGTCTCAAAAAAGGCTGGCGTGATCCCTTTTGGTGGGCGAGGACGACCGCCATAAACAGGATCGCCGACTAACACATGGCCAATATGCGCCATGTGTACGCGAATTTGGTGCGTCCGTCCAGATTCAAGTCTCAACCTTAAACGGGTATGTGCACGAAATTTTTCTGCAACACGATAATGTGTCATCGCCGGTTTGCCATTATGAACCACAGCCATATGGGTACGCTTCGTTGGATGCCTATCGATAGGCTCATCCACCGTTGCACCTGAAATAATTGTTCCTTGTACAATTGCTTCGTATTCGCGTGTGATCTCACGTGCTTGCAATGCGGTAACCAGATGAGTTTGTGCTTCAACGGTTTTCGCTACCACCATTAAACCCGTGGTATCTTTATCAAGACGATGAACAATTCCCGCTCTCGGCACCAGTTCAATATTGGGGCAATGATGTAATAACGCATTTAATAAAGTGCCATCACTATTGCCTGCACCTGGATGCACCACTAAACCTGCTTGTTTATTAATCACTATAATATGATCATCTTCATAAACAATATCAAGTCCAATGGCTTGCGCTTCAGCTTTAGTTTCTTCTTCTAAGGTCGCTTGTATGGTGATCTCTTGCCCTTCTAAGACCTTGATTCTAGGCTTATCTGTCACAACACCATCAATGAAAACAGCACCAGACAATATCCATTCTTTGATGCGCGTACGCGAGTAATCAGGGAACAAATTGGCCAAAGTCTGATCCAGTCTTTGTCCGGTTTGTATTGATGTGATCTCGCTTTTTAGATTAATCTCTTGTGTCATAGGAACCGTACCCGCTTTTTGGGGTCCAAAATTGTTTACTATCTGTTACAATCAAGTCGTTTCTATTTTACCGTGAAATAGAAAAAATCTTAACAATAACTTTAAAAGAATCGAATTCAAGTATGTATAAATTTGCCAAAAGTACTGCCATAGTCCTAATGTCACTGGCCATTGCGGCTTGTAGCAGTAGCCCTAAGGAAGATCTTACGCTGAATAAAACCTCTCCAGAAGAGTTATATTCTCAAGCAAGAACCTCTATGGAGCTGGGTAATTTCAGCAAAGCCGTACGTTCATTAGAAGCCTTAGATTCACGTTTTCCCTTTGGTCCACATAAAACTCAAGTTCAACTGGATCTTATTTATGCTTATTATAAGCTCAATGACCCTGCTTCAGGCCTAGCGAATATTGATCGCTTTATTCGTCTGAATCCCACTCACAAAGATATCGACTATGTTTATTACATGCGTGGCTTAGTCAATATGCAAATCGATGACTACCTGTTCCATGACATGCTTAACATCGATAGAAGCGATCGAGATCCAAAACCGGCACAGGATGCATTCAAAGATTTCGGCAGACTACTTAAGTTATACCCGAATAGCAAGTATGCAGCCGATGCACAGCAACGTATGTTGTACATTAAAAACCGTTTAGCCCGTTATTCTATTCATGTGGCCCAATATTATTTGAAGATGAATGCATGGAGTGCTGCGGCTAATCGTGCTCAACTCGTACTTGAAACCTATCCAGATACACCTTCAACAGAACGTGCACTGGAAATCATGGCACAAGCCTATGGTGAATTAGGGCAAAGTACCTTAAAAGGCAATGCATTATTAGTTTTACAACAGAACTTCCCAAATAATGAGTTAATTGCAGAGTAGACAATTTAAGCTCCCCCCCCTTTAGTAAAGCCCATTATTGATATGATGGGCTTTATTTTTTACTTATTTCAGTAATACATTGCCTCCCTTTTATCTGTAAAACAAGGGACTAAACCGCCCTTTTCGAACAAAACATAATCACTCGATACGATTTAAACCCATTTTGAAAAATAATAGTTGACTCAAAGGCCAAAAAGCTTTTAAATTGCGCCCGTCGCCCGAATAGCTCAGTCGGTAGAGCAGAGGATTGAAAATCCTCGTGTCCCTGGTTCGATTCCGGGTTCGGGCACCACTTTTAATTCATCGACTATGAATTGTTTGCCTTTGCGACATAATAAAGAGCATAAATATTCAATTGATCAATTAAATAATAAACCTCTTTGTTGAGGTTTTCCATATCTTATTTTCGTTTGAATCTCATGCCTTCACACAACATTACTCCCATAGAAAATGCGTTCAGTGAACCTAATAACACCGCTCTATCAGAGAAAAGTTCAGCTGTGATTTTACTCAAAACAACTCAACTAACATTATACCAATACTCCATACATTCCAGACGTATTAATTCCGCGACTGAAATCGATTAGAAATGTACTGACCGAAGGAAGTACAACGTCATAAGGATATGAACAGATGAAAATAATAATAATAGGTCTACTCACTTTACTGTCATTTAATGCCCGCTCAATCTCTCCAGATGAGCAATTAATTTACATGAGATTACTAAACAGCAGTGAGCTTTCTGAGGTAAAGCTTGGCGCCAAAGCCATGCATAATGAGCGACCACAAGATCAGGCACTATGGGATCATACGGCTTATATATTATGGACAATTAATACAACAACAGATAAAGACAATGACAATTTCAATGATACTAATGCATGGCTGATCAGAGCACTGACGGAATATAATAATCCTAGATATCGCGCAATGTTAACTCAACTACAAAAAGCAAAGCAGCCCTAAAAACATTACCTAAAGAAACCGAAAATGCCTTTAACCCGAGTCAGTATCAAATAAACAATACCGGATTCATGATCTCTAACAGTACCACTTCCATCACGAAATTTAAGCAAATCCAACTTGGCAGCGCTTTAAGTCACGTACTCTCTCAATTAAGCCAACCCGATAGTCTGGGTCACTATCAACACAAATACATCCGTATGACTTATATTGACATGGGAACCATGATATTTAGCTATAATGACGGCTGGGTTCTGAATAAAAAGTCTTTGTAAACATCACAGAGTATTGCAAATGTTGCGCCCCAATATCAAGCCCTTCTCTCGCAACTAATCAGTAATGATCCTCGCCTAACTAAAACCGCAGCAAGCAAAGCCATTCGACTCTCTTTATCCAATCAAGCAGCACTCGATCATGTCGCCCAATATATTTGGGATAATAAAAATACTAAAGATAAATATGAAGCAGATTCGATAGCTTGGTTATGTAAAGTAATGAGTTATTGTCAAATGTGGTGTATCAATGAATCGTGATGTTCTGTTTGATCTTGAGTGATCCGTTCACCATCTTTAAATTGAATACCTGATATGACATCAGCAAGCAGCTT
>NZ_JAKIKS010000173.1 GCF_023284005.1 Shewanella surugensis
CATTTTTAGTCATTGCGATGTTCCTTTTGTTAATTGTTGATCGGCCAAGATCAATTAACAGGTTACATCGCAATGCTTTATCCTCATACACCAGAAACGACTATAGCTCAACCCTAAGCACACGAAAGTATACTTTCGACAGCGTGCCTATGTTTATCCTTAGACTTTTGTGTCTCAAAAAAAATATTGCAAAAGTATTGCATTATTACCACAAAAATATTGCATTAACGCCGTGGTCGGAGTGGAAGTATTGCAAAATAACTGCAAAGGTATTGCAATACTCACATCATGCTGACAGCACATTGGTAGTTTAGGTTATACGAGTGGTTTAAAATAAGAAAAAATATGATTAGATGAAATTTTTTCAATTAAAATAACTTGGGTAAGATGATCATGAATAATAAAAACACTAGAATTAAATGTAATAATAATTTATTTATCTAATTTAAGATTTGGAGCTAAAAAAACGATGAAAATAACCATATCGAGCTTTTAGGCGTAATTCACTAGGTGTATTGTATTTCCAATACATCACAAATAAAATCACTTTCAATAAACTATTAAAAACAAACAACTTTATCGATATGTGTCACATTTGCACCACAATAAGTTTTTTTCAAAAACAAATAAACACTTAAATCATTTAAAATCAAACAGTTAAAGTGGCTCATGTTTTTTATTTTGCAAAACAACAATGTAGCCAATTATGTTACAAAAACCTACTTAATTATCATGCAAACAAAAATTAAAGATACAAAAGAAACAGTTACATACACATTTGTAACACAAAAACACCATGCTTTAAGTGAGATTATAAAACAAACCAATTAAAACAATCTGATATCACAAATGCAGCACAAAGAGAGCACGTTTGTACCACAAATTACAAAAAAAAACGCATGGATTTTAAAAAAATCATTCTCAGTAAATACATTTAAATGTTACGATAAAAATCAATAACTTAAGTTGCTTTCTTGTAATTATTCTTGATTTATCAAGATAGCGTGGGGTGTGGGTCATTTTTAGAATCGAAATTTATTCGTCTGAATTTATCCTGGCATAGATCAATTTTGAGCTGAATTTTCAGTTTTTCGTTAGACAGGCATCGCCGCTTGAGAGTCAATTTTGATGTACTGGATTCAAAACCAATCACCATTGCACATTTGGCGCTCGAACAAGGCTATCTGGCACTAGAAATTTTTAAGCTCTCAGAGGCGTTTTTAGGCCACTTCCAACTTCTGAATAGACTTCGCTAATTCAAAACCCCTCAGCGGCATTTTAAAATGCTCATATTTACAACCGCATCATTGATATCGAAATATTACAAAAGAGCCTTAAAATGCGTTTTAGAAGCCTTTAAGATGTGCTTTCGAGTGTAACGAGAGCATGAGAGCGCAGCGAAACGCTCTTAAGGCGTTTTTTTTGCGCCTGCCCTTCGCCCTGCTAAACCTCTTTTGATAGCCCATGATGATTTACTCAGCCCCTAAGCTGGCCGTAGGCAATATCAAGGTTCGATTAAATGCTTTGCCTCTCGCCCCTGCCACCGGCAGGACATGGCGAGGCATTTTCGCTTATGTCTTTTGATTTGGCTTTTGGGGGATGCCGGAAACGAACGAAGTGAGGGGAAGGGCTGGCGGGGGTGAAACCCCCAAGAAGGGTTATCACTCGAAAATTACAAAAAGTAGAGTTATCCACAGGGTTTTCCTTTTTATAATAATTCTTTCTTGTTTTTATCTTGTTTTAGGGTGTTGTAAGTTTTTGATATAAAATAAAAATAAAAGTTAAAGGTGGAAGGATTCATGGTTAAAGGTGGAAGGATTCATGGTTAAAGGTGGAAGGATTCATGGTTAAAGGTGGAAGGATTCATGGTAATACTCACAGGCTCTATCGGTGGAACTTGATATAACCATTTTCTACCGATAGAATATTGAACAGGACTAAATTTAATTCAGGGATCTATTTTGAATAATTCTAATATCACTAAATCTAATAGCCTTATTGCAGCGTCTTATATGCTTAGCCTTCAAGAACAAAGATTGATATTGGCTTGCCTATCTAAAATAGACTCCAGAGAAGAAACTCCTGACAGCATAGAGTTAACAGTGCAAGAGTTTTCAACCCTCATGGGGATCAACCTTAAAAGAGCATATAACGAACTTTACGATGCGGCTGAAAAGCTATATGACCAAAGCATTATAATTGAGAGTGAGGATAGAATAATTAAGTTTCGCTGGGTTCAACACCAAGTATTATGGCGAAAAGGGGAAGGAAAAATAACCCTCACTTGGAGCAAGGAAGTAAAAGGGTACATCAGCCAATTAAAGAATAGGTTTACTACATATAAACTTAGGCACATAGCTAACCTACAATCAATCTATTCGATGAGGCTCTATGAAATATTAATGCAATTTGATAGCACCAAGCACAGGCTAATTAGAGTTGAAGAGCTAAGAAAAACATTCCTACTTAATGATAAATATCCAGAGTTCAAAGATCTTAATAAATATGTGATAAAGGCTGCGGTTAATGAATTGAATCAACGCAGTGATTTGATTGTTTCTTACGACATAATTAAACAAGGTAGAAAAGCATCTGCTTTGAGGTTTGATTTCAAACAAGACGAAAACATGAAACTAAAAATGTAGAAAGACTAAAATAGAAGTGAACAGGTGAACAGTCAACTGAACGCACAACGAATGAACAGGTGAACAAGTGGCAAGTGTTAATCTTAGTGAAGCATCTAGATTGGTATCAAAAAGTAGAACTACCATTTGGAAATATATCAATGATGGCAAGCTCTCCATAGCCAGAGATCACCGTAACCGCCCTTTCGTAGACACTTCAGAACTAATCAGAGTTTTCGGTGAAATAAAACAGAACAAAAAAAAAGTGAACACCAAAAGTGAACACAAGTTAACAGGTGATTATCACGAACTAATTACCACCATCAACGAGCTAAAAAAAACCATAGAATATTTGACTCTGAGATTAGAACACAAGCCACTTGAAACCGTCACATCAAATCCCGTTACAGAGCCAATAAAAGGGCGTCCAGAAGATGATCCAGAGTGGCCAAAGGAAGTGAAAACGGCAGGGGACATCACACTACGAAAAAACATCAGGGACAAGTACCGCTAGGGTGGCTTACGGCCTATTTTTCGCGTGTGTTAGGGCAGATACATACAACGGATATTATGGTAAACAAAGATAAGTATCATTTTATTCTGATACACTAAAACTTAGCACTTACAAATAAACCAACTTCGTCGGCGCCGACATAAGGAATAATGCTAACTAAAGAATAACCTTTAACGGTAACGGCGTATTGTATCGCTGTTCCCAGTAACGCTCCAGCGATAACATCATGCCAAGAATGCTGATTAGCCTGCACTCGAGAATAACCCACTAGACCTGTAATTGCATAAGCAGGCAATCCATATTTCCACCCATATTTGAATTGAAGATAAGCAGCACCTTGGGCTGCGGATGAAGTATGTCCTGAAGGGAAAGAAAGGTTATCAGATCCATCTGGCCGCTCTTCTCTAACAGAGTATTTTAATGCATATGTTGCAAGAGATGTGAATATGGCTCCTTCAATCACTTCACCAAATCCACTATAATCTTCGTCATATAAAGAGATTATGCCTGCGGTTAGAGGTACACCAATTTGTCCATAATGACCAAATTGAGTAAGCTTTTGGTTTTCTGAATAAACAGGGGGTAAAAATAAAACTGATAAAAAACAAAATATTGCAAACCTTATCCCCATTGAATTATAGCCATTTTGTCATCGATCCATTTAGAATAAATTAAAGCAGTCATATTTAAATGAAACAAATTTATTCTTTGTCTTATTGGGATATACGATACAACTGAACGGGTTTAAACTGTTAAGGCAAGTTAAATGCACACAATTTAAGTTATGGTAAATACGTGATGGAGGGGTGACGCCAAGAAAATACATCAGGACAAGTGCCGCTAGGGGTCTTGAAACCTATTTTTCGTGAGCGTTATGGCTGATGCCTACAACGAACGTTATGGTAAATAGACAGTAAAGCTAAACAACCGTCGGTGGGCGTTTAGTTTGATAGTGAATAAAATACCGTTCCAATACAAAGCACAGTGGACGAGATTTTTCCCCGTCAACCAAGCTACCCTATCGGTTGTATTACAATGTCATTCATGCTGACATTCTCGTTCGATACTATGATAAAGCTATTGGCTATAACATAGTACTTATTCACATTACTATTCTTTTTGACGGCCATTACGAAACCACGTTCATCAGTCCTATCCCAAGTTTCTGGATCTCCACCTGTGACAGTGAAGTATGAAGTATCACCTGAGTCACCCCACTTGTTGATGCTTACTTCTAAACTTGCAACTCCTGAATTACCTACTGATATAGTCATTACTATTTTTCTCCTCAATCACAATTAAGATTAATCTAATTTATTACCAATATTGGTGCAACCCTCGTGTTTTAACACTATACCAACATTTTCGCAATACGCGTTTACCCAACTCAAATATTTGAAGATAGTTATATTTTTAAGGGGAACAGGGGTTTGAGGTCCAACGGTACGAAAAGTTACTCTAAGCCTAAAACCCTTATGCGTTAAAGCTCACAAAGGACTATCTTTGATTTCTAAATATAGTGATAGCTTCCTACCATAATGCCGTATTTGACTTATGTGGTAGTAAATACGCTTCGATATTGACATACCATTACAGTAAAACCCTATTGATACCGTCGTACTGTTACTTTTCGTACCGTTGGACCTCGACCCCCGTGACTTACCGCCTATTTTTTTCGTGGATACTAGGCCCGATACCTACAACGGGCGTTATGGTAAATATAAGAGAAACTACCTCTCTCATTAAATGTGAAGCATTCGTCAAAAAAAATGGTTAAGATCTAGGCCTTAACTAGAAAGTGGATAAAAACACTATGAGCTTTAAAACAGAACCCACAGGATATGAAAAAACAGCTCTATCGGATCTTCAAGGTGCTTGGGTTAATTTGCGTAATGCTGTAGTTGATGAATTTGGTTTTCCTAATTCAGACAAGTTACTCTTTCAAATTGATGAGGCTATGAGTTGGGAGTCTGTAAGAAACTTGAATCATATGAAATCAACTTTATTGCTAATTAGAAATATTACTTCTCAAACAGAATCACCAGAAGAGGTCATATTCTGGGTAAATGAAGTAAAGGAAAGCTTAGATGGTACTTTTAAAGCTATTGCATCAGGCAAAGCCAAATAGTAGGTATTAGGCCTAATACCTACAACGGACGTTATGGTAAATGGGGCTAGAAATAATGCTGCTTAAAGGCCGTGTTATGTTTGTTATTCGAAATGTCATCCTAAATGGACAGTACTTTGTTTTAAATAATCACGAATGATAAATGCAATAACCTCACTTGTAAGAAAGCCTTTCCCTGTAAATCCTTTGCTCTGTTGATAAGCAATTAATAGCTGATGAGATTTAGAAGGGTCATTATTTGGAGTGTCTGTAGCTTCCATAAATTTAATGCGCTTTAAGGCTTCTTGTAGCATTAAGGCAATTTCTTTTTTCTCCTCTGGCTTCCAATCAAAGTTCACTGAAGGCCCCCAGACTGATATGGCTGAATTTAAGTTAGCCATCCTTACTAAAAATAACCTCTGTAATTGGATGTATTTATCTTTATAGACTTTAGATTCAACATATTGAATATTTATATTATCCAACTTTTTTATTGTTTTATTTAATTCAATAGTGATAACTTGATACGATGGAATTTGTGAGTCGAACTTTTTTTTCAATTCATTTAAATTGTCATCTAACGCCTTAATTTTACTTACCTGTTGTGAGTTCATCTGCAATATATTTAACAATTCAGGTGATGTTAACTGTTGCATTTTTGTAGGAAGTTCATTACGAACAATAACACCATCAGGACTTGTTTTATCAAAAAAATCAGTCGATGAAAACAGATATATAACAGCCCCCACTAGTTCAAGTATTAGAGTTGAAAATAACATTCCAAGATATTTTTTTTCAACATCTACTTTCTTAATCAACCCAAGAAGGGTAATTATTCCTGTACATAGAAATAGAAAAATAATTACATAAAATAATACTGTGGCCTTGTCCATTGCCTTTTTCTCCTATTATCATTAAAAATGATTTTTTATTAATTAATAACGCATTAGTGATTATTTCTAATATTAATATAGAAAATTTACCACGCAAACATAACATTTGTATACACGCCTTGCGCGTTTTGCATTTGCCTCGACTCTCCGTTAGGTATGTCCTGCAAAACGAGTAAGCGAAAGCTTTTATTTCGCTTATAGTACATGTAGTTATATTTATCAATAGATTGTAAAGAAAGCTAAAAGAGAGCTAAAAATTGATGCACACAATTTAAGTTATGGTAAATATGAGAGAAAATATCTCTCTCATTAAATATGAAACATTCATCAGGGAAAATCATTATTGGTTTATTTTCTGATAAAAGGTACAAGGAACGCCATAGGCAAGATCTTCTTTACAGTAAATCATCCCACATTTTTTCATTACACCGTGAGAAGCCACATGATCAGTGGGTGCCATTGCAATTATCTTATTAAAATCAACATTATCTTTAGACCATAATAACAACGCCTCTAACGCTTCTGTCGCAAAGCCTTGTTTCCAATATTTTTTTTGTAATACATACCCGACTTCAACTTCAATGTTATTAATTAAGCTAAATCCAGCACGACCAACAAACCCTCCTGTTTTTTGGTCGAATAGTAAAAAAACAGGCAGGTTATGTTCGTCATAACCCCTTAAAAATGAATCTAGACGATCTTGAGTTTCTTTGAGGTTGAGAACCCCGCTCGGGAAGAACTGCATGACATCAGGATCAGAGCTAAGTAAAAACATGTATTTAATATCATTTTTATGTAACAATCTAAAGGTTAATCTTTCTGAACTTATGCTTATATTCATACAGCCTCAAAAAAAAATAGGTAAATTAGCCTTTAGACTGGTAATTATTCCCTATTCGACACTTCAAAAGCTATACAGTATAAGTTTTGCATCCCTGTTAAAAGCGATACATACAAATTAAGTTATGGTAAATAGCCAACTTAAGGCACTAAAACAGCGCCTAAGCACCTCGAAAACCCTCAAGTAGACGATCTAACCCACCTAAATGATCGCTTTTAGCCCCAAAACCGCCGATCAAAATAGTACGAAAAAAGCCCCTCACTGAACAAACAATAAACAGCGTTTGGTTAGTGGCCTATTGGGTCACCAAATGCCTAAAAGAGAGCGTTCTATAGGTCGCACTGAATTAATTTAAATATTTTGAATATCGTTGTTTATATAAGGGGTATGAAGTCCAACGGTACGAAAACGTACGCTAAGGATTTAAAACTATCTCTTAAATCGATATAAAAGACATAATTTAAGGCTATACTTTTAAGTCTATAATATTATGATATATCAAACAGTTATTGCTTACCGTACAAAACCGTACCATTGGACTTCAAACCCCTGTAATAAGCTGTAATATTTTTTGTTGGGTTTTATACCTATCATTTATTTGATTTTTAGAAAACATAAACTCATACGTTATCTGTCAATCGGTATGTTTAAGATCAATGACATGCCGAATAGTTTTACCTTGTGAGCTTAATAAATATTACTAATTGCCAATAGGAAAATCATTATGAACACAGCATTATTAAAAGAACTCAGCGAAGATCATTTGAGTAAAGATTCATTATCTGTTAGTGCACCACATTCTATAACTTTAGAGCCTAAACGTTCCGCTGTATTGTATGGAAGAGCAGGCGCAAGTTACCAACTGATCCTCATTAATGAGGATGAAGACTTGGATGCTAATGTGTATGTTTCCAATCAAAGTGATGGTTATATAGTATCTAATCTAAACCTGGAACCTACAGTTTTAAAGAAAAAGCTTTTTCAAATGAATCCTCAAGGATACGTTACGGTTTGGAACTATACAAGTTCTAAGTTCACTCCTAATCCTATGGTTTCATTTGCAATAAAAGCATTAAAGTAAGTGTAAGATTGTCGCGGAGAAGTTATTTAAAGGGGTTTAAGTCCAAGCCCCTTTGTTAGCGAGAATACATATAGGTTAGGCATGACTTAAATCCTCAAGTAACCTATCTAACCTACCTAAACGATCGCTTTTAGCCGTTTTCTTATATGACAGCTACTCGCACCGAATTAATTTAAATATCTTGAATATCTTGTTTATATAAAAACTCGTCGAGTTTTAAAAGGGTATTAGGGAAACCCTAAGGAGTTATTGTCAAATGTGGTGTATCAATGAATCGTGATGTTCTGTTTGATCTTGAGTGATCCGTTCACCATCTTTAAATTGAATACCTGATATGACATCAGCAAGCAGCT
>NZ_JAKIKS010000174.1 GCF_023284005.1 Shewanella surugensis
TTATACAAAAATAATGATAAACAAACAAGTTCAATGATGCGATAAGTACTGAAATTATCACGTTGCTCTAATAGTGAACGAATTTATGATAATTTAATACTCAGGTACTTACATGCAAGTATCCATGCTGAGCTCAACTTAAAAATGGAAGAATTAAAGCAGCAACTCACTCAAGATATGGATACTATCTTAGTTGCTGAAGAACCAGTGAGTGACACCACAACCCAATAAATCGACACATTCTCCCATCTATCACCAAGATGATTGAGCCTGCTACTCTCAGCCCAATCATCTTGATGACTTTACCTTTCCAATAACATTTAATTCTCCTACGGTACGGGGCTCTCAATACCATTAATAAACAATAAAAAGTGCAACCGCCATCGTTTATCTGCTACAAAATCTATTCATACATATTTAAGTGATTGATTAAATAAGCTTAACCCATACATTCAACTTGAAATGAACATTGTTAAAATGTTGTTGCATTACCGCTTAAATCGCTTTAAATATAACAACTAGGAATAATATGAAACGGATTTTTATTTTAATGGCTTTTCTTGATCAACTTAGTGCCTGCGGTGGCGGAGGTGACAATGACAATAATAACGAAAAAGCCAATAACACAACGCCTATTACAGACTCACAAGATAGCTCAGCCCCATTACCTATCGCCAATGCCGGGCACGATCAAAATGTCGTAACGGGATCAAATGTACAACTTGATGCCTCTGATAGCCAAACATCAAACAGTAATATATTAACTTATCAATGGGTGATACAAGAAAAACCCACCACCTCAAAAGCACAATTAAACCAATCTACTCAGGTAAATGCCTCTTTTATTGCCGATGTCGATGGCCAATATATTGTCGTGTTAACGGTAAATTCTGGCAGTAAAGACAGTCTTAATGACAGTATTAACATCATTAGCACGACGGGCAACAGTGTGCCAATGGCCTATGCAGGAGAAGATCAATCAGTCATGATCAATTCTTTAGTTGAGCTCGATGGAGGCTTGAGTACTGATGCCAATAACGATCCCCTAACGTACGAATGGAAAATAAAAAGTACTCCCGATGACAGCCAAGCCTTGATCAGCAGCCCAAATAGCACTCAACCCCACTTTACGCCCGATCTCGAAGGCCGCTATACCTTCACATTAACCGTATCCGATCCCTATTCATCCAGTATACCTGATGACGTGACTCTCACAGTCACGAGTCAAAATAATCCACCGGTTGCCAATGCGGGTGAAGACGTGAAGTAAATGAAAACATCACCCTTAATGGCGGTTTAAGTCGCGATCCTGAAACCTCACCACTCAGTTATTCATGGAACATCATTACTCAAGCTGACAATAGCAATCCCAATTTGGATGATGCCAGCCTAGTGAATCCCAGCTTTATCACCGATACCGCAGGTGAATATGTAATTAGCTTAACAGTCAATGATGCTGAGCTGGATTCTGAATCCGACAACCTTGTTATTACTGTCGTTGATCCGAATGTCACACTCAGCGGCTATATCAGTGGTACATTTAAACATATCATGGGACTCCCCATTGCGAGTGTAAATTTTTTAATCAATGATCAAAGCGTCGTCACAAATGAGCAAGGCATACTGTCCTACAGGATCTCTGTTGAAGAAAATGCCACCGTCAGCATTGAAACCAATAATGACCGCATCCCTTATGCCAGCTATACCTCTCGCCCCATCAACCAAAATGCTGAATCTATGCTTTCATTAGGAGAGCAAACATTACCTTTATATCAGGTTATTGAGATTTTATTGATCGACACCTGTGATACAACATCGACGCAAGAACATATATTAGCGTTCACCTTAACGGAACATGAAGCTCCCTTATTCAACATTGATTATCAATTCAGTCAAACGCTCACTGTATGGGAAAAAGCCACTGTCACTATCCCTGTTGGCGTGACTTTTAATGTGCATTCTGAAACGGGTTTATTGAGGGAGCTTGGTCAAGGTACATACCACAACAATATCACCTATGTTAGTCGGTATTCCGATCCTGATATTACCGCTGGCACCACATTATTTACCTGCTCTACAAATCCATAATGGATCTTATAGAAAGCCATTAGCTCTGCCTAATGGCTTTCATTCTCTCCCTTTAAGCACTCTGAGAGTTCAGGTCAAAAAAATATTTTTGAACTATGCTCAACAAAGCTGTTATTAAGCCATAAAGTGAGTAGGAATTGCCATGCGTACCATCATTGAACCCTTTCGCATAAAAATGACTGAGCCGATTAAAATCATTTCCAAAGAAGAGCGCATCGAAAAACTCAAAAAAGCACATTACAACGTCTTTTTACTCGACGCTATCGATTGTACTATCGACTTATTGACCGATTCAGGTACGGGGGCCATGTCAGCTCAACAGTGGGCAGCCATCATGATAGGCGATGAAAGCTATGCGGGCAGTCAGTCATGGAAAAAGTTTGAGGCCACAATCAAAAAAATCACGGCGATTAAACATATTTTTCCGACTCATCAAGGGCGGGCTGCAGAAGGGTTATTGGCTATGAGCCGATTAAAAGCTGGAGATATGATCCCTAATAATTCCCATTTTGATACGACCCGTGCCAATATTGAATTTGCAGGCGCCACAGCCGTTAATTTACTCTGCGAAGAAGGCCGAGATCCCAGTATAGAAGCGCCTTTTAAAGGCAATATGGACATAGAAAAATTAACATCCTTTATCCAAACTCATGGCGCGGAAAATATCCCTTTTGCGATGCTCACTATCACCAATAATACCGGTGGAGGTCAACCCGTCTCTCTGGCAAACATTCGCGCAGTAAAAACAGTGTTATCTCAATACAATATTCCACTTGTTCTTGATGCCTGCCGTTTTGCTGAAAATGCGTATTTTATTTCAAAACGAGAAAAGGGCTATCAAGATAAATCTTTACTTGAAATCGCACAGGAAATTTTTTCACTTGCTGATGCTGCCACCATGAGTCTAAAAAAAGATGGTCTCGCCAACATTGGCGGCTTTTTCATTTGCAATAATGATGAATGGGCCGAAGATTTTAAGAATTTACTGATTTTACGAGAAGGTTTTCCTACCTACGGAGGATTAGCAGGACGGGATTTAGAAGCCATTTCAGTGGGGTTAATGGAAGCACTCGATATGGATTATCAAACCTACCGACATGCTACCGTGGATTATTTAACCCAAAAACTGGATATGAAAGGTATACCAGTAATAAAGCCTAGCGGTGGGCATGCCGTTTTTATTGATGCTAAAACCTTCATGCCTCACATCCCCCCACTCGCTTATCCTGGCATTGCACTGATTAATGCACTTTATATCGAAGGCGGTATTCGTGCGGTTGAACTTGGTACTGTCATGTTTGGTCACTTTGATGATAAAGGCAAGGAACAGCCATCTGAATTGGAGTTGGTACGCTTAGCCTTCCCTAGGCGAGTATACACCCAGAGCCATTTCGATTATATTATTGAAGTTGTTGAAAAAGTATGGGAAGAACGCCACACATACTCGGGGCTTAACATCACTAAACAGCCCCAAATGTTGCGCCACTTCTCATGTCATTTTGAAAATAACACCTGAGTTAATTGATCGATAAATTAACTCAAGGCTCATACTCTTTTATGAGTGATCGAGAACGATTTTGCCCCTAAAACATATAATGAGAAAAAATGAAAATATTAGCTTTTGCCGCCAGTAATAGTCGTCAATCCATTAATAAAAAACTGGCGGGTTATGCCGCCTCTTTAGTCCCCAACGCCAGTGTTGAACTCCTTGATTTAAATGACTACGAACTCCCACTTTTTAGCACCGATAAAGAGCAAGAACTCGGTCATCCTGCTCTCGCTCAGGCTTTTTTTAACAAAATAACCGCTGCAGATAAGCTCATCATTTCTTTTGCTGAGCACAATGGTTCCTACACCGCCGCCTATAAAAACCTCTTTGACTGGGTTTCACGTATTAATAATAAAGTTTATCAACATAAACCGACGCTATTACTCTCAACGTCCCCAGGCCTCGGTGGTGCGGCCAGTGTAATGCGTTCTGCTTTACATTCAGCGCCCTTTTTTGGAGCCGATGTCAAAGCCAATTTATCCATCCCTCGTTTTTTCGATAATTTTGATACTACTCACCACAAAATGATAAATGAAGAGTTAAATCAAAAGCTCATTGAAGCGATTGCTAAACTCAATGACGAAACTTAAGATCAACCGCCTGCTCTAATAAGCAGGCATTCTTGCAGAAAAATCGCTAAACATTTCAAATAATAGACTGAAAAAATGACTTTCTTCGTTAAAACCTCATTCCCGTTTAAATAAAAGCTATCACTCTCACTTCAATCCTAAGATAAAAACTTCCCCTGCAATTTAATTAGAAACTGCTATTTTTAACTAAGTCGTCAAGTAATCCCTTTGTACTATTTTCAATCGGCTTACTTATCCTTGATAAAGGACGCGACTCTCGAACTTTTGCTTTACCCCTATTGGTTAAAGGCCATCATAAGTTCAAAAACAAAAGGATTTGTCATGTCAAAATCGACTGTTTTTTCAATGATACTCAGTATTTCATTGTTATGGGTATCGATATCAAGTTATGCAATAGAAAACTGCAGCAGTGACCAAAAAGCCTATGTACTCGCAGCGGCAACCAGTAGTAAACATACTGCTTATCTGGATTGTCATCTCAGCTTAAGCGCTACCGACATCATCACCAAAAGGATCATGATACAAGGTAATGAGGCATCTAACATGAACCTTGATTGTAATAATGCCTTAATTGATATGGAATCTGGGATTAATGCTGGGATCTTTACCCATTCACATAATACGATTGCCATCCAATCTATTCCATTGTCTGATGGCACTTGGTCAGTTCCTCATGATATTACGCTTAAAGATTGCCGAGTAAAGGGTAATATTCGTATTATCGGCATGGGCAGTAATGGCGAAGCGGCTGAAGTAAAAAGCTCGTCGATCACCGCAGGTCATACGACTCGCGCCAATAATGCCGCTCCCCATAATATTTTACTCGACAATATGAATATTGAATCTGTCGTTCGCACCCCGCTTTACCTCGCCCCTGGGGTTCACCATGTCACTCTTCAAGATTCTGAAATTCAAGGTACCTCCACATCAGTGGCTATTTATCTAGATGCTGAGTCCAATTACAATTCCATTATCAATAATTATATTCATGCAGATGGTCCACGAGAAGTGATGGCTATTGATGGCTCAGCCTACAATACCATTAAAGAAAACACTTTTTCGGCCATCAATAATGGCGGTATTTTTCTTTATCGCAATTGTGGCGAAGGAGGCACAGTCCGACACCAAACGCCCAGTCACAATGTGATTGAAACCAACTATTTTTACTATAACCAGTACACGGGTGATAATGCCGCTATTTATATCAGTTCACGCAATGGGAATAAAAGCTATTGCGGCGATGATAGCAGTGCACAATTAAGCAATACCAGTTCTACTGATGATAACGATAATGCCAGTTATAACAGTGTGCGATACAATCAATTTTTAGACAGAGAGCCGCTTTACTATATAAAATTTGGTGCTAACACTAATGATACATCTCTTAATGAGTCCACCACTTACGCCAATATTCGCGTATCACAATTTAGAGGCGGTACCGTCCCTAGCATAGAAGATTTCGACTGTTTAATTTATGGTAATAGTAGTGGTTGTTATAAATATATCACTTGCCCAAGTAATAAAGTCAATGCATCCGTTAAAGCGGCTTGTAACTTAGAATACGGCACGGTATCGAGCAGTGATGTCCCTCTTTGGGGCCATATTGATGTCATACGCCAAAGTGATAATACATCCAGCAGTGAGTGTTACGTTAACGGTGTTTCAATCAATACTGAAAATAGGCACACTCATGTAGGAGGTAGCTACGGCAACGCCACCTATGTCGGCTGTAAAGAGCAAGATAATAATGGCGGAGATTGCCACATCAAGGGGCAACAGATCTGCCTTTAATCCATTACCCTCCTCAAAGTCATAAAACAAAAAGGCCATTATTTCTCTTACAATAATGGCCTTAGCTATTTTTATCACATTACATCAAAGCAAATTAAGGGCGATAAACTTTTACATTGGTATAGCCTTGCTCTTGTAAATACAAGGTTTGGAGTTTACTCATCACACCTCGCTCGCAATACAAGAGGTAAGTTTTCTCTTTATCAAAGTCACCAAATTGCGTCGCCAACTTATAAAAAGGCACTTTTTTCACTTCAATACCATCCAGTTTTAAAGGCGCTAACTCTTCTTCATCTGGGGCACGAACATCAATCACGATTTCACCTTGGCTAATCGCATCAACGCTCGCTGTTTCAGTGATCTGCAAGTCCATCTCAGTAGCAATATCCTTAATACTGATGATCTTGGAATCGGCAAGCACTTTATCGATCAGTCCTTCTGAAAACTTCTCTTCTTCATGTTCAATTTTGGACAGCACCGCCTTAACGGTAGGCTTTTGTGAAATCACCCCACAATATTCAGGGATCGATTTGGCAAAATCTTCTGTGCCGATTTTACGGCTGATATCGATAATATCTTGTTTATCCATCGCAATCAGTGGCCGAAGGATCAATTGCTCGGTGCAGCGATCGATAACATTCAGATTGGTTAATGTTTGGCTAGAGACTTGCCCCATGGCCTCCCCCGTTACCAAGGCTTGTATGCCCATGCGCTCAGCAATCTTTGCTGCAGTGCGCATCATCATCCGCTTTAAAATAACGCCCATTTGACCATTTTCAACTCGCTCCAGTAGCTCTTGAACCACGGGATCGAAAGGCACTGAGATAAATTTCACTTTATGGGATTCACCGTATTTCTTCCACAGATGATAAGCCACCTGCTTAACACCAATTTCATGTTGATCGCCGCCCAAATTGAAGAAACAATAATGAGTACGTGAACCGCGTTTGATAAATTGATAACTAGACACCCCTGAATCAAATCCGCCAGAAATAAGCGACAACACATCCTCTTGGGTCGCCATAGGAAAGCCCCCCAAGCCCTGAATGCGTTTATCCACTAGATATAGCTGATCTTGATCAATCTCAAGGTTCACTGTCATATCTGGATTTTTTAATTTAACCCCGGCGGCATCAGTAAATTGATTTAATCCTCCCCCAACATAACGCTCCACCTCAATGGAATTAAAGTCATGTTTACCGACTCGTTTGACACGAACACAAAACGTTTTCCCCGCCAACTGCTCTTTATAAGCGACTAACGTCTGCTGATATATATCATCGATTGACTCAAAAGTGCTGACATTGACTTGTAAAATGTGCGCAATCCCCGGAATACAGGCTAAACGCGCCCCAAACGCCTCCATTAAGTCGCTTCTATAGTCCGGCACCATGATCATAATCTTATCCCATTGACGCTGCACCTTGGCACTTTCATCAACATTTTTAAGGACATTTCTAATATTCGTTTCCAGCATTTTGGTAAAACGCATTCTTACCGGCTTGCTTTTCATCATGATTTCAGGAAATAGTTTTACGATAAATTTCATGGGTATTCCGAGCGAAGGGAGTTAAGGAACAATAAATGGAGCGGGATTATAACATAGACGGATTTATCGATATAGAGAGACAGAAACAAAATACCATTTAACAAGAGATTGAAAAGCTCATTTCTGTGAATATTGCACAAATTCAATAATGCGGTTAAAAAAGGGCTTAGATTGCTGCACCCGTAAAGGCGGTGACAAAATCAATTTAAAATTACGACTACCGTCACCAGGATTATAGGCTATTTCATCTGAAAATAGTTTCACAGGAGTCTTCTGCCGATCCTGAACCAAAGATAATATGACCTTGAGAGTGGATATTTTGCTTACTTCAATAGCAAGATGGCCTATAGGCAGCCGATAAGGGATATTCGCTTGATCTTCTGTGCCAAAACCTTCCACATATGAATATAGCTCTTGAGTTGAATCAACATATAAATTGGCCATACGGATCAGAGTATTTTCATAAGGCTGCGCATATTGATTATTAAGATCGGCCACTTGAAAAAGTTCTAAATTTCCAAGGGGCTCATTTCCTTTCAGTGGACGAAAATAAATGCGCCCAATCCCCACCGCCTTCACATTAGCATTATAACGAGCGATATCCTTCACCACACTTGTCGAGGGAAACAGTAAATTACCTTGCTCCGTGACATAATCGCCAGAGGGCAGGGTTGATGAGTTATTGTCAAATGTGGTGTATCAATGAATCGTGATGTTCTGTTTGATCTTGAGTGATCCGTTCACCATCTTTAAATTGAATACCTGATATGACATCAGCAAGCAGC
>NZ_JAKIKS010000175.1 GCF_023284005.1 Shewanella surugensis
TGAGGAAATGATAAAAGAGTACATACGAAACCAAGAAAAAAATGACATTCATCGGGATCAATTAAAACTCGGAATGTAGAGGGTGCCTTGGGCACTGACTTAAGCCCTTTTGGGGCGTCAGCCAAATAAGCCTCCGGCTTTGCCGGAGGTCAGTTAACTATGTATTTATTATTAGTAGGTTACTTAATATTAAGCTGTGGATGAATAATAAGCTCAATTATATTGAGATTATTAGACTAGCGATAAAGTCTATTTAAAACTGGATTAAAGTAAAGTTAATCATGTCGACTTTACATTAATGACACCAGCTTTCTTTTGGGGCGGGCCATTTTCGGCCAAGGTTTTTATTAATGAGAACGTAAGATAAATTATTGCCATCTACGTACATGGTAGCCCATAGTATTTTATTTTCATCGTGGGTCTGTTCTGTTAATAATATTTTTTTTGCATTTTTTATATATTCGGTGACGAAAGCCTTGGCTTTTAAGGCCAATTCAGTTTCTTTTGCACATTGACCATCAAGGGAGGGAGTATAAACGCCATTAAGACGAATTTGTGTGCTTTCTTTTTGCTCGGGAAGATAAGCACTAAAGTGATCGGCACTATAAATGGCGGTTATCTTCGCCGTTTGACTTTCTGTGGTTAACTGAGGATTGGCTGTTGCCATAGGGATGTAGAAAAATAATAATATGAATATAGAGAGTGCTTTTAACATGTTTGCATTCCATTATTTTTATGCCTGTATTCATTTTTAGTGGGATCCCTTTATTATGCAAATGGAAATTGGGATTATTTATTATTTAAAAATAAAAAGAGTAATTAATTTTGACACTTAGATCAAATATGACATCAAAAACCCCCATGCAGTCTGATGGACTCATGCTATCAAATCTAATTCAAGGCTATTGGCGCTTAGGGGAGTGGGACTGGTCAGCTCAACAATGCTTGTCTTTTATTGAGTCACATTTGGCGCTAGGGATCAGTAGTGTTGATCATGCTCATGTTTACGGTACACCGTCCTGTGAAACCTTATTTGGTCAAGCTTTAAAACTTGATGGGGGATTAAGAGATAAAATGGAGATTATCTCAAAATGTGGGATTGTGCCGAGTAGTGATAAGGGCATTGCTCATTATGACTTAAGTCAACAAGCGATTATGGCGTCGGTTGATATGTCTTTAAGCCGCTTAGGTACCGACTATTTAGATGTATTATTACTGCATAGACCCGATTTTCTTATGATGACAGATGAAGTGGCACAAACCTTTATGCTGCTACAGCAGCAAGGAAAAGTGAAACATTTTGGGGTTTCAAACTTTACTTCATCTCAATTTTCGTTATTGCAATCTCGTCTTGACTTTTCTTTGGTGACAAATCAAATAGAAATGAATCCAGTAAACCTCACAGTATTTGAAACGGGAATATTAGATGAGTTGCAAAAAGTGGGTTGTCGCCCAATGGCTTGGTCTTGTCTTGCGGGTGGCGCTATTTTCAATCTTAAAAATGATCAAATCGTTAGATTGAAACAGGTGCTAAATACATTAGTAGAAGAACTTAATGCGGACTCTATTGAACAGGTCATTTATGCGTGGATAATGCGGCATCCTTCCAATCCGTTGCCTATTTTAGGCAGTGGCAATATAACCCGAACCCGATTAGCCATTGGTTCTTTAGCGTTATCATTGGATCATGAACAGTGGTATCGAGTGTGGTGTGCCGCTAAGGGACAGCCTGTCCCTTAGCGTAGCGCTTGTGGAGCATTATCACGGGGAAGGTAGAATGATGTTTGAACCCAAGTCGAGAACAATGGCGCTATATAAGATAAGCTATTCTTTGCGTGAAAAACATAGAAGCTGCTGCAGGAAATGATCAAACTAGCACACATTAGCGGGTGCTGAAGCCTTTATTATGGATAAAATCTTTCATGAAAGGGCGGGCTTCTTTATTCAATGCCGTGGTTATTTGCTCTGACCACGACATGTCTTTATTGCCATTGCTGCGGTTTCGATAATAGTGGCGTGTTTGATTGTCGTAGTCATTCAAGATTTGTTTATCAAGCTCTGGCTGATACGCTTCTTGGTGTATAACAAGGGATTGTGGCAGCCTAGGCTTTTTTTCGGGGTGTTGATCTGGATAGCCTAGGCATAAGCCAAATAAAGGGATGACATGTGATGGCATCTCTAATAGATCAGATACTGCTTGAGGGTTATTTCTGATCCCGCCAATATAGACGCCACCGAGTCCGAGCGACTCTGCTGCTAACAAAGCGTTCTGCGCCATTAAGGCTGCATCGATAGCACCTATTAAGGTTTGCTCAGTGAATCCTAACTGTGCTTCTGGATGAATTTGTTTATGGCGATTAAAGTCAGCACAAAATACAAAAAACTCAGCGGCCGAAGCGACATAAGCTTGACCTCCAGCTAACTGCGCCAGTGTTTCTCGACGGTCTTGTTGACAGACTCTAATGATGCTGACACATTGGATGAAGCTTGATGTTGAGGCGGCAATAGCACAATTTAAGATAGTGGTGAGTAGGGCATCATCGATTGTTTGATGGGTAAATTTTCGTATTGAACGATGTTCAAGTATGGTTTCGATGGTATGGTTCATATGTGCCCTTAAAATGACAGTAGCCTATTTAAAATCAATTAAGATTAGTGATGAGTATCTTTTATACTGAATAGAGTACATATCTAGTTATTTTGTCTATTTTATGAGGACCAAGTTGAAGAATATTTAATTTTATTATAAATCAATTGATTAAAGTCTCATTTTCAGTATTAACCGCCTTCATAGTAGTATAAAAGAATTAGTCATATAAAATTTATAGCCGTTTGTCTAGGTATTTTTTCATACTTTTGAATGATGTTAACCATTGGTTAAGCGGTTAACCTTACCACTACATTAATTAAACATAGTTGGCGTTCATTATGTACTTAATTATTTTTTATGTTCTTTATAGGTGTCGGTCTTTTATCATGCTATTGATGTTGAGCTGGATGACAATGTCAATTTATTCGGCTGTCACTCCCGAAAATGACCTACAAATCCCGCTAAACGGTATGAGTCTTACTCAGCAAATGTCGGTGAAGTCAGTAACAACGCCAATAAAATTAGTTGTTCAAGATACGGAAGCTAAGGAACACTCAGTTTCCGTGGCGAGCTTTTTTCCGGAAGGGAATGGATTTCAAATGAAGAAAAAACCATCTTAGAATACAACATTAATTTTTTTTATAAGAAATTGATATTTTATATTATTGAAGATTAAAATAAATTAAATAAGGCAGAGAAACTCATCTCTGCTTTTTTCTTATATTGATAGTCGTTAAGATATTTCAGTCGCTTTACCAGATTCAACAATAAACTAAGTGCACCTATGGGTCTTAGGGTCCAACCTTTGTATAGATCGCCTTGTTTGAAGGGGTAGATCATCATTGAAAATTTTTCCCCATCGGCAATGGTGGGAAATGGTAAAGTCAGCTCATTATTCCTATTTGCCATTGACCTTTTTCTTTTCACTCATCGTCAACTTTTTTGAGTGCAGCGCCATGGCTTTGCAAATAAGTCATATATTATGAACCTTTATGGGTGACTCCTGTCATTGTATTACCTGATAACAATGTGGTTAATTCTTTATCTGTTAATTGTTTGTCATTAGGATGGTGAGATAAATTTTGCGCTTGTTTTTCGGGTGCAGACGCTAAACTCGCCTGGCTAAAGGCTCCAGATGCGACGCCTGCACTGGTGGCAAGATTACTGAATATAAATTGACGACGATGTATATCATGTATTGGCGATTTCTTTGCTAGATTAACTGACCTATTTATTTTAGTTGCCACTTTCATCGCTGACAAAATCAATACGATAAGTTTGATCCAATATGAAAACCTGATTTAATCTTGTTTAATTAATCGACAGAAGTATTGACTTGAAGATGGTGTTTCTGAGATGTTATAAGTTAATATTGTTGTTAACCTTGGAAGGGCTTATATCAGTATAGTGATAATTGAAGGAACATTATATGTTTATAAGGATCATTAAGGCCGTTGCCACCCTGTGTTTGTTGATCATGATGGCGAGTTGCTCATCAAATAAAACCTACACCGTTGAAATTCATCAACCCAATAAAGATAATCATAACATTAAACAACTGGCACTCTTTCTAGACGGGACACAAAATGATAGAGACAGTCGAACCAATGTCTCTGCGCTTAATGAAATAATAAAACATCAAGATAAAGATAATCTATACCTTTTTTATAATGAAGGTGTGGGAACCGATGGTCGCATTATAGGTGCTGGGTGGGGTAATGATAAAGATGTTGCCGAGGCTTATGCTTTTCTCTCGAGGTATTATTCTCAAGATGCACTGCTTTATATTTTTGGCTTTAGTCGTGGGGCTTATGCCAGTCGCATACTTGCTGGGATGATTTATGCGTTGGGGATTTATGATTTATCGGACTTTAGCGAGGAAGATAGATTACAACTCTCTAAAGCGCTTTATGCGATTTACAAAGGAGAGGATAAAGATATTGAGGAGAGTCGTTTTCAGGCTAATCAGCTGATTAATCAATGGGGACAAGACACCTTAAAACTTGACGGTTTTGCGTTAAATCATCATGTTGCTAATGTATCGATTGAAATACTTGGATTGTGGGATACGGTTGAAGCGCTAGGCTTTGTGCCGACGTTAGAAGCGGCTAATGAAACCTATTTTGGGGTTGCCGATCCGAAAAATATTGTTAATCCTAATCCGCGTTATATCGATCAAATATGTAATATTAATCATGTTTATCATGCGGTGTCATTAGATGATAATCGTGCCAATGTCTTTACTCCTATTATTATCAGCAGTAATGAAGTCGTGTCTTTATGCTCTGAAAGTCAAGACTCATCGATATCTAAAGTTGAGGAAGTGTGGTTTTCCGGCGCCCATGCTGATGTGGGAGGTGGTTATGAGAAAATGGAAAATAATAAGTCTGATGATCATATGGATAAAGATCTCGCACTTTCTGGGCTATCACTCAATTGGATGCTGGATAATATTAAGCGAGATGCGCCGACATTATTACCTGATTTTGCCCAAGTTCATCAAAATGCTTTTGCTCATGTACACGATGCGGAAAATACAGATGCTAAATATAAACGCGTATTAAGAAACAGTATTTTAACGAGTTATTTGGACGTATCTCGGTACGAGAAAATTAATATTCATCATTCAGTACTTGAGCGTATTGCCCTACCGCCTAACAACAACCAAGAAGTCTTGAGTCGGGGTTTTGATTCCTATTGGTATCAAGCGCCTTATTTTTTTGATTGTTTTGAGGTGAATGAAGTGCAGGGTTACCGCTTTACCCCGTGCAATAAAATTGAGCCCGTAGGCGAAGATGCGCTTCCTAGAGTACAACAATAAGCAGGATGGTCTGTTTTTTAATGTGTTTTTATCATTGGCCTTAAGCAATCAATATCAGTCACAATATAAGGAAATAGCTCATGAAAAAAAGGATGACTTTGTTATTCAGTTTCATTTGTTTGGTTGGAGTCCAACAGACGAATGCCCATGAAGCGGAAGGTGTGGTGAATACTTTGTTTAATCAAGCGGTACAGGCAGAGTCAGTACCGGGGATCAGTGTGGCGGTGGCTGATAATAAAAGAGGCATCTGGGCAAACGGTTTTGGCTATGCCGATTTAGAAAACCGGTTGTTAATGAAAGCAAACACTAAGTTAAGGATTGGTAGTATTGCTAAGGTGTTTACGGCGGCTGCTTTGATGCGTTTATACCAGCAAGGCCAAATAGACTTTGATGCAGATATCAGAGAGCGAGTTCCACAGTGGCCAGATAAGCATGAAAAGATAACCTTGTCGGATTTAGTGAGTCATACTTCTGGCATTCGACATTATCAGTCTTTTGATGAATTTCTCTCTAATGTGGAATATGAAAATACCCTTGATGCGTTGAGTATTTTTAAAGATGATGCATTGCTGTTTTCGCCAGGAAGCCAAGTCAGTTATTCCACTTATGGTTGGACATTAATCAGTGCCGTCATGGAGAAAGCCGCTAACGACAAAGTTTTCAAACAGATCATAAAAGATGAAGTGCTCACGCCACTCGATATGCTGCACACGGACTTTGACGATAATGGGCCGATTATTTCTCACCGGCAACGGGCCTATTCTTACGAGAATAGGCAATTGGTTAACTCACCTCAAGTCAATAGCAGTTATAAATATGCTGGTGGTGGTTTTTTATCAACGCCAACTGATGTCGTGAAATTTGCCATGGCTCATGTTAATCGTACTTTTTTAACATCGGAGTCATTAGCGTTACTGTTTGATGAAAAAACTTTACCAGACGGTTCTCATACAGGAATAGGCATAGGTTGGTTTATTGGTTTTGAACCTTATGTCACTTCTATGACTGGCTTGCAAAATAAACGGCACAGTAAAGGGATACTCACAAAAGAAGAAAAGCAAAAAACCAATGATCTCATCCGGATCATGCAGCAACATCCTCATTCAGTTATGCATAGTGGAGGGAGTGTTGGCGGCGAAAGTATGATGATTTTATGTTTAGAGCATGAGCATGCAGTGGCTGTGGCAAAAAATGTTGATAATAGCCCAGAAGCGGATACCTTTTCATTAGCCCTAAGAGCTTTAGATGCTTTCTATCGATTTTAGCTAGGCTTCTGTATTGGTTAATGAGCAAATAATGAGTGGGGTTTGTAGCTTAATAATAATTTTTATCCAAATGAGTGAGGTTTTCATTTTAAAACCCACCAATATTGTGTAAGTTTGTAGCATATTTGTTAATGGATATTGATGAGAGGGAATTTTGGATAAAATGAATAATGAGGATCTGACATATTGTGAAATGATCATGATGAAAGAGCTATTATCTGAAAGAGGAGGAATAGTGAGTCGAGATCGCCTTAGCATAGCCGCTTTTGGGGAGGTGTTTAGTAAACATAATCGACGCATCGATGTTAGGATCAGTCGGTTAAGAAAAAAACTCCCGCTCAATCTAGATGGCAAATCTAAGATAAAGTCTGTTAGCGGTGAAGGTTATGCTTATATCGATGATGATTGGCTTTCTCAGTATTTAGGTGAGATGAGCTAAGACATTAGCGAGATGGGCTTGAGGGTTTGTTTATCTTTCATGGTTAAATATTGTTTGAGAAAAATACGCTTAGCGACAGTGTTTATCCATGAAAGATCAACAGGCCTAGTGGTGTAAAAGTGTAACGTGATGACTTTGGCCATTTTAGTTAATGTCACTGAACCCATTTTTTACTCGTATGCGATGGACTCATGCTTCAATCACTCTTTATCAATATTATGTCATCTCTTTGTTTTTAAATCAGAGTGATGGATATAAGGCGATGAACAGTTATTATGCGAGTGTGGCTTTCGATATACCAACGAGTCGTTTTATTCAATTGATAATCTCGGCATTGGCTTTTTTAATGAAGTTTGATGGCGTTGGTTGGCAGAGTGGGTTAACACACCGGAACGCTTGGTAATGTTAGAAAAGGCAGCTGTACAGCCCAAATTAGGGCAATCAATCCGTTAGTTGCCCAAGGGAGATTCAAACTAGCCTTAATAGCCATTTGGGTATTTCGATACCGATAATGCTATTTCAGCTTTAGCTTGACGTTATTTTTTATTGAGCTGTAAAATCGAGTGGGATCTATTTTACTTCATTTTTTAATAAGCCCTTGTAAAAAAGTGAAGTTCGTTTTACGTAGGGAAAAGGCTAGCGGGTACGGGGGTAGTAATAACATTTTCAGGTAATCCTATTTGCAAGAGCGCATTAAATTCACTCTTGGTTAATTCATTATGTGATGTTATTAACGGTGGCTTCGGCATTAAGTTACATGAAGCCATCCGGATTTTGAGTTCTTTGTCTGATAATCCAGATGCAGAAACGGCTTTTTCACTGAGCAAGAGGCCTTCTTTTTGTAAGTTACTCTTTAAAATATCGGTTATATTTTCTAATTTTGTGGGTTTTGAAATCAATTGAGCCTCTAATTCAATACCTTTTTGTCCTGCTTCTGAGATGGTATCGGTTGCAAAATTTAATAGACTGCGGACTTTACTACCAAATTCACCCATGAGTTGATCATACATCTCAGACATTTTATTCATTTGACAAGGACTCGGGGGCGTTGACAATTACGCTAACCAAATCATAGAAGCAGCTAATTGAAGCGTCCCTAAATAGTACTTAGCCTTTCTCTCATAGCGCGTAGCCACTCTACGGAACTGTTTC
>NZ_JAKIKS010000176.1 GCF_023284005.1 Shewanella surugensis
ATTGGTTTTTCATTTGAGAACCTTGGCCGATTTTGTGAGAGATTGAAGCTTATAGGCAGCTAACCCTCTTTTCTATACCAAAGTGTGTCGGTTATTATGGCAATCTAAGTTATAATGATACTTTTTCCGGAGCTAAAAGGGTAAAAACGGTGTCAGCTGCAAGCTTTAAGGCTGATGCTCCGAGCTCTCTAGCTTATTATCAAGATAATGTTAATCAATATAAAATTTCAAGTCGCGGTGGCGAGATGAATATATTGATCATTGAAGCCAACTCCCCAAGTAAAGCTGAAACGATCATTTTCTTTAATGGATTATCGCAAGTGATGCCGGACTGGAGTCCTGTTTTGATCGAAAAGTTAGTGGGAGCGTATAATTTGTTGTTTATGGATTATCCTGGGATAGGAGGAACGGTAGCGGTTAAAGGGAATGATTTCAATTTCATAAATATTCCAATAATATCAATGATATATAAGATTCATTGCCTGACTCTTATGCGAATGTCACAGGGGGGATATTCATTTAGTTGCGTGGTCTTTGGGAACCTTAGTCGCCTTAAAATCGATAGCGCCATTGAGTGAAGCAAGACGCTTGAAGAAGTTGATCTTGTTTTCTTCAAAACCAGGAGGTGAAGGTGCTTCCCCTCTTGCTTACTCATATGGAAATGCAGCGCCTTGTGTCAAAAGCGTCGCTTCAGAGTTATCTAAGCAAGGTGCGGACTGGTATGCGCATACTGCTAGAAAATTAAAACAAAATGAGTTTAAATTACTGTTTCCTTATAAATATCAAGCTATTTTAGAGAGTACAGCGGCTTATAGAGATTGTACTGCAAGTCATGCTGGAGAAGCATTAACCGTTGAGGTCGACTCTAGATTTAAGCACCAGTATTACAAAATTGGATATTTGTTTTTGAAAAATAGAATAGACACGTTATGGCATGGCGGTATACCGAGTGAAGTTTATAAGTGCCTGAGATGAAGTTATCCGGAATTTTGTTTGATTTTTAAGCTCCCAAAGTATGCCGATTACCTGATAACACATGAGTTTCTGCTTTCTAAAGGGCTAAATTCAACCTTTGAAAACTTTTACTTAAGTACTTAACCAAGAAAGACAAACGGTCAGTGATTGGGATAGATACAGTGAATTAGATAAGGATTATTCTCTTGAAAATGATAGTGGCAATGATGCGATTTGCAAACGGTGAGATTAACTGATCTGGTGGTGATTTCTGAATGCCCTGACTTATCAAAAAAAGTGGATAGTATAAAGGTTGTTCATGGCAAAAAAGATATGTTTATGCAATATCGTTATGGTCGTTCATTAGTGGATGCTTTAAATATGGCGAGTCCCAATATTGCTATTTTAGAGTTATTCGATGATGCTGGGCACGCATACTTTTTGCAAGAGTCTTATCAGTTAATACCGAGTATGTTTCAATGATGTCATTCACCTCTATTTTTCACTTTAGGCTATGGTTTTATTATTTTTGGATTTAAAATAGTAGAATCAAGAATGTTGTAGGTTGTTGTGGCAGGTGTTTTTTTGTACAAAAACGCTATATTTCCCGAGGTTTTTTCTTTGGTTTTGGACTTTTCCGCCTTCCTCCATTTAAATGACGTTTTTATTATGAGTGCTTGCTAAAATCAGGTTTAAACTGAGGTGATTTGTATCTGGCTGGTTAACAGGTAGAATAACGATCATATTCTCCTATTTTTATTGATGGCTAGAGAGAGACTTATGCATTTACATATTTTGGGCATTTGTGGCACCTTTATGGGCGGTTTGGCCCTGTTAGCGCGATCGAAAGGGCACAAAGTGACGGGTTGTGATCTCAATGTTTATCCTCCCATGAGTACGCAATTACAAGAGCAGGGCATAGGATTAATTCAAGGCTATGATCCTCAGCAATTAGGCCAAAATGAAGACGAGTATCCTGATTTAGTGGTCATTGGCAATGCGATGAGTCGAGGCAATCTTTGCGTTGAAGCGGTGCTAAACAAAGGTATCTCTTACACTTCTGGGCCGCAATTTTTAGCCGAACATATTTTGAATGATAAATGGGTGTTGGCAGTCTCTGGGACCCATGGAAAAACCTCTACGGCGAGTATGTTGGCATGGATTTTAGACGATTGTGGTTATACACCCGGTTTTTTGATTGGTGGCGTACCGCAAAATTTAGGCGTATCGGCCCGCTTGGGTGATTCGCCTTTTTTTGTGGTGGAAGCCGATGAATATGACAGTGCCTTTTTTGATAAGCGCTCTAAATTTGTGCATTATCGTCCCCGTACCTTAGTGGTGAATAATTTAGAATTTGATCATGCCGATATTTTCGATGATTTGAGCGCGATCCAAAAACAATTTCATCACCTTATTCGCACGGTACCGGGACAAGGGAAAATTATTTGGCCTGTTAACTGCGCAGCAATAGCAGAAGTGATGGATATGGGGTGTTGGAGCGAGCAAGAAACCTTAGATCCTGCGATGAGCAATACTCAGTCAAGTGAGCCGATTAACGCGCTGCTAAATGATCAGATAAATGATATTCAGGCTGATTGGTATGGACAAGCCCTGAGTGATGATGCCCATGAATTTGATGTGTTTCTGAAAGGCAAAAAGCAAGGTACGGTTAGATGGGACCTCATTGGGCAGCATAATATTGATAATGGGTTAATGGCCATTGCCGCTGCGCGCCATGTGGGTGTGACTCCAGAGGCGGCTATTACTGCACTTGGACAATTCATGCCCCCAAAAAGGCGGATGGAATTATTAGAGACCGTCAAAGGGGTGGCGATATATGATGACTTTGCGCATCATCCTACGGCCATTGCAACGTCAGTCGCGGGTATGCGGGCTAAAATAGGCCTCGGTAGGATGACGCTTATCATTGAACCTCGATCGAACACCATGAAAGCAGGCGTTCATAAAGAGACTTTAGCCGATTCTTTTATGGGAAGCGACGAGGTGTATTTATATCAAGCGGATAAATTAGACTGGGATATGCAAGAGGATGTGTCTCAAGCTAGCATGCCTGTTAAGGTGCTATCAGAGCTGGATGATATAATTGCTCAAGTGATCGCTAAGGCTAAAAGTGGTGATACCATTATTATAATGAGTAACGGTGGATTTGGTGGCTTACATCAGACATTAATCAAGGCGCTTAAGCTAACGGAAGCGCTCATTGACACTCATGTTAAAAGTGCTAAAGATAAAGGCGTTGAAGGTAAGGCCGCTAAAAGCAATGCTAACACGGGCAATAACGATAAGGGGGATAGCCTTAAGTTGGCTTGATAAAAGTGTCATTACTGACAAAGTATTTTGTATTATTTAATTGAACTATTTAGGACAAATAATGACTTACACGCGTTCCAAGCGAGCAATAAGTTTGGCTTGGACAGGCGCATCGGGTGCGCCTTATGGTTTAAAATTACTTTTTTGCTTATTGCAGGCAGATTATCAAGTCTTTTTGATGATTTCGAAGGCCGCAAGAGTGGTGTTAGCCACAGAAAGTGACTTAAAGATCAGTAGCCATAGTGATAAAGCACAGCTGCAATTAATACAGCATTTTGCAGCGGTTTATGGTGTTGAGCCATCAACGATTTCGGGAGAGTTATGCGTGCTCGGGCAAGATGAGTGGTTTTCTCCTCCTGCATCGGGTTCTGCTGCGCCTAAGCAGATGGTGATTTGTCCTTGCAGTACCGGAACGCTTGCGGCGGTTGCGACGGGTATGAGTAATCATCTACTTGAGCGTGCAGCCGATGTGGTATTAAAAGAGCGGGGGCAACTTTTATTGGTGCCCAGAGAAACCCCTTTTAATGCCATTCACTTAGAGCATATGTTGTCGCTTTCTAGACTCGGGGCGACGATTATGCCGGCTGCGCCGGGTTTTTATCATGATCCCAAATCGGTTGAAGATCTGGTAGACTTCATGGTCGCTCGAATATTGGATCATTTGGGCGTCGAGCATACATTAACGAATCGTTGGGGTTACGATCAGCGTGATCCTAATCTTAAGTGATCCGCGCGTTGGATTGTTTGGATAAAGTTAGCAGTTAAATCGACAATTGAGAGTGATATGAAACACACGATTGAAGTAATGATCTCAACAGATGAGATTGATCAGAAGCTAGATGTATTAGCCGATAAAATTAACGCGCATTATGCTGATAGTGAACGTTTATTGATGGTAGGATTATTAAAGGGCTCTGTGGTTTTTATGGCGGATTTATGTCGTCGTATTAAAGGTCATGTCGAAATCGATTTTATGTCGGTATCGAGTTATGGCAAAGCAATGACTAGCTCTCGTGATGTTAAAATTTTAAAAGATGTTCAGTCTGAAATTCAAGGTCGAGATGTGTTGATCGTTGAAGATTTAATTGATTCGGGTAATACCCTCAATAAAGTACGTGAAATGTTGTTGTTACGTGAGCCGAAAAGTTTGGCCTTATGTACTTTATTGGATAAGCCCGAACGTCGTGAAGTTGAAGTACCTGTTGATTTTATTGGTTTTACTATTTCGGATGAATTTATCGTGGGTTATGGCATCGATTATGCGGAGAAGTATCGTAATCTCCCTTATATAGCAAAAGTGATTCCATTAGATTAAACCTTATTGGTCTTATTTATAATGATTGAATATTAGGTTTGTTGTCATTTTAAAAATTCGCCTTTGACATACCCCTTAACCTCCTGTCTACGCAGGAGTTTTTTGTTTTTAGACTCAAGTATTATTCGTCTATGATGTGATGTAAATTTAACTGGCTAATACTATCGGTCATTTGGTAGCATTGCTTAACTTGGGTCTTTATGTTCGACCTTCAGTCAACGTTATTAAAGCCATTTTCTCAACACTTTCAAAAGAACACTCCCCAATGCAGGCGTTTTTCTTTTTTATCGGATAAATACAATGGAAAATATTGAGTATGCTCTCGTCCTTGAAGAGGTGAAAAAAACCTATAAAGGTGGCGTTGAAGCGGTTAAAGGGATCAGCTTAAAAGTTAGACAAGGGGATTTTTACGCACTACTAGGCCCTAACGGAGCCGGTAAATCTACCACAATTGGCATCATTAGCTCTTTGGTACAAAAAACATCTGGGCAAGTCTCTGTTTTTAATCATGACTTAGATTCTGAATTAGACAGGGCTAAATTGTGTATCGGTTTGGTTCCACAAGAGTTTAATTTCAATCAATTTGAAACGGTTTTGCAAATTGTCATGAATCAAGCGGGCTATTATGGCGTGGCTAAAACAGAGGCCTTAATTAGAGCAGAGAAATATTTGTGTCAGCTGGATTTATGGGAAAAACGAAATAGTCCTGCTCGTGCTTTATCGGGTGGCATGAAGCGAAGATTGATGATTGCTCGTGCATTAATGCACCAACCACAATTGCTGATTTTAGATGAGCCGACTGCGGGGGTTGATATTGAATTACGCCGCTCTATGTGGACCTTCTTAACTGAGCTTAATGCACAAGGTGTGACCATTATTTTGACAACCCATTATCTTGAAGAAGCCGAAATGCTGTGTAGGAATATTGGTATTATTGATAAAGGAGAGTTAGTTGAAAATACCACAATGAAAAGCTTACTCAGTCGATTGGATCTTGAAACTTTCATTTTAGATTTAGGTGAAAATAGAACAGAGGCACCAGAGATTAGCGGATTTCCGATGCGTTTGACTGCGCCGCATACTTTGGAAATTAATGTGGAAAAAGATCAAAGTATTAATCAAGTGTTTGCGCTTTTGAGTCAACAAAATATTGATGTGTTATCGATGCGTAATAAGGCTAATCGTCTCGAGGAGCTATTTGTGAGATTAGTGGAAAAGGCGAAAGGAAAAAAATCATGAATATGAGAGCCCTATACTTTGTTGCCTTTAAAAGTATTTTGAAGAAAGAGATCACTCGCTTTACCCGAATCTGGGTACAAACGTTAGTGCCTCCAGCGATAAGCATGACCTTATATTTTCTTATTTTTGGCAACTTAGTGGGGAAACGTATTGGCGAAATGGGGGGGGTGTCCTATATGGAGTTTATTGCGCCGGGTTTGATTATGATGTCGGTGATCACCAGTTCCTATTCGAACGTGGCTTCTTCTTTTTTTAGTGCAAAATTCCAACGCAATTTAGAAGAGTTAATGGTGGCGCCAGTACCTCATTATGTGATGATCGCCGGGTATGTTGGTGGGGGCGTGGTACGAGGATTATTAGTCGGTGTAATTGTGACGGCAGTGGCATTGTTTTTTGTCGATTTCTCGCTTTATAACTTACCCTTAGTGTTATTAACGGTATTGATAACATCGATACTTTTTTCGTTAGCTGGGTTGATTAATGCCGTCTTTGCCAAGAGTTTTGATGATATTAGTATCATCCCCACTTTTGTGTTGACGCCACTGACTTATTTAGGTGGTGTGTTTTACTCTCTATCTTTATTGCCCCCATTTTGGCAAGGTGTTTCTACCTTAAACCCAGTAGTTTACATGATTAATACCTTTCGTTATGGTTTTTTAGGGATAGCGGATATCAGTGTGCCTTTTTCAGTTGCAGTGATGGTTGCTTTTTGTATGGGCTTTTGGTTTGTGGCTTACTATCTCATTTCTAGAGGAATAGGTTTACGCAGTTAATTGACCCGTTTTGTGGTTTCTGGCTACAGCGTTTGTAGGAAGGCTATACCCGCTCCATTAGGCTTGTTTCAATAACCCAAAAATGGCTGCAGAAAACATCACCAAAGATCAACAGCCTTTAGACTAAGACCGCCTTTATGGGCGGTTTTTTATATGTCATCTATTTTCAATGGATGACAGTAATGTGACAAAAATAATGGATGAAAAAATAAGAGTGTTTACCCAAACTCTTTAATTATAAGATTTCACGATAAAATGCATTTTTCAAGGATTAAGGTTTATAACGCTCCTATGGATCCGGTTCCAGAATTCCCCGTACTCTGTCTGCCGACGGTATACATGAGCTCGGTTCTGAGTTCAATAGCAGCATTCGCTTTAGAATCCCACATATTCTTGGGCTGATAACCAAAGCCTTTCACCATGCCTTCTAATGTGCCGGCGAATAATGAACCTATCTTAGCTCTGGTGCTGACGATTAGACCTGCATCACCCGTCGTTTTGACTTTCTTTGTGAAAGAGCCAAAAGTCATCACACCGATGGCTTCGCCTAATTGACTGCCCGCAACACAGTCATCGATTTGTTCACCATAAAAAGAACCTAAATAACCACCTGCACCACAGCCAATTGCCGCGCCAATGGCACCGACTACAAAGCCTTCAGTGATACTCTTGGTGGATTGCATCGATTGCCAAGTGGCGCTCGGTCCAGCCCATCCTGTTAAAATTAAGTCGTTAAATCCAGCAATATTATCGGGTAATATATTGGCATCAAACATATCAATATACCCAAAAGCGTATAAATTAACTGAGAATCCATAGGTGGCTTTATGTTTCATATACTTATAATCGTATACGGCCACTTTTGTGGGACTGCCAAGGATATCAACGGTTTTCATGTTAGTCCGTACGAGGGGGAAATTAAATGAGTGACTGCGTTTTAGTCCCATTTCGGCATAGTAACCGCCTTTTTTAGCTTGCTCTGGCCTGAAAGTCGGTTGATAAACTTCATCGGCCAATGTGACTTGAAAGTTAGCGACAGGACTTTTGCATTTTTCAGATTTGCATTCTCCATAAGTATCCAAATCGCTGACCCATTTAGACGGGGTGTAATTTAGCTCAAGAATAATGGTTGAGTTAACACCTGAACTGTCAGCCATATTGGTGCCGACTAAATTACTACTGAAACCGACTTGCATACGAAATCTAAGCCTGATTTTCATATTATATTTTGCTAAAAAGGTTTGTAAATCAGTGATGCTTGGCATGGTATCAAAGTATAAGGTACCGTTATTATTTGCGAGTTCAAAGGTTTTCTCTGGATTCGATTCTATTTGATCTAAAGCAGTAATATCATTTTCATAATCATTAGAGTCGAGTAACACACCCGCGCTGAAATTAGCCCCGTCTTCGGTATTGGTTTCACACATTTCAAAAGCAGCATTGCTCTGTTTGCAACGCATAAAATTAAGATAATGGCCCAGTTCTTCTAGATAAAGCCCAATGAGATTGTCTCTTAGATTGCCATAATAACCGACACACTTTGGTATAGAAAAGAGGGTTAGCTGCCTATAAGCTTCAATCTCTCACAAAATCGGCCAAGGTTCTCAAATGAAAAACCAAT
>NZ_JAKIKS010000177.1 GCF_023284005.1 Shewanella surugensis
CTCCATGCTGATGAGACCACGCTCAAAGTGATTAACGATGAACGTGTGAAATCGTATATGTGGGTGTACTGCTCAGGCGCCGATAGGCGCAATGATGAGCCGCGATATCAAAATATGCGCAATATTGTGCTGTACGACTACCAAGATGGTAGCCGGGCTGGCACGTGGGTTCTGTCGCAAACAGCGTGAATACTTTATGATCCAACCATCACTTTTTATGTTCACTCCTATGACACTCAATTTTTCAGGCCGACATTACCCTTCTGCGATCATCATGCAGTCACTGCGTTACTACTTGGCCTATAAACTCAGTTATCGAGAAATTGAGGAGATCTTTGCTGAGCGCAATATCCATTTTGATCACTCAACCCTGAACCGTTGGGTTATCAAATATGCGCCGCAACTCGACGCTATTTTTCGAAGGAAAAAACGGAAAGTATCAGGTTCGTGGCGAATGGACGAGACCTACATCAAGGTTAAAGGCCAATGGGTTTACTATTATCGAGCTGTTGATAAATTTGGCGCGGTGATTGATTTTTATTTGAGTGAAAACCGTGATGAGCCAGCGGCACGGGCTTTTTTCGATAAAGCGATAAAGAGTAGCGGAGTACCACATCGAGTTGTCATTGATAAAAGTGGTGCTAATGCTGCGGCCTTAGATACTATCAATATCCGCCTTTGGTTAATGGGGTGCATGCTATTGATGATTGAAGTTTTAGCAGTCAAATATCTCAACAATATAGTGGAGCAAAGCCACCGTAAAGTGAAAGGTAAAATGCATCAATGCTTAGGTTGGCAGTCTTGGCTTGGGGCTGAAGCAACATTAGCAGGTGTAGAGGTTTGGTCAATGATTAAGCTGGGACAAATGAAAACGGATCGCAACATGACCCCATGGGAGCAGTTTTATTCTTTAGCGGGATAGTTGTAACGGAGGGATAGTACACGCTTCATTTATAGCGACGTTATCTGAGTTTGCGACAGAACCGATTAAACTGCGGATATAAAATGGCTACAAAGGAAACAGCTGGGATCACTTCAAATAAATATGCCCTCCTAGAAGAAGTGACCTCATTCGGTGCAAAAACCCAATAAGCCACTAAATATAATGCCATCATAGATATTGCAATATAGATGCATTTTTCAATCACCTCCACACGCATAAAGTAAAAATAAAATCCGATTAAAACCAACACGACTACGATGATGATTGCTACCATAAAAATCCTTGGTTCACTTTCGTTAAAAGCTCCTTTGTATTATAAAGAACAACATACCAATCAAATTAAATTTATATATTACAATATGATATTGCTTTTATTATTTAGACTGCTGAGTCTTAGTCTCAAGTTCATGTCCACGCCAAGACATACCGATTGCAGCGATAAAAATGAATAAAAAACCAATATAGGTATTCCATTGAAGGGATTTATCATAATACACCCAATCTAATACAGCAGAAAAAATAATCGTCATGTAATAAAATGGCGTTAAACTCGCGGGCTTATTCACATAGCGATAAGCTTTAGTGCGTAAAGCCTGATTACTGATCGTTAATATGGCAAGACTGACAATAATAACCCATAACATATCGTGAGTTCCAGCCATAAATAATGCCGTTAAGGTTGGCAACTTTCCAAGAATTAACACAATCACTAAAGTATACAAACTCGAAAATGCGAACATCATTAACGTTACGTCAAAAGCAGAACCCCGCTTTGAAGAGTAATGCATGGTGACTTGAGAACACGCATTTAAAAACCCTGATAATAACCCCACGAAAATAATCCAACTCATCCCTCCTGACGAATGTAAAATAAAAGCCACCCCCATAAAACTCACCACGGTGGCTACACATGTTTTTATTTTAATTTCCGTTCTAAAACATAGATAACTGATAAAAGGTAAAAACAACCCTGAGGTAGTAAATAGTAAAGTACCGACTAATAAAGAGCCATTTAATAAATAAAAAAACAAACAGTATTGTGAAGATACCGTTAATAATGAACGAAAAATATGGATACGCCATTGTGAAAAATCAACTTTTTCATCAAATAAAATAATGGCTATCCAAAGTAATATCAAAAAAGGAATAAAAAATCGTAAAAAAACAAGCACAGAGAAATCGATGAGTGTTGTCAGCTCCTTACCTAATAATGCCACTAAAGATAATGAAACAGCCGAACATAACATCAAAATAACACTCACGATGAAGTCCTGATTAGAGATACGTGAGATACTCATAAAATCAGTTCCTTAACAGTCAATAATCTCGCAATCCGTGATAAAAAACGCAAGCTCGCCTCGTGAACCTCATCGGTATCCGCTTCACACGCATCGGTAACGATAGTCACCTGATAATCCCTATCATGAGCTTCTCTAGCAGTAAGCTCCACCGCATTACTGGTCGACACCCCTGCTAAAATGAGTTTTTCAATACGATTAGCCCGCAAAATAAGATCGAGATCCGTGCCATAAAACGCACTCACTCTGTGCTTAATTATATTCACGTCATCCGCCTCTCGATTCAGCGTTTGACAAAAATCGCCTCCCCAAGCGTTTAGCGCCAGTGCGTTATTGGCTTTAGCCCCACTAAATAGCGGTGAAATTGATGACCCATCTTTATAATGCGCATTAAACCCCACACGTACGTGACAAATTAATTCACCTCGATGACGTCCCCAAGCCGTTAATTGATTCATCTTATTGATGATGTTTTTATTTTCAATACGATCCGCATATTTAGCCAACTTGCCCTTTTCATGGCAAATGTCATTGATTAGATCCAGAGTAATAATGGCTGTTTTCATGATATAAACCTTCCTGTTGAATTATGTATAAATGACAGTCAATATCTTAAGCACTAGAAGCTTATTACTCCAACGAAGTAAAAATAAAATCGACTCTGTCACTCACTGAGCCTAAAGGGACTTCGACGAGTTTATAGCCAAAATGACTGTAGGCCCTACGCATGGTTTGATATGTCCTCACTGCTTCATCAAAATCTTGTTTTCGCTCCAGAACATTTGCATATACCCGTGATACTTCAAGATGCATGTTTTCAGAGCCAGTAAAACCAATCAATTTAAGGCGCATGATTACGAGAATGTAGGTACCTTTTAAAAGCATGCAACACAGAAGTGGTTGGTTTTAATGACTCCTAATAGGCTGGTTTAAAAACCTTTCATGCTGCGTTATTGAGCATTAACGTAGAATCACTAGGTCATCTGCTCAAAGCCTTGCCTACAAGGCTTTTAATTCCAGCTGAATCCAGCATCTTGAAGTATCACGGGTATAAATCGCCCTCCAAGGAGGAAAGATAAACACCGTTTTATGGTATTGGTTATTCTCACAGGCATGAATAAGCTCATCAGTTAACGCTAAATTTTCAAGCAAAGAGTAACCATAACAGTCAATCACCCCCCTATCGAAAAATATCCTTTCTGAAAAGTGCTGACTAACTTGGTATGAGAATAGCTCTTCTTTTAACATCAGATCTCGAAATTGCGTCTTATTAACCCACGGGAGTCCTTGGCCACTCTTTAACATTTCAGACTGAATAACCTGACGGCCCACTTCGTCCATACACTTCAATCCTCGTGCCTGTAGCGCATTAATGACACTGGTCTTTCCTGAACCAGGCCCACCCGTCAGCACGATAAGTTGATGCTTATGATTCATGATGATCTCGCCATGTTTTTATTTAAGATTTTATAATCATTGAACTTGCTGTGTATGACCGAAAAGAAAAGTCATTCCGCGGGTGATCAGGGAATAAAATGTGAAGAAAGATACTTCTCAGCAACGATATTAAGGGATAACATCGATGCTGAGCAACCGATCCTAGCGTAGGATCAATATAACGTTAGCGAATGAACCATTGAGTTGTTTAATAACGTCTTAAACTAACTGTTTAATTTCACTTTCCAAATCGCAGGACCGGTTTCATGAACATTCACGCCTTCAGAATCTACCGCAACAGTCACTGGCATGTCTTTGACATCAAACTCATAGATGGCTTCCATTCCTAAGTCTTCAAAGGCGACCACACGTGATTTTTTAATGGCTTTGGACACGAGATAAGCCGCGCCGCCAACTGCCATTAAATAAACGGATTTGTGCTGCTTAATCGACTCCACTGTCGCAGGGCCGCGCTCCGCTTTACCTATCATGCCCATTAAACCCGTTTTATCGAGCATCAAATCGGTAAACTTATCCATACGCGTTGCCGTTGTCGGACCTGCAGGCCCCACCACTTCATCACCCACAGGATCCACTGGGCCGACGTAGTAAATAAATTTACCGGTAAAGTCGACACCCTCAGGTAGACCTTCACCGCTTTCAATTAAGCTCTGAATACGTTTATGCGCGGCATCACGTCCCGTCAGCATTTTACCGCTGAGCAATATCGTCTCACCACTCTTCCATTGTTCCATTTGCGCTTGAGTAATGGTGTTTAAATCAACCCGGCGAACGCTGTCACCCACTTCCCAGGTGATTTCAGGCCAATCACTCAATGATGGTGGCGTAAGATCGGCAGGCCCCGTGCCATCAAGGTGAAAATGCACGTGACGCGTGGCAGCACAGTTAGGGATCATCACCACAGGTTTTGATGCCGCATGAGTGGCCGCCGACTTAATTTTAACGTCTAATACGGTTGTCACGCCGCCTAAACCTTGCGCGCCAATGCCCAATTTATTAGCACGTTCAAAAATGTCCAGTCTCAATTTTTCATCGGTGGTTTCAGCCCCGCGAGCTTGCAATTCATGAATGTCTATCGACTCCATTAACGACTCTTTCGCCATGACAGCCGCTTTTTCTGCGGTGCCACCAATACCTATGCCTAACATACCCGGTGGACACCAGCCAGCCCCCATGGTCGGTAAGACTTTTTCAACCCAAGCAGCGATATCATCTGATGGATTAAGCATCGCCATCTTGGCTTTATTCTCAGAGCCGCCGCCTTTAGCCGCGATCATCACTTCAATCTGATGACCTGGCACCATTTCAACGTGCACCACTGACGGGGTGTTATCTCGGGTGTTTTTACGCGCACCAGCAGGATCAGACACAATCGAAGCACGCAGCGGATTATCTGGGTTGGTATAAGCCCGGCGGACACCTTCATCAACCATTTCTTGCACGGTTAAATCCGTTTTGTCCCATTGCACAGCCATGCCAATTTTCACAAATGTCGTCACAATCCCGGTATCTTGACATAAAGGACGTTTACCTTCGGCAGACATACGTGAATTAATCAAAATTTGGGCAATCGCATCTTTCGCCGCCGTGCTTTCTTCACGCTCGTAAGCATTGGCCATCGCATCAACAAAATCTTTAGGATGATAATACGAAATATATTGCAAGGCATCAGCAACGCTTTCAATTAAATCACTTTGCTTAATGGCATTTTGTTTAGCGGCAGGTTTTTTTTTACTCACAGACACTTCCTCATTCACATTCTATAGGGGCGCGTTCTGATCTATCTAAACAATTTGCAGATATGAGCTTCAAATTGTTTAGATATAACCATATTGGCTTTCGTATTTTATTTATAGGCAATATGATACTCTTTCGCGACTTTGAGTTAAATAGCACTTTTTAGATAGGACTAATCGATGAGCGAAACGGCGAATAATACCTTATTCTTTCGGCGTATTGACTGTAAATTAAGCACTGAAACCCTTTTTGACTATTTTTCAGACTCTCCTTGGGCGATATTGCTCGACTCCGCCAATGCCATTCATTGTGATGCCCATGTTGATATCATCTGCGCGGCACCGATTGCCACCTTAACGACCAAAAATCAGACCAGTACTTTGGCCTATTTTGAGCCCAGCTCACTCAATCGCCTCAATAATAGCCACCTGACGCCGATAAAAGTGCATCAGTCTCAAGATGATCCTTTTCAACTGTTAGAGACAACCTTAGCAAGGTTATTTCCCATCAATAAAACCGCGCCCTTCCCTTTTTGTGGCGGCGCGATGGGCAGCTTTAGCTACGATTTAGGCAGACATATCGAAATCCTCCCTAAACACGCTAAGCACGATATTCAATTGCCTGAAATGAACGTTGGCTTTTATACTTGGGCATTTATTTTCAATTACCAAGAACAATGCTGGTATCTGCTCCACTATGAAGGCGAAAGCGCTGCTAATAGCTTACTGGATGAATTACAAACACTGCTTTCTTTACCCTTGATAAAAGCACGGTCTCACTTTGATCTCTGCTCACCTTGGCAAAACCAAATAACCCAACAGGAATATGAGCAAAAATTTGACCGTATTCAGTCTTATCTACAAAGCGGTGATTGTTATCAAATTAATTTAACCCAGCGTTTCAGTGCCTGCTATCAAGGCGATGAATATCAAGCATATAAAACGCTTCGTGACAGCAATTGTGCGCCTTTTTCTGCTTTTATTCGCTTACCCGAACAAGCCCTGTTATCCATTTCACCTGAACGCTTTATTCAACTTCGCGAGTATTACATTCAAACGAAACCCATCAAAGGCACCATGCCACGCTATGACGATCCGGTTATGGACGCTAATTCTGCCGACTGCTTACGTCACTCAACCAAAGACAGAGCCGAAAACGTCATGATTGTCGATCTATTGCGTAATGATTTAGGTAAAGTCGCCAAAGCGGGAAGCGTTAGCGTACCAAATTTATTTGATATCGAAAGCTTTCCTGCCGTACATCATCTCGTCAGTACGGTTACCGCCGAACTTGATGAGCATAATAGTGCCGCCTCATTACTGCGCGCCGCCTTTCCTGGAGGCTCCATCACCGGCGCCCCAAAAATCCGGGCAATGGAAATCATAGAAGAACTTGAACCGTCAAGACGCAGCCTCTATTGTGGCTCTATTGGTTATTTAAGCCAAGATGGACAAATGGACACCAGTATTACTATTCGTACCTTAGTCGCCGAAAATCAGCAATTATACTGCTGGGCTGGCGGCGGCATTGTGGCCGATTCCGTCGCCGCAGCGGAATATCAAGAAAGTTACGATAAAGTCAGCCAAATTTTACCTATACTTTCAAATGAGTAATCTCTCCTCACGCCATTAGAATCGAACATTTTAAAGTGGCTTGAATATTGAATTTAGGCGATAATGAGAATAGGATTAAAACAATCTGAGTAAAAAGGATGTCATTATGGGTATATTATGGGTAGCCATGGGTTTAGTGAGTACAACCTTCGCCTACCTAAGCGATCCAAAATGACCTTAAATGAGTTCAAGCTACGCTACCATGTGCATACCCTACCGTCTCATCACCGTTTAATGGTTAACTCACCTTTAACGCCAGCCGCCGTGTTGCTTGCATTACAGCCCATCAACCATGAGTTACACTTGATTTTTACCCGCAGGCCCACTCATCTACGGGCGCACCCAGGTCAGATTAGTTTCCCCGGCGGAAAAGTAGAACAAGGTGATGCCGATCTTATTGCCACCGCGTTAAGAGAAGCCGAAGAGGAAATTGGTCTCTCTCCTGAAAACATTGAGGTGATCGGTCGTTTCCCCTCCCAAAAAACCCTCACGGGGTTTGAAATCACCCCGGTTTTGGGCATTGTTAAAAGCCCTTTTAAACCTAAACTCAACTCCGGAGAAGTCGCGGAATATTTTACGGTGCCCTTATCTTATTTACTCAATAAAGCACATCGACAAGTTCATCCCTTCTCCAGACACGGCCATATCTATCCTGTGTATTTTATTCCTTATCGACATCATCTGATCTGGGGGGCAACAGCCTCTATTATTGAGCTTTTATGTCAACACTTGGACGTACACTGATTGCGCCTCTTTTCACTAAAATTATCAGCAAAGATCAACAGCCCCTAGGGGGCGTTGACAATTGGCCATGATTAGCTGATTAAGATACAATTTTTCTCTTTGAAATTCATATGTCTCGTAAAATGATTAGCGATAAGCAGTGGCGACGAATTCA
>NZ_JAKIKS010000178.1 GCF_023284005.1 Shewanella surugensis
AAAGTAATCAACAAAGTCATTAGACTAGGTATGCCTGAGAGAAACACCAATATTTAGATTTTTAGCAAAAATGGGGATGATCAAACCTTATATGATTTGATCAACAACGCCCTTATGGGGTCAGTAAGTCATAATTGATCGACATTTGTTTATTTTTTGCTTTCAAATGTCGATATTGATAATTATTGTATCATTTTTTAGCGATCTTAATTGATTAACTCTTACTTTTGTTTTATTTATGCACTTATTTTTCATGTGTTGTAATATTTATTTAAACATAATTAACTTTATATTCAATAAAGATAAAATATGTATCGAAATTTGTTTTTTTCTATATTTTTTTATTCTATGATATTTGTATTGATTTTTACTATTGGTGTTGTTGTTAAGATTTACTCACCATTTCTATTAATCTATTAATCTATTAATCTATTAATCTATGGTTTTAGTCAATACGTTGAATCTTAATAATGTATAAGGAGTTGGCATGTCAGATGCAAAGCAGGTGGATCTTATTTTAACTGAATTAGGTGCCATGATGGCAATAGATTCGATTAATAAACATGATGAGGACAGTTGGAGTATACAATTTGAAGATAATAAGCTTGTTGAACTCTTTTATACCTCTAGCCAGCATAAACTGACATTGCAATATCATATTGGTATTCCTACATTATCTGAAATTAATAAATTACATAATTTGTTACTTGAGTATAATTTAAGTTGGCCTGAATCGGGTGGCGTACAAATGGCATTAAATAAAAGTGATGGGAGTGTCATTCAATTATTTCAATTGTTTACTCAGGACCTGTCAGTGCAGGTTATGATTGATGTATTGACGAATTTTATTGAACGTGCCGATATCTGGCAAGGTATTATTCATGATCAAGGTTTATTTAATCAAGTTGCTTCGGTTAAGTCCACTAATAAAAATAATCGTTTTCAATCACAATTATTAGTATAGTTTTTATTATTTTAAATCTTATTGTCGTTAAGGTCTTTACCGCTTACAGCGTCGGAGGATTTTGACTTTATAGCCATCTATAATCCCTTTTTTTGGTTAATGTTAGCCTACGCGAAAACCTTGGTGTGGGGGGATTCATTTATTTTGAGGTGATATATGCCAACTACCACGATCACTCCCAGTACGTTTAATTTTGATAATTTAACATCATTAAAACGTAATATTCCAGATGAAAACGAAGTTCGAGGGAAAAACACACGTACAACAGGTAGTACAACTCTTTATAGTAAATTAGGCGTAAAAGACAGCGGCATTACGAGTGATAAGAGAACGAGTACATCATGGGGGTCAACAAATTTTTTAGATAGGCAAGCCAAGTATGATAAAGGCCGTACTGAATTTAAGGCGGCACTTTTGCATCTTTGTGAGTCTTCAAGGTTTTCAGGAAAAGAGTCACATATAACGTCTCTTTTTAACGATATTGCTGATCGGACAAGAGGGGATGGCCATACTGGGGTATTAAAGGGCAGTGATATTACAGAGGCATATAATCGTTTGACTCAGCCATCTCCAAGTAAACTAAAAGTACCAAAGCAGCAATCGCTTTTACAAATGAGTCACAGCCAACACTCTCCAGTTAAATTAACGACTCATTCAACATTAAGTCAGTTGAATCCATCTCCAATACAAACAACTACTATTGTAAAAGAAGCCAGCAGTAAAGAGAGCAACTCAACGTTAAATCAAGTTACCCAGCAGATGTTACAAGCGAATATAAAATGGGCGCAAGGCGATGGGGATGAAGGATTTTCTTCCACATTGTATGAGCATGTAGGGGATAGTAAATCAATTAAAGCGTTAGATCTTCAATATCCGACTAAAATGCCTAAAGCATTTAAATGTGAGCAAGCGGTTGTATATGCATTAATGCAATATGCCAAACAAACTGGCAATGATGATATTTTTTCGGCGACGAAAGAAAATGCATTAAGCAATAAAAGCACTATGGTAGATGAGTATGAGTATGATCAAGAGTTTAACTTTAATTTATTAGGTATTGGATTTGATAATAAAGAAATATTTACTGATAAGAGTGAACTGCCTGAATTGAAAGCAGGCGATGTTTTATCATTTGGTTATATGAGTCATGTAGTGATGGTTGTTGAACCCAATAATGAAAGTAAAGGTCAATCTTTGGTGATGGATTGTTGGGTGTCGGAAGGTGTATCTAAATGCCGTGTTAGAACATTAGACGAAATACAGAGTGAAATAGATAATAGTGACTTATTGGTTTTAACTGGATTTCAATCAGATGCTAGCTACTTACTAAATAATGAAAGTGCAAGAAAGGAGTTAGGGCTAAGTTTTAGTGATGTAGAGAATTTAACGGGTATTATTACTTCTAATGGTGTGGGCAGTGAAACGGATGAAACATCATTTGTTGAGACTCCAATGACGAAGAAGTTGGCCCAACAAGTGCGTGAAGAATATAGTTTCTTACGTCATTCTAGAGTATTAACAGAATAATACATCATCTTAAATGACTATTTGTTTTTTATAAAATCTAGCACGATTCGATTAAACAGATTGGGGTTTTCAACCATCATAAAGTGATTACCCCCTTGTTGTTCTTCAAATACAAATAACTTTGAGCCCGAGACTTGTTCATGCATCCATTGGTGTGATTGCCAAGGATGCAGGCTAGCTCTGCCTGTGATAAAGAGAACGGGCAAGTTGAGCTTTTTAAGAATATCGCGGTAATCCTGACAAATATTATTTAAATATAACTGACTCGCAGCATCTCCTGGGATGTCCATACAGCTTAAGATAAAGTCTTTTTGAGTTTGAGTGGCGTAGGAGGTGGTCATGGCATTGACGATGTTTTGGCTGAGTTCATTATTATCTTCATTAAGGAAACCATTGGTTAATCCATGTAGCTCAGCAGCTGGGTAAATAGCACCATATTGCTGCTTTTGACTGTCAGACCAAGCGGGGTTGACCAGTAAGACGGCGGGTTCATCGACAATGATGAATTGTTTGATAGATTGATGGCCAAATAAGTCGATGTAATTGTACACCATGGCCGCGCCGAGTGAATGACCGACGATAGTGACTTGTGTTAATGCTAAGGTCGTCAGTAAGTCGTGTAGATCATGAGCAAAGCGAGCAATACGATAGCCAAAATCGACCTTTTCAGACTTTCCATGGCCGCGCTTATCCAGTGAGATCACCCGATAGTCTTGACTAAAAGCCTCCATCTGGTGTTGAAATATGTCGGCAGAGAAGCCACCACCGGGCAATAATAATAAGGTTTCACCTTGACCTGCTTCTAAGTAGTGTAATTTTGCACCATCACTGGCGGTAAAAACATGAGACTGGACAGGGTTCATAAGGGCACCTTTATTCATTGCGGTATCCATGGTTGTAAAAAAGGACTTGAACTGATTATAGTGAAAGTCTATACATGCTCCACAATTGACGCAGCCATTGACTCAGAGTGAGGGTGAGAGTCTATAAAATTGAGTATGATCCCTAAGCCTTGTTGTAATTTCTCTTGACTCATCCCAGCAAAACCAATGCGAACATGATGATTTACGCTCTTTTGAGGGTTGAGCTGAAAGTGTTTTTCGGATAACAGGTAAATGTCGTTCTGATCACAATATGTCTCAAGGGCTTCAGCGTTATCTCCGACATCAAGCCAAAGCGCCATGCCGCCTGCAGGCACAATAAAATTAACGGGTTTAAGGCTCTGGAGGTTATAAGCATTTAAGAGCGAAACGAGGTGATCGCGACGCTGATGATATATTTTGGTCATTTTTCGTAAGTGACGTTCAAAAGCGCCTGCTTGCATCCATTTGCCTACCGCCTGCTGCATGAGCACATTGGGTTTGTGATTCATGATCTGTCGGTAGTGTAATAAAGCAGGGGTTAATGTTTTATCAATCGCCATAAAGCCTAACCGGCCACCTGGAAACATTATTTTTGAAAAAGTCGCTAAATAAATAACCAAACCTTGGGGGTCGTCGCTCGCCATTGGGGTCGGTGGTTGGCTGTCATAATGAAATTCATGATCATAATCATCTTCAATAATGGCAATATTATGTTGAGCCGCCAGTTGATAGATGGCCATTCTCTCCGCTATGGGTAAGGTTATCGTCGTGGGGTATTGGTGTAGTGGGGTGAGGTAAATAAGCTTAATGGATTGACGTTCAACAAGTGTTGTTAACGCCTCAATATCGATACCCTTATTATGCTGCTTGATGGGGGTTAATACTGCGCCTGCGGATTGAAAAGCTTGCCAAGCGGGCTGATAACCTAAAGACTCTACCGCGACATGATCGCCAGGGGTTAATAGGACTTGAGATAATAAATATAGGGCTTCTTGGGAGCCATTCACTACGATAATGTCTTTATTCATTATGCCTCGCGCTTTTCGTAAATAAGCCGTCATTTGCTCAATAAAGAGTGACGTCCCAGCGGGTTTGCCGTAATAAAATTCTGTTAAATCAGGTCTGACTAAGCTGTCACTGAGATAAGTTTTAAACTCTTGAAAAGGAAACAGACTGAGATCGGCTTGTCCGCCTGCAAAATTGTAGTGAAACTCATGGGCGGGTTGTTTGTCATGTCGCTGCCCCGTGGCTTTGGTAAAGACATTAGGACTCAATGACCATTGGAATGTTGCGGCGGATGGGTTAACCGAGTTGGGCGACTGCTGGCTGTTTTCAATCGGTAAGTCTTGATTCACTTGATAGGCTTTACGCTCGATGGAGGTGAGCCAACCTTGTGCGATGAGTTCTTGATAAGCTGTCATGACGGTATGGCGATGACTATTAACTTGTTTGGCGAGGAGCCGTGTTGACGGTAAGGTTTCACCCGGTTGTAATTGCCCTGATTGTATGGCGTGCTTAATACTCATCGCGATCCGTAAGAAGCGTGGATGGATTGTATTGTTAAACTGTAATACCAGTGATGTCATGGGCTTTCCTTGATGTCAGCAATGAGCTTTTTATAAATAAAAGTGATTATGATTTTTTCATCTCATTGAATTATTCAAACTGGTCTAATTAAAATATAATATCTGGTCGTTAATGTTATACCAGTTTTGAGTGAAGATGATAACACGTTCATTTCTAGAGGTGTGTTATGATGACGACACTTAATTCTTCCTTATTGAGCTCTTCCTGTGCCTTAAATGGCTCTTCCTTTGTGGTAAAACCTTTAAGTCTAACGTTGGATAAAATCACCCTGAGGCCGATGGTGATGCAAGATGCGAATGCTTTGCTTTTAGCGGGCCGCGCGAGTCAACTTTGGCGATGGGTACAGCCCAATCACTGCGCTTCTTTAGTGAGTATAACAGCTTGGATTGAAACGTCTTTGGCGGCGCAAGCAAGAGGGGAGCATGTGCCGTTTGTGATCATCGATAATGAGACCCAAGTATTGATTGGCAGCATTCGATTTTGCTCTATTCGTGCAGAGGATCGTAATCTTGAAATTGGCTTTACGTTTATAAAGCCTGAATTTCATCGTACTTACGCGAATACTCAAGCTAAATTATTACTATTGACTCATGCTTTTGAAGCGTTAGGAGCGATTCGTGTCGAGTTTAAAACCCATGAAAACAATCAGCAATCGAGGCTGGCTATTTTAAGGCTTGGTGCGACATTTGAAGGGATATTAAGGCATCAGCGTATTTTAGATGATGGAACGCTGCGTAATACCGCGCTTTTTAGCATTTTCATACTGAGTGGCCCAGGGTTAAAGAACGATTGCTGATAATGGCCGCGTTGCCGACATCTGTCGTTTAATGATGAGGTTATGGCGTTTTGTCATCAGGAGGTTTAAATGACAGCAAAGAGTGTAATGAAGATAAAGGACATGCAGGCATTAATCGGGACGGATCCTTTTGGGCTCTTAGTCTCATCAGTGGCTTCCGATTTAGCCGCCACGCATTTACCCTTAATATTTGAGCGAGACGACGGGATAAAGGGGAGTCTCTATGGCCATTTTGCTCGGGCAACCCCGCATTGGCGGCAGTTGGATGGTGAAGAGGTCTTGGTTGTTTTTAACAGTCCCCATGCCTATATCTCTCCGCGTTGGTATGACACGACACCCAATGTACCGACATGGAATTATGCAGCCGTTCAGGTAAAAGGGAGGCTACAGTTGCTTGATGATAGACAGACTCTTGAGGTGATGGAGAAAACATTTGCGCAATTTGAACCGTCATTATTAGTCGATAATGATATTTCGACTCCTGAATATCGGCAGCGGCTTTTGGCGGGGATCGTGGCCTTTAAAATCGAGATCATCAATTGGCAAGGTAAGCAAAAATTAGGACAGCAGCGAAGCCTTGCCGATCAACAAGGCGTTGTGAAAGGCTTACAAGCCTCAAACACCCCCGAGTCTCAGTGCTTATTGCAGTATATGCAGACAACCAAGCTGGGACTTGGGGAGACGGTATAAGGCATTGCTATCCCACCACGAGAGAATTTGTACTATGATAGAGATTGTCGCGAAGGGCTAGGTAGCTTGGTAACGATAACATGAATACGGGAAATGGAATGTATCGGAGATGGTGATGCAGCGTGATAAAAGGAACTTTTGGTAATAGACTTCATGTTAGGAAAATGGAAATAATGATCGCTTGTGGTGTCCTAAATCGTTTTACTGGGCTTGGTATACATCAAAGTTACCGATCTAACTAATTAATATTAAAAGATCTTATGTATTAGCATTGCAATAAATCCATGTGTTGGCCTAATGGGATAAGGAATTGTGAACCCATAGACACGGTAATGTTGAACCTAGATAAAGCGTCTGACGAAGACACGGAAAAGGTAGCGTAAAATTTAAGTAAAGAGTGCCAATTATCTTGAAAAACATCACACTCGATAATCAGTTAGCCCTTTGTGTCCAAAATATATATTACTGAAGTGATAATGTTCATGACAAGAAGAATAGTAACAGCATTTAATGCGGAAGGTCACTCCTACATTGCAAGCGACTCAGAAGTTACGAATACAGTTGTGCCTTCGCATGATTTATTACCAGGCCTTTCATATGACAACGTTTGGATGACCAAATACGGAAACCATCCCGAACCTGGCTTTACCGATGTTACTAAAAATATAGATATCGCATTGAGCCCTTCTAATGGAGAAAGCATTTTAAGAATTACAAGATTCCCACCGGAAAAGGAATTTCTTGATAAACTGGAATCCATGGGTACCAATCGCAGTAAAGCATTTCTCGATACTCTCGATTTTGCGAGTGATAACCCCCGGCATCCATTAATGCATAATACGGATTCATTAGACTATGGGATTGTTATTTCTGGGAGTATATTCATGGTGTTAGATGATGGTGAAACACAGTTATTCCCTGGAGATATAGTTGTTCAAAATCACACCAATCACGCATGGTCAAACCGATCAAATTATCAATGTGTAATAGCCTTTGTCTTACTGGACACTTATTTACCCAAGCCCAAATGAAATGCACATAGACAGCTATTTTTTATTTCTGATTTAGCTATATTCATCTGGGTTGCAATATCTCATACTGAGCGCTGTTTAAATAAGCTCATACCAACAATTGACCAACGTACTGTTTTTAAGGGTAAACGGCGTTTTCTAATAGTAGCAACCCCTACTTGCTGAAATCCCTGTTCAATTAATTTTGGTAAAAGAGTCTTTCGGCAAACTTTTCAAAAGAATGAAATGTATTGCAAGCATCAAGAGCCGTTGCTAATTCAGCCTCAAAGCGCATATGAAAATGATCGGTCAACCGTGAGCGTCCGGCGAACTACGCCTTGCTTAGTTTAACGTGCCAGGGTAAGAGACTATTGAGGTCGCAGTTGGGAGAGGATAATTGTTCCAAACAGTGTGCGATATAATCG
>NZ_JAKIKS010000179.1 GCF_023284005.1 Shewanella surugensis
GGTGCGCCAAGTCAGCGAAATAAGCTAAAAAAGGCGAGTTGGGACGATGATTACAGGGCAAAAGTTTTCTTTGGTTAATTATCCGACAAAGTATGCTCCCGCCCTGCATTGATCCACTCGTTCGATAAGCGCTTATCACTTTAAGAAAAATACCCAGCAAAAACTCTCTAGTCAGTATTCTCGTTTCACATTCTCATTCAGCGCTATCGAATACGATGAGACAAACGGTATCATCGGTAAAATAGGCAGGATTAATTGAGGCACTTTTCAAGTGCTACATCGATTCACCTACCAGTCACACTCAGCTGTCACTGACAAAGTCAGTAAATTTAGGTTGTTATCATCTGCCATGTTTGGACATTCATCAAATAGCGTTTTCAAAACTCAAAAATCAGCAATCAGCAATCAGCAATCAGCGCCATACGATATACCAAGCCAGTTTGACATACAGAACCCCGTAAAAAAGTAATTTAAGCACTTGAATATATCTGAACGAGAGGAAATAAGATCAATATCTAAGGGATGGAAACAAATCACTCATACACGAAAGAAACCGTCAACTCATCTTACCAGTTAAATGTAATTTTCTTTGTTTTTTAATATCATCATCTTAGACCAAAGTGATAGATTGATCATCTATTAAGCGCTTTGATTAATATTAGAACACCTGTAATGGAGCTTATACATGCAAATACAAAGTCCTCTCTCTTTCTCACAAAACTATCACCAAAGCTTAAAGTACTTAGTTGAGCAAGCGCTGATTTCGCTGGGATGCCCTGCTGATAAACTGACAAATATTCACTCTCATTCTAGTATCCACCTTGAATTCGATTCACTACCCAGTATTACACTTAATATTGAAGATGACAGGTTATGGCTATGGTCGGCTTTTACTGATTTAACATTTGACTTTATCACTCAACAAGCATCTGAACTATTCATTATTTTACAAGAGCCCATCCCCTTATTAGAACTAGAGCAAGCCATTCTCGTTAAAGCCACAACAGGGTATGAACTTAAAGCCTTAGTCGATATTTCCTGCCTACACTCACCACAAAATTTAGGCATGCTTATTAAGTCTTTTCATGAAAAAGTCGATGCCATTAATCAAGTACTCACCATGCACGTCACCCGTTTACCTTATTAAGAATAAATCACAACTCACCTTATCACACGGAGTCATTATGCCTTTACCTATAACATCAACTACATCAACTACATCACCGACTGTATCATCATCAACAACAACGACATCTATTTCTCAAGGTTTGACCGGAGTTTCTAGTAGTCAATCACTCAGTAAAAGCCTCACACCTAAAACATTTGATCTAGCAAGTAATCTTCATCCAGAAAACCGAACTTTCGAAAATATCAATGAACTGACTCAATCTAAATTGGAGTTTTCACGGGAGTCATGGGTCGATGTTGTTCGTTCATACAACAACGAATCAAACAGTAATGGACTCAGGTTGCGAGTGGCTTATCCAAAAGACAATACGGAACTGACTACAAATAAAAAAGAAAACCTTAGCGATCGAATTATTGGCTTTGGCAGTGATGGTAAAGCATTCAAGCCTAGTACAATGGATGTAATGAACGAAAAACTGCATAAAATCGTTCATACCGCAATTCACCACACCCCAGATCTTGCCAGTACGGGCTTCGAAATGGCAACACATACTTTAGATCCGAAGGCCTTAAGTACTGCCGTCACAGAGGTCTTAACGGCAATGAAAGAATCACATGATGATTTAAAACATGGCGATTATAAAGCGCTTGCCGTTCATATAGCCGATGCAGCAGCCGGAACGATCCGTTCTGGCGCATCTGTCGCTTCTGTAGTACATCACGTTTCCAATGCCCTTGAAACCGTAGGTGTTGGCATACCAGGTATAGGACTTCTTGTGAAACTTACTGGTGATGCTATGTGGTATTCTGCACAACATGCTAAGGAACAAGTACACAACGCAATGGATTCTAGCATCTTAAAAGACCCAATCCATAAAGCACGACTGAATAAATTAGATTAATCTTTGTCATCGCATGATAATGACCCATCCAAACATGAATCCAAGATCTCAGTAATAAGCAACATATACTGACATGTTAAAAACTCAAATAGACTCAGAAATCGAATGGCTTTCTGGGTCTTATGTTAAGTAACCAATTGCTATCCTTATCAAGCCAACACTCACTCATTCGTTTTAAAGACCTTAATTTCTGTAAACAATCAAATATTCGACATGATCACAGATATCTTGATTATCGTTCCCTAAAAATCAAGCTAACTCTAATCGCAATGTTTATTACGTTTTACTCACTCGCCCCAACAACCCCACCCCTAAAATAACCAACAAAGTTCCCAGCCCATAATAAATAGTGTATGTCTCATTTAATATGCTTACCGCCAAAATCGTGGTCAGTACAGGTCCTAAGGTGCCAACAATTGCCACTTGATCAGCCCCCAATTCAGCGACGGCTCGACTGATCAGAAAAGTAGGAATAACAGTACACACTATTGCCATCGATAAACTTAATGCCAATACTGAAAAAGGAACACGTAAAGCCTCCAGAGAATGGGTTAAAGAAAAATGCAGTAATATCGCCCCACTCGCCCCCAGCATCGCAATGCAGGTAAACATTTCACTGCCTATTTTTTCAATTTGTCTTTTGCTCAACAGTAGATAAAAAGCAAACACCAGTGCACTGGCTAAAACGAATGAACTGCCTAACAAAACCTTATCCCCTTGCAACTCAATTTCATTGATAAAAATGATTAGAATCCCCGTATAAGTTATCCCCAACAACAGCAACATTACAAGCTTGATCTTCTTTCTAAAAAAGATGGCGCCAAAAATAACCACCAAAGTAGGATAGGCAAAAAGGACCAAACGTTCGAGCTGCGCAGAAATATACGTCAACCCATATAAATCCAGCAGACTAGCAAGATAATAACCTAATACTCCAATACCGATGGTCGGTAAAAGCACTCCTTTTAAAGACTCACGCTCTTGGTTTGAATATCGATGCAATATATACACAACACAAAGATAAAAAGGAAGAGAAAACAACATCCTTAAGGTCATCAAAGTGACACTATCAACCGGATATTGATAGGCTAACTTGACAAAAATAGGCTTAAGAGAAAATAAGAGTGTGCCAATAAATGCCAACATAAACGCATATCGTGTGGATGTTAACGATTTAACGACAGGGTGTTTGTTCATTTTTGCCTCGATAAAAGAGGCTACGGAGACATGTCTTGGTTACGGGATCTCCGCAGCCAAAACAGAAAAGGGTTAATGGCCGCTAAATAAAAGGAGCCACCCACGGAGTCGAACGATATTCATGATTATTGAGATTGTACTCATACTATGAGATTCACCACTAGCATAAAAAATAAAAAAGTCGAAATAACAATCTACCTCAGCCAATGAAAGTAAGCAAGGCACAGAAAATATCCATCATAAAATACATACGCTCTTTAACAAAGAAGCGGTAAGGCGTAACCGTTAATGCTGGGTGGCATCACTTCAAGGCTGCAACTCTTCTTTGGTGCATTATCGACTCCCCAATCGTCGACGACGATCATCATCGATTGATCAAAAATTGTGGGACCCGCCTCTCGATAGCGATGCCAAGTGGAATTAGAGGCATCGTACTTCGACGCCATGGCGTTACACACTCTGGTGTCCCATTGATATTTTCCATTATCCTTCCCCGACGTGATTGGGCTAGATATAAAAGTGACGTGCTGAGTGCCACCAGTGTTAACAACAAGATAGCCACCTTAATTTTTCCATGGAACTTGTTCGTTCCGGTCAGCCCAATTGGATGCAAAAGTCCCAAGGCCGCCAGGACCTGTGATCTCGACGAAGTCCACCTCACGCTCCCCTTCACCCAACAAGATCAGCGCGCTTTTTTATAACAGCCAACGCCTTACGGCTAAAAAACCATAACTCGGGGTATTAACGGTTTATAAACCTCATCACGAGCAAAGAATAAGCAGAGGACTTTCACCTGCACTTTCTCGAATAAAGAACCTACCGATTTATCTCGGCGCACTGGGTGCCTTAGCGCTTCACGCTTGACATTCGGCTTTAAACTCATTTACTTAGTGACTTTGGTGGGTGTTTTTAGGGCGCAGGCGAGGCTCCCGCCTGCGATAGAGAGTGTCGGCTTGGTTAATAAAAAGGGTAATAATCCTCCACTTCCAGCTCTTTTGCTTCCTTGACCACGGTCATATCAGGGATCCACAACGTCGACTCCTTCGACCAATCCACCTTGAATAATATCTCATTGACGTGCGATGCCCCCACTAACATTTCGGCTATCTCCACTGGTTCCTGCGTGTTCATTGATAGGTGTAACGCTACCATTTCCAGATCGTCGACCTCCATCTCGTTTAATTGCCATTCGAGTTCGGTCTGAATCGCTGACACCACTCGTATTGGATTGGGTTTTTGATCGAGTTGCAGTTGGCAAGTGACCAATGATTTTTCTCGCATTGTCAAAGTGCTGTCCCTGGGTGTCCAGTAAGCCCTTTGCTCGATAGTTATCATATAATGCTGCCCAAAATTTCTAATCGTTGAATTTACCCCTTGATAGGCGCATAGCGCCCCTTAGCCGTTCGATTATGTCCATGAACGGTGATCATCTGGATAAGCCAGACTAGGCTGCAGCTTATCCTTTAACAATACTACCATAGATTTCAATATGATGCGCAACATTATCGCTTTAGTATAACCCGTTTAAGAAAATGTTGTTGTTATCTTTACCCTTATCCGCCTACTTCGGAGCCCTAAGATCTACCTGCCTTAGCGTCATATTTCATCACCAACAAGCCATTATACGCCATCACATGATCACACTTTTTAAAGATCTATTGCCGTCTCTGGTCGTCTGTAAAGATAAAATCGATTGTGTTATCTCAATCACCGACAAAAGGGAGATCCGGTCATGTTATGAAATGGTACCCTGTGGGAAGAAAAGGCGGATGAAAATAAATGATTGACGCCATAGGTTAACCTGAACTCGGAATAATGAGTGTCCGGATTACTTTTATTCAATTATAAATCATGCCATTACGGATTACCTGATGAGTTTACCCTCTCATTTCCTGCTGAGTGTCGACATTATTGTCGATATCAAGGCGGAGTTTCGACTGCAATAGCCCGCTATTACTCGTCATTCCAACACAGATAGGGGCAAAAATAGCGGTATTCAGCGACGCGGCTTATCCCGAGTTCAGGTTAGTTAGAGAGCAGACCCAACCGACATGGCTAACTTTTCAATACCATGAGATGGCGTCCATCTTTTACATTCAACAAACCCATGTTGCTTGTATAACTTTATTGCAGGCAAGTTTACAACAGCGGTTTCTACAATAGCTTCTGAAAAATCAATTAGCTCTAGAACATAGTTTATTAATTTTCTGGCAATACCTTGCCTGAAATAATGTGGCTCAACCGTTAAACTATCAATGCCTAAATGTTGATCTTCTATAGTAATCTCTATCACTGCAGCGAGACATTCATTGTCAATAAAGCCATAAAACCGTGTTGTTGAATTTTCGATATCTTTAACACCCCGCAATAGTGGGGGAAAATCAACAACTCCAATAAGTTGAGCTTCAATTTTATAAGCATTTTGAAAAACAGTAAAAATCTGCTTGGCAACGTCTTCATTCGAATGATCAAGTTTTTTTATCATGCTATGCCTAGACTCAACATTTATATTGCTCTCTAACGCCTTGCTAAAAGCAGTCACTTGTAGCAAGGCGTTCTATGTTCTCGGCACTAATCACCTTTTTGCCCCTAGAACAAGTTGAGCAGAGTGTGATGTGCCATCATTGTGGATGTCTCTGTTATTCTCGCTTATCGACTCGCCATGGTGGATTTAGCCTATTTTCTCCAGCCCAATACAGTTTAATTTTATTACCTGATGGATCGTATAATATTGCTTCACGCCACAGGTAACGTTGATCTGTTGGCTCTTGGTAAAACTCGATGCCAATAGATTGTAGATCCAATACCCATTGATCTAGTTTTTCATGTTCGAAATAGATGACGACGCCATTTAAAAAACGACCCGTTTCAAGCGAAAGTGAAAACGTTGCGTTTCCGTCAGGGCATTCGAAACGAGCATAATGAGCAGTATCAACAATTTGGGTAAACCCAAGTTTTAAATAAAACGCTGTGGCTTCATCCATGTTTTTGACTGGTAATGTCACTTGATTAAGATCCACTAAACCTCCTTGTGCGCCTAACGCCCCCTAACTAAGCGGCGGCATGAAATGCCGTCTGGCGACCGTAGGGAGCTAACTTGATTGGTTGGTTATATGCCCTATTCATTGTGAAGGGAATGGCATCGTATTTAAAACATGAGGTAAACGAGCTTGAGCTCTATTTCGTAGTTCTGAATCCTCAGCACAAAGTTTTAAAAAAGACTCTACTGCGTAAACCACATCGTTAACGAAAGACTTTACCCCTATTAGAACTAGGCCTTTTTCGATTTCAGGTTTGTATTCATGCTTGCCACCATCATGGTAAGCAAACTTGATAGTATCTGGATCTTGATCGTGAAGCTCGGCTTTAGAACCATAGCTATGAAGAAAAGCACATCGAGCAGCATAAACATCTTTACCGCGATATTTGTATGGCTGACTTTCATGGGCGATTAAATGAGTATTGACCCAGTTTTTGAAATCAGAGCGTGTAACCCTTTCTTTATTAGCAGCACGACCAAGACTAGCTAATGCATCAATACAAATGAATGCCATTGCAAGAGAGGCTGTAGTGAAGTTTTGTTCATCACATTTTTTCAATTCAGATACTAAGCCGAGAATAGGCTGCCAATTATCGTCCATAATTTCGTTTTATACCTATAGGCTGATTAGCAACTAACCTTTATCTAGTGCGCATCAGCTCTTACTTAATAAGCGAACCAGTGCACTTATCAAAAAACAGACACATTGCTAATATACTGTATTTTATTAATTTATCAGGTTTTAGTTAGATACGCCAGTCTTCAAAATATGAAAAATAATTGTGGCTGTCCAAATTCATTCGCAGTAAAAATTAAAAACTGAACAATTTTCAAATCGATTCCTTATCTAAGTTGCACTAACGCCCAAATAACAGGCTAAGTAATTGTTGGCTAAAATGTGAAACGCAGCCAACTGTTTTGTACCCTTATTTATTTTCTTGTTAGCATCTCATTATTTACTCGTTGCTAAGCGAGTTGCAAGCCCTAAAAAGATAAAACCTAATAAACCCTCTATGTGGCGACCTAAATTTAATTTATTACCAACTAATTTTCCGAACTTACTAAATATTATAGAAAAAATAGAATTAACTAATAAAGCAAAACAACTTAGCATAAGACCAAGTATTAAAATTTGCATCGAAAGCGAACCTGTTCCTGTAGTAAATTGAGGTAAAAACAGACTAAAGAATAATAAAGCCTTTGGGTTAAGTAAGTTAACTTACCTCCGGCAAAGCCGGAGGCTTATTTGGGTGACGCCCTAAAAGGGCTTAAGTCCGTGCCCAAGGCACTATCTACATTCCGAGTTTTAATTGATCCCGATG
>NZ_JAKIKS010000180.1 GCF_023284005.1 Shewanella surugensis
TTCTTGAACTCATCTGTGTGTATTTTGCGTATTTTCTTTGTCATCATATTATACCTCGGTTAGTGATTTTACTCACTTAGCCGAGTGTCCGAAAGTACTGCCTAGGATCAATAAGTATAAGATCACAAAGTTAAGTCAAGGTAAAGCTTCGTGATCTTGTCCTGCAACATGACCCCATGGGAGCAGTTTTACGCTTTAGCGGGATAATTGTATCTGAAGGGCAGTGTCCCCTTCATTTTTAGCCACTTTAATTTGAGTTTGCGATAGAACAGGGATTAATATTCAGAAATCACCTCTTATTAAAATTATGGTTTTCCTGTAATTGGAGTAAGTTGACACTGATCTTGTTCTGAATCCTCACAACATGAAAGCAGTTGGATTACTGAGTCTTTGTAGACCGTCCCCCAAAAAGCTTCGCTATGAAAATTATTAACGGGCATCCAATGGCTATTAGGATATGAACTAGCAATTTCATTTCCGCCTTCTATTTCTTGCATGCCTGCTGAAGATAAAATGGCACTTCTCACTACTACTTTACCATTTTCTAATTTAACATTATGTGGACAACTATCAATATTGCCAATACGATGACAGCCCGTACATGTATTTCCTTCAGGCATAATAGCACTCGATACTGTCCATTTACTAAAGTCAGGACCTACATGGTTATTATACCAACCTAGAGGATCGGTAGGCACTTCATGCCATACCTGACCAAGATAAGGGCTATACATAAAAGGGTCAGCATCATGACAATTGCCACATTGGTTAGTGACAGTTTCTTTTGGCTGCCACCAAAAATCAAGCGCAGACACATGACCTTTTGGTGGTGTGACTTCATTAGGTGGCGGTACACGTTTACCATCAATGCCTGTTTTTTCATTATTTTTTTCAGCCATTACCTCTGTATGAAACCAACAAGTATCCCCATTGCTTGTACTATGTAAAATGATATCAATTTCATCATAAAACTCACTGTCTTTATCACGTAATTGCTCTCTGCGACAAAAGGCTGAAATTTGCACATCATCATAGGATAAATCTAAAATACGAGAATATGGCGTACATTGACCAAAGGTATCTTTTGAATAAGGCAACATTGATGGATTGTCACACTCCATTTTGTGTGTATAGATTATGGGTTCTTCACCATCTATCGTTATAGGCACTATGGTACCGTCATTACAATTAAAGGCAGGAATTTGGCCAATTAACGCAGTACATTGCTGGCCATATTCAAGAATGTTTTGCGTTTGTATGACCTGGTTATTACTTGCTGCATTTTCGGTTTCGTTACCACAAGCCATTAGCATAATAATTAACGAGAGAAATACAGTCACTTTTTTTTGCTTAACACCATACAAGCCACTCGTCACTATTGAGCTCTTCTTAATCACGTTATTCATGAGATATGCTCCAGCGTATATGGCTTAGCTATTTCTCTAATAGCGTCTAAATATCGAACATACCCGGTACATCGACAAATATTATCCCCTACATATTGATCGATCATTTTATCTAAATTGCTTTGGCTAACGGGATTTTGTTTTAAGCGCTCAATAAGAACGGTTGTTGACATTAAAAATCCAGATGTACAATAACCACATTGAAAAGAAAAGTGCTTCAAAAAAGCAGCTTGTAAATCGTTAGGTTTACCATTTTCAGATAAACTTTCAACGGTATAAACATGCATTTCATTCATAAAACTAACCGGCGTTAAACATGCTAAGGTTTTATTTTTAACCCCGTGTTTGCTGGTAGAGGTCATTACGCTACATGCTTTACACTCACCAATGCCACAACAAAACTTGGTACCGGTAAGAGATAGATCATCGTTTAAATAATCGACTAATGCGGTATCTGCCTCATCTGCTGAAACTTCAACTTTGATATCGTTTACATGAAATGTTATTTTTTTATTTAGATCATTCATGATAAAGCTTCCTTGATTAATTTTTGAGTAACTGGCAGTTTGGTAAAGCGATGTCCGGTTGCCATAGCAATTGCATTTAATATTGCCGCAGGAACTGGACACATTACCGACTCAGCAATACCGCGAGCGGTTTTCTCATTTTTTGCTGGTTCAATAATAATCAATTCCTGTTTTGGAATGTCTGCTGATTTCATTAACCGGTATTTGTTAAGGTTCCAAGTACCATTACCAGGTCCATTATTTGTGCTTGGGCAATCTTCTGATAAAGCGTATCCCATAGCCATGGCAATACCGCCTTGCGACTGACCTGAAACGATTTCAGGACAATGCTGAACCCCCGCACTCAATGCACTAATGCACTCTTTTACCGATACATGACCCGTTTTTTCATCAACGGTTACTGAGAGTAAAGATGCACAAGGTGAATAAGCATAACGACCAAACCTTGAATTAATGCTGGGAGGATTAACTAAATTGGTTCTTGGGACTGTCGATAACGTTACTTCAGATGTTCCTAAGGCAATATAATCTATTGGTAAATTAAGTGATTTTGTTGCAGAGAATTTATAATCGGCGTGAGCAAATTCACCGATGGTCGTCGCATGTATTGCTGCTTGTGTCGGTAAGTTTAATGTAAAAATAGCGTTTACTATTTTTTGCCATGGAATATTTCTGCCGGCAACACCAGCCACAACTGCGGTTCCGTCTTTCCATGAAATTTTATCGTAGGTTATTGTTTCATTTAAAATGCTTGAAATTGCAGGTGCTATTGCACTGACTAATAAGGGCATTGCCGCATATTGTACGGCATGATATTGCTGAAAAGCGCTTAAACATGCACTTGATGAGCCTGAACCTTTAAGTACATATTTATCACTACTGGTGTCGGTTTGCGTTAAATTAAGCGCATCAAAATACCCTGCATCACCCATTTTTATGCTGCTAGCATTTTGACCAATAAAGTGACTTGGTGCTAACCCTAATGCTGTAGCTGCACCATTCCCCATATCAACGTAAGGTGTTCTTACCGTTATGCTGCCATCTATTTCAATGGAAATACCGCCAAACATACCATCGCCACTAGTACCGTAGGCTTGATTTGATAAAGCAAAACCAACACCGTATAACAAGCCCTTTTCTTTGTATGCTTGCTGATTATTAAAACGGTTTTGCCACAAAGGCTGTTTTTCTAAAGCTGATAAAATAGGTTCGAGTTGTAAATCCTGTACAATCGGTCCTCCGGTGACAATCGTGTCGGTCTTCGATAGGAGATTATTTCGTCGTAATACGATGGGATCAATCTTTAATTCAATGGCGGCTTCGTCTAACAATGTTTCAATGGCTAAAAAAGCTTGTGGCCCACCAAAGCCTCGTTGAGCACCACCAATGAGGTGTGGAGTGTCGAGTGCTTGAGCTTTAGCGATTGCTTTAGGTATTTTGTATGCAGAACAGGAGCTTAACGCTGCTAACTGGGCAACATAAGGACTTGAGTTTTTTCTTCCTCCACCATCAAGCGTAAAACTAGCACTTAACGCTTTTATCTTTCCTAGTTTATTTAAGTATATAGCCTCTTCGACCCATGTTTGATGTCTTTTAATCCCGATTTGAAACTGTTCAAAGCGGTCATGATGCCAAAGCACGGGATGACCATCAGCAAATGGGGCAACAACAGCTAAATATAAGGTAAAATAAGATTTGTATCGGCCACCGAAACCGCCTCCTGGATAACAAGAAATTAAATCAACAGCCTTCACTTTGAATGCACATTTTTTATCACTAAAAAGCTTGGCTACCTCTTTAATATCACCCGTAGGTGACTGGGTTCCTAATAATAAATTAAGGCTATTATTACTTTGATTAAACCAAGCTAAGCCTGACTCTGGTTCCATAAACATCGGATCCATCACTTGCGTTTCAAATGCTCGGCTATAAATTTTCCAATCACCCTCCGCTACCTTACTAGCCATTTCATTAAATACATCATTTTGAACATTTCTATAATTATCGTTATATTCATCGGCACTTTTAGCAACATAGCTAAAGTTCACACTTTCATCTTTAACGTAATCGTAAGTAGGTTCATAAGTTTTAGACTCTTGAAGTGACACCTTATTGGCGTATTGAATGACATTTTTGCTAAATTGCAGTATTTTTTTTGCTTTTCGAAAAATTACTGCATTTTTAAAAATAAGCATGGCAACCGGTTGGCCATAATATAATGCTGACTCCCCTAACCTTACAAATAAACCATCGGATACATCGCCCGATAAATCTATATGGCTTTTTGCTATTTTAGTTGCATCAACCACCACAAGAGGCTGTAAATGGCTCGGCAACATATCTAGGTTGTAACTACTGATCACTGACTCAATGGTATTAGTGCGTAAGGCATAGACAACACGTTCTTCTTTAACGGTGTTGTCTGGCCAACCATAACGGGTTAAATCTTTAGATCTAAAGTCACGGGCAAACACTTTATTTCCCAAAACTTTACTTAACCCATCAATCCTGAAGTCGGCTTTACCTGGCGTTGGCGCCCAATTAAGCGAATGACTATCGAGCGCTAGCTCATTGGCTTGTACTTTATTCGCCATTAATAATGAGGGTAAACTGGTTATCGTTAAGGTAATAGCGGCGCCACTTCCACACGTTTTTATGAAACTACGACGATGTATATTGAATTCATGTAAATTAAACATTGTTAAAATCCCTTTATAATGTGAGTTCCTACATTTAATAACAATTATAAAATGATATCAAAGAATTTTCATATAAATACTTCACTATGTACACATACGTAGGATCTTAATCTAACAGGCTGAAACTATTTGATAAAATAAGTATTATTTAATAAACACTGGAAGTTGTGCTCATCTCATGATCGAATAGTAAGTGTGAGTCACTAATCAAAAATGAGAGAGCACGAGATGAACTTTAACGCTATTCCTAAGCAACTGACAAGTGTTCTTAGCTCAAACAACATCACTCAATTAGCCAAAGAATGTCATTTCATACGGCGGATGCGCAACATATCTCCCATGCAGATGGTACTGGCTATGCTCAATACGCTGGGAACCAGAACCAATATTAATCTTGCTGATATTTATAATAATTTATGCACCGAACATGACATCGGGATCAGCTATAAACCTTTTCACAATAAGCTTAAAAAATCTGAATTAACTCAACTACTTCGTAAGCTTGTTGAATAGGCCGCTAACGAGGCCCCCGTTCGTAATACGTGTAATAAGGTGTCACTTTGAATTATGCTGGGTGATAATGTCTTAAAAATTAACAGTCAGATGAGTTGTTGGGATTTTGATTTTCAAGACGTATTTTTGAGATAAAGAGAGTCAATATTTCTGGGAGTCTTTATCTTATATTTGTAAGTCTCGAAAAACGTTCGTTTCTTTAGACTGCGCCTTAATTCGCTATTTCTGAAAATAGTGAAGTGACACCTTATTACACGCATTACGAACCTACGCCTCATACGGGAGATAAAGGCATTGAGCTATACATTATTTCATTCGGCCAAATGAGCGTCTTTAGCTCTTAAAAGTCGCAGGCTGATTAGCTTGAGGGATTAGCTTGAGGGATTAGGAGTATAAAATTAATCAATTCTAAAATCACCGTTAACATTAACAATTCCCTTGGAAAAAACACTAATGTTTTTTCGAAAAAATAAACGGTAAAATTAGTATTTAGAATAAATAACTATAAAACAAATAAATATTAATATGGATGCAAAGCAACCAACCAAGAAGATAAAACCAGCAAACAATTTAAACATTTCTCGATTATTAACATTAGGGCAGTGTTATTCCCATCCTCCACATAAAATATTATAATTACATTTAAGATAATCTATTTTTGTATATCTTCTTTTGAATTTACTTATGCGGATAAGGAAAATTAAGGGGGGTTAGGAACAAGATAAGCGTTGGGTTGTAGTTGCTCCACCGAATTCGCATAGAGTTAGCTTACTTATAGCAAAGGCATCAAAACCTGAACAGCTTGATTTTATTTTTGTTATCTTATGTATAGCTTTAAAAAAAGCGTATTGTTTCAATCTAGCAGAATGTTATTGAGCTTACGCCTTCCCCATAAACAACGGAGAGCACTTTGTTTTGCTGGTGTTTTCGCACTTAGGTGAATATTGATTTATAATCAACTGGTTATGTTATACATGATTAAGAAATGATTTATAGCTCTTCGGGTGGCGGAGGGGGCATTTATATGAACGATTTTTTGCGGGAAACATATAACAGTTTTGCTGATACTTATGACGTGAATAGGGGGGCATTTGATATATCAGAAATCCTTAACTTATTTTATTCGAATTTGGAGTTAGAAAATGGAAAGTTACTTGATCTTGGTTGTGGCGCTGGAGAGCCAGTTGCCAGTTATTTCTTAAATAATGGCTGGAAAGTCATCGGAGTTGACTTTTCTGAGCGTATGATCGAGTTGGCTTCAAAATATGCGCCAAAAATGGAGGCCATCAGAGGCAATATGATGGAAGTAGAATTTGAATCAAATCAATTCGATGCTATAACAGCAACTTACAGTATTTTTCATATTCCTTCTGAGCTTCATTCAGATCTGTTTTCTGAAATGTTTAAATGGTTAAAACCTAAAGGGAAGGTTCTATTTACCTATGCAACTAAGGAATATACAGGTGCTGAAGCATTTAGTGGTAATAAAAAGTTCATAGATACTGAGCTTTTTTACAGCCACAATAAACCAGCGGAGTTATTCAGTGAGTTACAACGTATAGGCTATCATGTCGAATCTCATGAATATCATACAATTTGCAATGAAACGTTCTTGTGGGTTACGGCGCAAAAGCCTGGTCATATTGATGAATCTCCATTGGAAGGTGTTCATCATTAGCGGAGAGTAGATGCATTGCTATCGATAATTTTGCACACAAATTCACCATTGTAATTAGCGACCACAACATCGCCATTTTCGATGGTGACATGCCTATCAATGATAAGAATATCACCATCGAAAATACCCACATTGCGCATCGACTTGCCAGAAGCATGACCAAAAAAAGTGGCGCTTGGATGATCTATCAAAAGTTCATCTAAGCTTAATAGCCGTTGTATGTATTCAGTAGCAGGTGATTCGAAGCCACTGATCCCCGCGCTTGCTGTATTTGGAATGACTTTCAAAGAAAATTTGCCTGTATATATACACCGCGGTGTTGTAGCACATTTACTCAGCCAGTGAGAAGTAACCTATTTTGTTGATTTTCTTTATAAGACAATTCTATAGAGTTATATATAATCAATGTTTCCCCTCGATAACTTATCACTAAGAAATAATACAAGGGGTTTGAGGTCCAACGGTACGAAAAGTTACTCTAAGACTATATCGTGCTTTTTCAATACCTGATTTAGTGACCTGATATGCCCCTTTTTAACCTGTTCAGCCAAAGTAAACGAATAATGCCCTAATACATTCAAATGACGAGCTATAGTCGTTTCTGGTGTATGAGGATAAAGCATTGCGATGTAACCTGTTAATTGATCTTGGCCGATCAACAATTAACAAAAGGAACATCGCAATGACTAAAAATG
>NZ_JAKIKS010000181.1 GCF_023284005.1 Shewanella surugensis
CGTGGTGCAGAGGTGAGTGCTATGTTGTACAGCATCATAGAAACGGCGAGAGCGAATGGCTTAACGCCGTTCGATTACATCGAACATTGCTTGGAACAGCTATCTCCCCCCCAACTGTGATCTCAATAGTCTCTTACCTTGGCATGTTAATCTAAGCAAGGCGTAGTTCGCCGGACGCTCACTGTAAAACGTTAAAAAGACTTTCTGAGATCTTGATATAAAATCTCAGAGAGCCTTTTGAGATGACTAAATGGTTTTAACGCTGTTAATGAATGAGGTTGAGTTGATTATTGTGAATAACCTCGGTCATAAACGAGCTCATTACGTATTTCAATGCCGATACTGCCTTGGCTATCATAACCAAAGTCTGAGAGTGAGCTTTCTACAGCATTAGAAAATAGTCCCCCCAGTTTTATTTTATTACTTAAAATCAATCCTGCACTGGTGGAAGCTTTTGCAGCCTTAGAGAGTGATGCATAAGGCATTACGCCCATGGCCTCACCTATTTGACTGCCCATTATACACCCTTCAATAGGTTGTCCATAAAAGGCCGCCATGTAGCCTGCCGCGCAGCCAATACTCGCGCCTAGACTGCCAAGGGCAAATCCTGCCGCGATATCAGTGGTGGAATAAATCGAGGACCACGTAGCCGTAAGGCCTGCATAACCTGTAACGTACAATTTATTGAAGACCTCTAAATTTTTAGGCAGTGGATTCCTTTCTACAAATAATTGCACATAAGCTGAGCCATATAGGCTTAAACTAAATGAGTAGTTGGCTTTGCTTTTCATTACGCTGGAGTCAAAGTATGCAACGTTGTTGGTTTCGATGTGATTGGGATCATTGATTATCTTTGTACTCACTAAAGGGAATGTAATGGAGTGTCCTCTTGCTAAGCCTACCGCGCCTCCAAATCTTTTAACGTTTTCTTGCTCATCTTTTTCCGGAGTACTATAAGAGACTCCATCTGCTAAGCGTATCTGTAGATAGCTGACAGGGCTGACACATCGGGGGGACTGGCATTGGTCGTAATATTTTGCAGTATCAGATTCCCATTTAGAAGGGGTGTAACGAATTTCCAATGCTACGCTAGCTCTAGCGCCACCCGTGCCCACTAAGGGACTTTTAAAGCCGACTGCAAGGCGAAAGCGCCAGCGAAATTTCAGGTTTTCCTTCGCTAGCCAAGTTTGTATATCTGTCATACTTGGCCAGGTTTCATAATGTAAGGTGCCGCCATTATTGGCGAGTTGAAATTGTTTGGGTTCATTGGCGCTGTTTTTTGTTAATTGGGTTATGTCAGTGAGGTAATTATCGGATGCTACTAGTAGGCCATCGCTAAAATCGGCCCCCTCATCTGTCATGGTTTGACAATAGGAAATCGGGTTGTTGGTTTGTTTACAGCGCATAAAATTAAGATAATGCCCTAGCTCTTCTAAATAAACGGCCATAAGTTGCTGTTTATCGGCTTCCTCCATGAATGGCATGGTAAAGAACTTTTCATTGAGTAAAATAATGGCGTCATCTTGGGTATACAAAAGGGCTGCTGGTCCTTCCTCGAGAATGTTATTACTGACGATATAAGGCACTCTTCTATCAATACTATCTCCGAATGCATTGTCATCAAATAGCGCTTGATTCAATGTGGTTAGAATATTATCCCCTTTTAAGCCTGTCGCATAAGCTTGGCCGTATGCATGTTGCATTAAGGCATCAAATTGAGATTGTTTTTCCGTTTGTGAAAGAGACGAGTTGTTATTATTAAAATCAAATCGACTGAATAGTGAGTTGGACGGGCTTTGTTCGCACAGTCCAGGTAAGGGCACATTTTCACAGGCTAAGTTTAATGATGTTTGGTAACTGATATTGGGGTTTTCAGCGGCCGCAAGCGTATTTCGTAGTTCATTTATGTTGCTAAATCGACCAAAATAATCTTGTTTAGCCGCATGGTTAGATACACTACCATTTGAGGTGAATTTTCGGCCGAGTTTTCGTAGCATAGAGACAGAGTTTAAGGCTGAACGTGTATCTAGTAACCCTAAAAAAGCGGTTAAGTCATCAGTGTGCTCCCCATTGGCAATTTGCCTTGCATAGCGAATGATCTTCTTGATACTTTTGATGGCATCGATCATTCTCATGATCATGGTGACAGCTTGTGTCATGCATTGTAGACCATCAGTTGTCGCCTCTAATGGGGCAGATTTTGATGCGGCATTGGTTAAGCAATCGGTATAACTAGTAATGAGTGATAATGTCATTTGTCCCCAAGACTTAGCGGCATCTAAGGTTAATACACCTAATGTTTGTGGGATATTGAGTTGATTGACTTCGTTAACAAATGAGTTAAGACCCGAATCAAGGTTTTGAATGACTTGACTGCTATTAATGGCTTGAGTTACTTCGGTTATACCGCCATTAATAATGGAACTAGCATAATTTGGACCCTCATTAATAACCGTGTTGGCGACGGAGTTTACAAATTTATCTGTTTCTTTTATATAAGGGATATTAGTAGCGACATTGACGGTTAAATATTGTGTAACGGGTTTATAGGTATCTGGATCAACAATAGGATTATAAGTACCTGGGTCAACGATAGGATAATAGGTGTCGGGATCGATAAGGGGTTTGTAGGTATTGGGATCGACGACGGACTCCGCTGCTTTTTTTATTTTGTTGAAAATACCGGCTTGAGAATAAAAAGAAGGCAGTATTAAACTGGTTAATAAAGGCAGTATTATCATCTTATTATTGGAGTTCATAAATCACCTGTTATTATTTTAATGCTGTTGTTTTTTGATTTTTATGTCTAGGTATTACATGATTAATTAAAAATGACTTGCAATTTATTAGGACAAATATTGATGTCACCTGTTGCATATCGACAAAGGCTTGATTCATTAATAGCCGCAGAGGAAGTGATTGCCTTATTTATATTGTTTTCAAAATCAAACTGAATATCGATTGCATCAGAGGCGTTTTTTTCATTTAAACAAACCCCGTTATTATTGGATAAACACTCTAATGCCCCAGTATAGGGATTGTTACTAACATACAAAGCTTCACCTAATTCACTGGTGACATTAACCCAGTGACGGGTGAGGTTATTCAATTTGTCACACCAAGTGTTATTATTCTCGCTATAACCCGTATCACCCGTTTGTACTGCGAGTGACACATAACCTTCTCGAGCGGTAAAGTCTTCACTATTTCCGCATTCTAACATTTTAAGATTATTGATATTTTCATCGGTTTTTTTTATTGACGTTGGAAAGGTATTTTCTTCATCGATATATTCCGCATTTAAGCAAGTATATTGACCATTATTATTTTCGGCTAAACAAGCCACTCGGGTGGTCACTTTATTATTGATAGTTTCATTATAGACTGAATAAACAGCAGGTAAATATTCTATTCCTGGATATAACCAACTTGCTGGTACAATGGCAGTATTATCTATACCTGCTAATTCACCCGTTCCACTGTTCATTTTAGACTCAACTGATTTTCGATTGTCACTTCTTACCATGAAGCCACGAAACTTAATATTTCGATCTAATTCTTCGGCTGATAGTTTAAAAGTGTGGCCACCTAAAACTTTACTACCAGCAGGAAAATGTAGGGTTAGCATGCCATCAAAGTTAGCGTTTGTTGACTCCTCACGCCATTGGACTAAAGAGGCCATTCGCACTACATTGCTTTGATTGTCATTATTTTCGTAAACAACGATAAAACCTTCATAAATTCCCATATATGAACAGAAACTACTTATATTTTCAGGTAAATAGCTTGTTTGTTCCCATAATGTGGTTTCATGTGTTTCTTTGACGTCAGTAATGAGTGGGTCGTTATTTTCATCACTCCAATCGATATTGTTATAATCATTATTCCATTGAATATTAGTAGAGATAAGCGTGGTCTTATTAATGCCAATACACGCAGCTTGTAGTTCACCTGCATCATCGCCTTTTATGTATAAAGTCACTTGAACGCCGCCATTGCCATCGGGTATAGCAGGGCCAACCTCAAGTTCTAAGGCAAATGTTATGTGTGTGACATTGTAAAGAATAATAAAAATAAATAAGTTAATTGATGTTGTTTTCATAATCTCATCTCTTTTTGTTTTTATTTTATAATGGATGTGTATATATTTAATCTAATTATTTAATAATTGATCATTGAGTTTTTATAGTTTGATGTTTAAATTATTTATATTTAGTGTGTTTATTATTGTTGGTTTTTTTATGATTAACTAACTTTAATGTTTTTCTGTTTTTACTGGTGATTAATCTAATGAAAAAATAAGAACAGTGTATTTGGTTACATATTGATATCGGAAGTTGACATATCTTTACGGTTTTTATTTAACTCGGGAGTTACAATTGATTATTTTATTTTAATATGTGCCAAAACAATACTTTTTTTGCATGTCGTTAAGTTAACTTATGAGTGTCGATGGTAAGTTTACATTGATTACTTTTTACTTTTTACTTTTTACTTTTAATGAGTAGGGAGTGAACAGTATGATGCTGTACCAGTGTCACTGCTATATTTGTTGTCTCTATTGTTACTACATTGCTTGTTTTTATTTGTTTATTCACTATGTTATTTCTATATATAGTAAATATTAATGCCTTTTATATTGTGTTGTCATCTCAATGTAATAATTAAATGGTAAATATTTATCACATTAAATCATTTAGTCTTTACTGATTTGATATCACTGTTTTTAACATGGCTCATTATTTAGGATAAATAATAGTAAGAGCCCATTAGTCGCAATGAGTATGATGAATAGGGTTTGATAATGTTTGGTACAAAAGTTGTTACTGATAATAGTTTTACCATGGTTAAGGGAGCGAAAAATTCCATTGTCTTTGGCCAATCCTCATCTCAATATGTCGGCGCTTATACTAAGGTGAACTTAGGGTTAAATTCAGCCATTACTTTAGGGGCTAAAACGGAAGTGATTTTGGGTTATAAAGCTGAGTTGTTGGTGAAAAAATACTCTATTAATCTTGAGGATTATACGATCAAAGCGAAAGAAAAAAAGTTAATAGCAGAACAAAAATCGGCCTTAGCTTCAAAGGTGACGGTGGTTTTGCAAGAATTAGCGCTTAAAGATCAACAACTAGAGACCATAGGACAAACAATTAATGTCACTAATACCCGCATTGACTCAACCAATACCCATTTAGAGCAAGTGAGTGCAAGAGTGACGGATAATGTGCTAGAAATGAGTAAGGTGGCTACTAAGGTTGAGGATACCGAGGCTAAAGTACAAACATGCGGGGTGATATTGACCGATCATGAAGTGTCTCTTGAAATGGCCGGTATTAATATTGTCGATGCCGAAGTCAATATGTTTGGTTGAGATATAAGATACTGAATTTTTGAATGAGTTGCCGTTATGCATAAGTATTGATGGTTTTCTTTTTATTGACTGTTTTGGTTAATTTTGAGGCTTTCATCTATGCTTATATCTGGTTGGTTTTTTTATCAATAATGTGTTCTTTTTTTACATGTGAGTGTTTGTAGCGTGATCAGGAGTTTTCTCTGTGTAGAAAAGCAAATTGACACTTTTCTCAGATTGAAGGTGGAAGCTTATGCTAAGGTTGGCAAATATATATCAAGTCCTATTTTTGTGCATGCTCTTTAATATGGTGGGTTGTAGTGATTCGACTTCGGGGGAATTTGGCTCATTTACAACTTCGACTCCTGATACTGAGCAAAACTCTTTAACCGTTAAAAGCATTCTAATACAGAATAATAGCAGTGAAAACGCGCACATTTTATATTTTAACCTCGAAAGCGAAGCTAATCATAGTCAATATGAACTCTCTTTTTCGTTTACCAGTGGTGACCAATTCCCTGATTCTTGTTTTATCGGTCATAATGCTTCTGTCATCTTAGCCAGTGATGGGAATTGTTTTTTATATATAAAAAGTGATGCAGGTGTGGATGTGGGTGAATACTCATTAGCAGAGTTAGTATTATCGGATGGAGACGGTAATCGTGTGAATTATCAGCTAACGGCTCAGAATGTCCTTTATGTTGGGGGCAGTTTTACTTATTTAAATCAAGGCACCGATATTAACCTTGCTAATTGGGATGGCAGTGAGTGGCAACAATTAGGTGATTTTGGTACAGACAGCTCTGAGAGCTGTAATGGTACCGGTAATGATTTAGGCTTGATATACAGCCTTGTGCTTAATGACACGACGGGCAATTTATTTGCCGCGGGTTGTATGACTGAGGTTGATAATACCTTGGTTAACTATATCGCCCAATGGAATGGGGAGGCGTGGCGTTCGTTAAAAAGTGAGCTGCCTTATGAAGTAAGAAGTCTGGTATGGGATCCGAATAATGAGGCTTTATTCGTTGCTGGAGGTAGTAATGCACTGGTCAATGAGGCAAGTATCAACAATGCCGCTGAGACAAAAGAGGCTGTGGCGGAGAGTTCGACAGAAGATAGTGCCTTTGGTTATCTTTATCAGTGGCAACATGCGGTTTGGGTCAATATTGGCAGTTTAAGTAATAGTCCGATAAATGCGCAAGTGACGTCTTTAGCGTTGGATGAAAATAATCATAATCTATATTTTGGCGGTAAATTTACGGGGTATATTCATGAGCGACAAGCCAATCGTATTGCGATGTGGAGTATTGATGACCAAGCATGGTCGGTACTCGGGACGGGTGTCGATGATACCGTTAATGGCTTATTTTTTAATGCTTATACCGATACGCTTTTTGTGGGAGGCTTTTTTTATCCAGGGATTATCACTTGGGACAGTACGTTAGCAACATGGGTGGAGGTGGGTGTGGCTTGTCGAGTGGGTTCGCCGCCTTGTGATGGTGATTCTGACAGCAGTGATAATGCCAATGTGGTCGGTTATTTGGCGATGGATGAATATAATATGTTCATTGGAGGAAACTTTACGTCTGTGGCTGATGAGTCTGATCTGAGTACTGAAATCGCAGCTGAAGGGTTAGCACAGTTTAATACAGCGGGGGATAGTTGGTCTGCCATAGCCAATTCTCCACCTGTTGAGTCAGGCTTTGTTAAACCGCTTATTTATGTTGAAAATAACAATATTCTTTATGCAGCAGGCTCTTTTACTATTACAGAAAATGTTGACTCGCCTATTTATAATATCGGTAAATGGGATATTAGTAGTAGTGAGTGGCAACCTCTCAGTACCACAGAGGCGGGCCTAGATGGCGAGATAGAAACCATGGTGATGGTGTCCAAGCAAGCCAGCCCAGAGCTGGTGGAGGAATAGCAGGGCGGGAGCATACTTTGTCGGATAATTAACCAAAGAAAACTTTTGCCCTGTAATCATCGTCCCAACTCGCCTTTTTTAGCTTATTTCGCTGACTTGGCGCACCGCAA
>NZ_JAKIKS010000182.1 GCF_023284005.1 Shewanella surugensis
CAGTTCCGTAGAGTGGCTACGCGCTATGAGAGAAAGGCTAAGTACTATTTAGGGACGCTTCAATTAGCTGCTTCTATGATTTGGTTAGCGTAATTGTCAACGCCCCCTAGTATATCATTATCGTTTAAAAGTAGAGTCAAGACCTTTGTATAGCAAAAAGATTAATACATAGCGAAGTGTATCAATCACATGATCTCAATCACATGGAAAAGATAATGAGTATTCTGTTTATATAAAATGTAAACCAAATAGTATTATTTAAATGATGGTGGCAAAATCAAATAAATTTATTTAAATATGTTCAATATTGAAGCAATAAATCAAACTTAAAAACCTTAATACTCCCGCACATGGGTTATTCGCTTCTTTGTGTCACATCAGGCACAATGCCTTATTTTACTGTTTTGGAGATCCCGATGGCTCAACATTTTGATTATATTTGTCTAGGTGCCGGCAGCGGCGGCATAGCATCCGCTAACCGTGCAGCCATGCGCGGCGCTAAAGTATTACTTATCGAAGCCAAAGAACTTGGCGGCACCTGCGTCAATGTGGGCTGCGTGCCTAAAAAAGTCATGTGGTATGGCGCTCAAGTTGCAGAAGCCATGCACCTTTATGCTAAAGATTATGGTTTTGATGTTAGCGTTAATCAATTTGATTGGAAGACATTGGTTGCCAGTCGTGAAGCCTATATCGACCGCATTCATGGTGCCTATGATCGTGGCTTAGACAGTAATGGCGTAACGGTTATCAAAGGTTATGGTCGTTTCATTGATAGTAAAACCATTGAAGTTAATGGTGAAAATTACACTGCTGATCATATTTTAATTGCCACAGGTGGCACCCCAAGTTACCCCGATATTCCCGGAGCCGATTTAGGTATAGACTCTGATGGATTTTTTGCTCTCACCAAACAACCAAAACGCGTAGCGGTCATTGGTGCGGGGTACATTGCCGTTGAACTCGCTGGGGTACTGCATGCCCTGGGTAGCGAAACCCATTTATTTGTTCGTAAGCATTCACCACTGCGCAATTTTGACCCCATGCTCAGTGAAGCTTTAGTCGAATCAATGCAAACCGATGGGCTAAATTTACACACTCACACGGCTTCAAAATCTATCAGTAAAAACGATGATGGCAGTTTAACCTATGAACTCGAAAGTGGTGAAACGTTTGAAGTAGATTGCATCATTTGGGCTATCGGCCGCCACCCATCAACAAGTCATATCGGCCTTGAAAATACCCAAGTTGAATTAGATGATAAAGGCTATATCATCACAGATCCTCAACAAAACACCACCCATGAAGGGATCTATTGTGTCGGTGATATCATGGCTAACGGTGTTGAATTAACACCTGTTGCAGTGAAAGCGGGTCGCTTATTATCAGAACGATTATTTAACGGTATGACGGATGCTAAAATGGATTATAGCTACGTCCCAACCGTCGTGTTTAGTCACCCCGCCATTGGTACCATGGGACTGACAGAGCCTGAAGCCAAAGCGCAATATGGTGAAGATAACGTCACTGTTTACACGTCAGGCTTTACCTCTATGTATACCGCCATCACTGCTCATCGCCAAGCCTGTAAAATGAAATTGGTCTGTGCAGGTAAGGAGCAAAAAGTCGTTGGCATCCACGGTATCGGCTATGGTATGGATGAAATTTTACAAGGGTTTGGCGTCGCCATGAAAATGGGCGCGACTAAAGCCGATTTTGATGCTGTTGTTGCCATTCACCCAACAGGTGCCGAAGAATTTGTCACCATGACAGGTTAGTGTAGAAACCTAGTCAATATACGTTAGTAAATCTGGAAAATATTCAATACTGGTTATACCTTATAGCCAGTATTCTTTCTAGGTGAAACTAATGACTCAACTAATACAGTCCAGTGATGTTTACAAAGAAACAGAATTAAAACTCAATGATGGTAGCACTTACCATTGTAAACCCACTAAAAAGAATATCGGTTCACTACCTACACTTTTCTCTCGTGAAGGTGTATTTCTTCATGAACCAAATACCTACCTCTTTTACCTCAAAGCGACAAAGAAAGCTAAAGACCTCAACCCTTGTAGTCGTGCTCTACTCAAATACTACCAATTCATTGAAGATAACAACTTTGAATGGGATCGCTTTCCCTCGTTAAAAAGGCTTAAACCCACTTATCAATTCCGCGCTCACCTATTGACACTCATTAAGCGTGAGGAGTTAGCACCAAGCACTGCCAACACTTATATCAACCATGTTAAAAACTTCTATTTGTGGGCGGTGCATGATGGCTATCTAAAGATTCACAGAGAGCAAGAGGCCCCCTTTAAAATGGAGTTTGTTCAAATCCAAAATAAAGGGATCCTAGCTCATTTTCAACCTACATTTACAGTATCTACCAGTGACCTAAGAATCAAAGTACCCAAAGATAGCCAGAGTAAGAATGTACGTCCACTCTCGCCCCTTAGTCGTGAATCACTGAGTTCTTTAACCGCTCATTTACCCAAAGCATCAAAAGAGCTTAGGCTGCAAGTATTACTTGCCATTGATACGGGAATGCGTATTGAAGAGGTAAGTACATTCAGCTTGGATGCCTTAGATTCAGCAGTCCCACTTGCTGAAAGTAATCACCGCTATGAACTGCTACTGAGCCCTAAAATGACAGGAGTTCAGACTAAGTATGGAAAAGAACGACATATCGAAATTTCCTTAGAATTACTCGAATCATTGAATCAATACAGAGTGTCAGAGCGAAGGTTACATCGCGCTAACAAATTGTATCCAAAACTAGAGCAGCTTAATGATTACCACGTTTCACGCAAGCAGGAAACAATAGATCAGCTTGAGCGATGTGAACGTCACGAACCTTTATTCGTCAGTCAACAAGGCAATCCTGTTAAAGCACAAACGATTAATGCTCGGTGGGCAGAGTTAAGAGCTGTAGTGCAAAGATCTGATACCTTTGCTAAACACCGCTTTCATGATTTAAGAGCAACCTATTGTACTTACAGGTTGAGTGACTTACTTGATGCTCAGCTACCACCTTCTGAATGCTTGGATCAATTAATGGGCTGGATGGGACATAAGGATTTAAGCACCACTTGGAAATATTTGCGTTACCTCAAGCGCAAAGAGGTCTTTAAGGTGAAGTTCGGCATATTGGACACCATCATGAACGAAGCATTAGGAGCGGGAGATGAGTAATGTTATCTATATAAGCGGTTGGAATGCATCCCTATGTCTTCAAACAGATACCGATAATAACCTATTATGTGACTTTAACCGTCTATTATATCTAGATATTCCCAGCACAAAATATTTAAAACAAGGGAAGCACGTTATTTCGGCTAAACGTGATGAATTCATTTTGAAATTAAAAGACCGCTTTGTTGAAAAAATGAAAGAAGGGACCTCACATATCACCCTCTATAATTATTTTGGGGAAATTTTACAATACCTTAGGTGGAGTGAAAAAGAGTATGTCGAATATTTCTCTCAGCATTCATTACAAGAGTATTTTGATTATTTAGTAAAGAAAGTCTATTTAAAGAAAATAAAGAGAACGACTTATAGTAAAAAACTGTCAGATTTAACGGTAGTATTTAGAAATTTTTTAGACTTTCCTAATAAGTGCTTTGCTACTATTCCATTGATGGGTAACAGTGATCAAGAGTCTTTTGAGGCTTATAGTAGAAGTGATTTAAATCAATTACTTCCATTATTTAGACAAATTTTCAACCAAACCTCAAAACAGTTTATTGAGAACCCTAAAAAGCATATAACCGCTCATAAAATGACCCGAACCATGATTTTTAAATGGCAAGGAAAAGAGTATCAACTCTGCGGTTCAATAACTAAGATGATGTGTGCTGCAACCTATCTTTTGAGTTACTACACCTACTCCAATACAGGAGTCATTTTTGGTTTGATACGCCCTAATAACACCTCGACTTCGCTTGGTGAAGAATGGTACACGATGCCGGCTTTTAAACGAAGAGCATTCAAAAGCATTAATGTAGAGATGGGCGAGCATAATCTTGAAGTTCCGAAATACTGCATGGGCTTCTTTGATAAATTACTCGAAGTATCGAAAGAGTTAGATAGCTCTAATAGTGGCTTGTTGCTACAAACCGTAGCGAGTAAAAAACCTCAACCAATGAAAGGAATAACGCTTCAAGGTTTTTGTAAGAATTGGCTAGATAATAAGTTTGCATTAAAAGACCAAACAGGTAGAAGATTGCGTCCTGTAATTTCTCGATTTAGAGAAACAGGAGCTCAACTCACGGCCTATTATCAAGGAGAGATTGCTAGTAATATTTTAATGGATAACACACTTAATGTACGAAAAAAGCATTATAGCAGTGGTAACAAACACACAAATAACGCAATGATGCAAGATACGATCGCTATTAGGCAAGAGCAAGCAGAAAGTAAGCTAAGCATAAAGAAAGCACAAATCTCGTTAGGAATTGAAGTGCTAACCATTGATGAAGAATACAAAGTTCACATACCAAAATTGAGTCGAACGCCTAACGGTAGCAGTTGCTCAAACCCTTTTGGCGAAAAATCAGAAACCTATAACCGCAGAGCAAGGAAGCATAACCTACTTAAAGAAGGTGAAAAATTAGCCTGTGCGGATTTATTGGCGTGCTTTGGTTGCCCTGAGCAAGTTATCGTCCAATCTGTCAGCGATATTTGGTGTTTATTATCGTTTCGATCGTGTATCGAAGATTCACTTTATGTGCATTTAGATGCACATCATTACCAACAAAACTTTGAAGATATTGTAACTTATATTGATAACAATATTTTGCCAAAAATTAAGAGAAATATTTTAAAGAAAGCGGAAGCCAAGGTTAATGATGAAGGAAATCACCCTCTTTGGGATGACACTGAATCAATTATATCCATGATACCAAAACCTTCAACAAAAGAGAGCAACAAATGAGCCATATTTCTTTGTATCCTGAAGACTTCCCTGAACAATTTAAAGCACTTGAAGTGGAGGTAATAAATCTATTTCAACAACAATATTGGGGTACGCTAAATAATGTTGTGATATGTCGAGATAGAGAGGGAAATATTACTGCTTGCTTTGGTGATAATGATTGGAAGCTACATCCTATTAGTCGTAAAAAATCTAAAAATCATTTTGATTTTACGTTTTTAGATGATACACCAGAATTGCAAGTTGAATTAAAGCTCTTGGCTTATGGCTGGCTTTTTAATAAAAATACTAGAAAATCAAAATCGCCAACTTTCTCAACATTAGAGACTCAATTCAGTGCTATAAAAGGGGCATACAAATATCTAAAACTATTGGATGAACCTTCATTATCTGAACTTTCCAATAAGAAAAAATGGGCAGATTTTGAAGAAACGTTAATCGAAAAAGACTTAACCCAAGGTAGCTTGCATAGGATGTTTGTGGGAATTAATCACGCCATCAGCTTAGAGCCTTGGCTAAAATATTCATTTGGATTTGAGACAAAAATTGCAAGTATCAATCTTGCTAAAAGTCTCAGCAAAAAGACAAAACAACAAACTCTAGTGATACCGGAAAGGCTCAGTAATTCGATATTTGGGAAAGCTATCGAGTTAATTAAAGGTGCACTACCTAACAAAATGAAAATAGTTCAAGTTGAGAATGAATTGCAAGAAAATTACCTAGAAGGTAAGCGCATACTTGATAGTAAAATAAGAAGAAGTAGTCGTTTTTCATGTACTGACATTGATGGAAATATTATTGATAGCCGTAAATACAGAACAGCTATAGGTGATTGGGTACCACGCGAGACAAGAGATATTATTAAACCACTTACCGATGTTATTAATGGGGTTACTCTCAATAATGGTGATGAATTTAGACGTTATCTAGGCCAACTTATCACTGCATGTTATATCGCTTGTGGCGGCTTTTCTGGTATGCGTGAATCAGAACTCAATGAATTAACGCCAAAGAGCTACTACAAGGACACATTTGGTGGTCGAGATTACCATATGTTGCAATCACGTACTTTTAAGCTGGGTGAAAAACGAGAAACATGGGTTACTGCCCCTATCGTTAAACAAGCCATTAATTTAGCCGAGGCACTAACAAGATCTTGGCGTGAACAAATAAAACAAGCAGATAACACCTTTAATAATACACTTTGGTGTAATCAAGGTTATCGTTCTAAGCTCCCAATAATCATCGGAAATTGGAATGAAAGGCTCCAACGATTTTGTAAGCAGTTTAATTTCATGATCATAGAGGATGATTACCAAGAATGTGTAGAATCAAATCCGCGCTCTCTTGACAAAGTGAAAGAAAAAGTGATTGTAGGGGACCCCTGGCATCTAACAACCCACCAATTTAGACGCTCATTGGCTTTCTACTGCATTAAGCACCGATTAGGCACAGTAGTTGCTCTCAAACAGCAATTTAAACACCTATATTTATCGATGACCAAGTGGTACACCAATGGCGGGCAATTGGCAAGTATGAGAAGCCTTAAGCTGGATACTGAAGTTCAAAAAGCGCTTGATGAAATCAACGTTGAAAGCACCACCAGTAAGATTTTCAAACAATGGCATTCTGACCAACCATTATCGGGTAAACACGGCAAAACCATTGTCAAAATGAGAAATGATATCCCGCATATATACAGCTGTTGGGATACCATATACCAAGCGGTTAAGAGACGTACATTGACACTTCATGGTACGGCACATAGCTACTGCAAGAATGGCTATAAGTGCAATATGGATGGCGTTGTAATGCCTCAGTTTTGTGTTAACTGCGAATCAGAGAGTAGTATTATCGATGAAGAACAGGCGCAATGGTGGCAGAAAAAGCACCGAAGCCTAGTTGCTTACATGGAGTTAGATGAAGAGATATCAATAAGTGAGCGTAGCCACTATATTACCCAAGTCAGGGCAGCAGAAAACGTCATGAAGGATTTTGATATGGAGTTTACGCCTTTTGAGGCTGAATTAAAGGTGACAGAATTATGAGTAAGAGAGAAAACACTCTACTGGTATTGGAGGCAGCATTAGAGCGTATTGCACATGGTAAAACCAAACGTATTCCGGCTACACGAAAGTTAAGTGTGAGAGCTGTTGAAGAAGAAGCGAATCTAGGCAATGGCAGTGGTTACTACTACCCTGAGTTTGTGCAAAAGATAAAACAAGTGAAAGCCGATATTTCTGAAGAAAAAGGGGAATATGTTCAACCTGAAATTCAATCTGTTCGTGCAAAACTCAATGAACAAAAGCGTATTAAGCAAAACTACAAAGTGAGCGTCCGGCGAACTACGCCTTGCTTAGTTTAACGTGCCAGGGTAAGAGACTATTGAGGTCGCAGTTGGGAGAGGATAATTGTTCCAAACAGTGTGCGATATAATC
>NZ_JAKIKS010000183.1 GCF_023284005.1 Shewanella surugensis
GCCAATGCTGAATTTTTAATTAACATGAGGCCAAGAAAGGCGTTAAACTTTCTCAGTCCTTATGAGTTTTTAACAGGTAAACGTGTGTCGCTTATTGCTGAGATCTAGGGTTAACTTTGTTGTATAAGACGAGGTCGTGCATCCTTGGAACATTAGAGCAATGAATAGAATTGAACAGGTTCGAAGCATATAAAATTCCTTAATGTAAGGCAGATATATTGTCTAATAAAGGCTATAGCAAGGAATATAAAAATTGATTATGTAAGGTTTAGCATTGGGCGGTAGATAAAACAAATCCAATTGCAACATCTTTAATCTTCATTGGAACAGACAAGACGCTTTAATAGACCAAGTTTTAATAAACTAACAATAGCAGTCAAGTTTAGCTTAGATCTCAATGATAACAGCCTGTTGAGTTGAAGTTAAATTGTTCCTGAGTTAGCTTATTCATAGAGGTTGAGGGGAAAACCTATAACTAGGTGGCCAAACTAACTATGCCACTACAAAAGTGCTTCACAACTATATCCCTATCTAAAGGCCAGTTCGGCATTCTGCCTCTCGTTCATAAGATTAGAAGCCATAGATTTCGATGCACCGTCTCGATAGAGTATCAGCACAAACCCCGCTGGAAGCGATAAATGTCAATGCAGGAGCGATGTTATAAAAGGGATGATACTATATATGGAATAGAGGAGATAATTTGCAACAGAGTGTTGGGAATGGAGTCACTTGATTGGTGAATAACATAGTTTGGTCAAATACATTTTTACAGATAATCGTTAATTTATCGAGTGGTAAATTAATCATAACAATTGGTCTCCCCACAGGGACTCGAACCCCGATCGATCGCTTAGGAGGCGACTGCTCTATCCTGTTGAGCTATAGGGAGACGCAGATGATTATACTGATTTTTATGCTGATGAAAAGACTTTAAGTTTAGTTGCTCGAATATTAGACATAAAGGGCAGGTTTGAGTGTTATTTTGTTTTTATTTTCAGCATGAAGGCTTTTCATTTTAAGATAAGATCGTTGATTTGTATGTTTAGCGCGGCATCTCGAGGGGATAAATGTGCACTGGCGGTATTCTCGCTCACTTGCTCTAAGGTGATTGTCGTTTGAGTTTTGACGGCGGTGATCCGTTCAAGGTTGAAGCGATCGGTGAGTGGGTTTTGTAATGCCAGTTTAAAGGTATCGCCGACTTTGACACCATTGCGACGTCCGACATTCATCATTACTTGGCTGCCACTGCGGGCGATAATTTGTGCGATAACAGGACGGCACGCTAAAGTGCTATCGAGATCTTGGCTTACTTGAACTAGGACATTATCGATGTTTTGTCCATATTCACTGCCCCAAAAGATTTGACTACCGGAGTCGACATGGGTGTGTTTATTAAATCCCCACTCCGCTTGGCTTAGGTAACGCTTTTGCCAGATCTGCTCACCGCTAATACCATGATAGAGTGTTAGCTTAAGCACAAATTGGCGCTGAGGATCGATTTCCCATAAGCCTAATAAATAGCGCTCATCTTCTGTGGCGATACTCTCAATAGTGGGGATCAATAAATATTGGCTATTGGTGATCTTGTTGAGCCAATGAGGAATATTAGCGCTGTGTTTGGGGCTGAGCGAAGGCGTAAAATCGAGACGTTCTGTTGCGAAGGGTAACGCAAAGCCCTGCTGGAGTTCGCGATTAAGAATTTGGCTGACACGTGTCGATAGATGTTGTTCAAAATGACCTAATTGACCGTAACGAAGTTGACTGCGATCAATCATTTGGGCCTGTGGAACAAGAATACTGGCTTTTAAATCTGAAGAGCAAGCATGAGATAAATCCGTTGGTGTCCTTTCAGTTTGAGGATGACGGTCAATAGCTTGCTTGATATCACTGTCGAAGATCGGTGCTTGCCCGGAATCGATGAGCGAAGCGGCATGACAGGAAAAGGCGAATAGACACAGGCATGCCGTGATGAAGGGGATTATCGGGGTGATCAAATCATTACCTCTGTATTTTCATTTTGATATATCAATTTTCTGCATTTAGGCTATAAGCGCAAATGAGTCTACTCACGCTAACGTATGATGACGCAGCAATAAACAAGCAATAAATGTGCCGCACTGAACGTCAAATTCAGACCGAAGATAGAAGCATAAAAGTTCACCGCTAAAGTTATGTTTTCGCAAGCCGATATGATGCTCAAGCGTATCGAAAATGCATCTTTATCTGGTTTGGCATAGATATCGTTGTTTATATTTTGTTGTATATATTTGGTTGTTTTTGGAGCCCATTTAAATGCCGATATTTTATAAGGCTGCTGATCAAAGGCAGCAGAGTCAGTTAAAACGGTTGTTAAGCGTGCCTGTCAGTGGACTGTTGGCGTTGATATTAACAGGCTGCAGCGTGAGTAATGAGAATTCTCCCCCTGATGTAGAGTCGACTGATGCCAATACTGCCGCTCAAAATAGGCGAGTACAGTGGTCTCAATCTCAGGGGTTTCAAGCTCATAGTGGTCAGTCGGCTATGGCAGGCTTCACCGCTTTAGCGGCGGTGACCTCTCATTTGTTGGATGATTTGGTTCAATTTAATCAGGGCTTGCGTTCAACTCAGCTCGTTGTGGTGGCGACACCGGTATTTTTAAATGAGCTTAATCAAACCCATCCTCTAGGCTTAGCGCTGCAAGATAGCTTGATGACAGGATTGCAGCAAAGGCAATTTACTGTCATTGATGCCAATATGAGCGCCAAGCTTAGGATCACCGCGGAGGGTGATTTCATGCTGACGCGAGATTGGCAACAATTATCATCATCTTTGATGGTGGATCATGCCTTAGTATCGACCATGAGTGTCACGTCTGAAGGCCTGATATTAAATGCACGATTACTTAATCTTGACAATAAAAGGCTGATCTCTTCGGCGCAAGCGTTTTTCCGCTATGATGAGCTTGCCGGTTTTATGACGCCACCAGAAAATGCCTTATCGCAGAGTGTATTGCAACAAAGGGATGATCCTTCCTTGAACATCAGTATGAATGAGGCTAAAAATAAGCATGAAGCACTCGAGCAAGAAGGTTTATCAGGCAGGACGATTGAGTATTTTTAATCTGGTATCGGCTTTCAAGGTTAGACTGTGATGTTATTACCTAATGAGGAGAGGCTAGAGGTTTTACCTTTATCATTATAGGTCAGACTTGAGGCATTACGACTGGCTTGTAAGGCTTGAGAAAAGCGATTGAGGCTGGCTTGATTAAAGGCAACAATACTGGCATTTTCAGCATTGAGTTGTTTACACTGTTGCAGCAGTGCTTGTGTTTGATTGAGTTGCGCGACTAAGCCGGATCCCGTTATCAGTAAATGCTTGTGTGGATCATGCGCAATCAGCTCATCTTGCGTTTTAATACTTGTTAGTATCGCTGACTTTTCGGCACAAAGACTGAGGAGTAAATCAGCATTTCTATCACTAATGGCTTGTTTTTCTTGAGTGAGTATCGCCTGTAATTGAAGCAGCATTTGATGTTGCGAAGTGACAAGGGATGCTAAGCTTTCTATCACATTACGTTCCAGTAGATTGTTCGCCATTAAACCTTACTCTTTTTCATTGTCGACACTGAAACCTTGGCCGAGTGCTTGCTCAAAATTGGCAATATTATTGGCCAATTGCTGTGGATCAACTTTGTAACGGCCTTCACTGATGGCGAGTTTAATCGCATCGACTTTTTGCATATCGATTTCGGGTAAATTGGACAGGTTTGATTGCGCCCCTTGGAGCAATTGTGCCTGTGAGGTGATGGAGACCGAATCGCTTGCTGCCACGCGCTGAGGTGTGTGGCTGTTTAGCTCGCTAGACTCTGAGCTTTTACGACCGGACAAAGGCGTAATGACGTTCGCGTTGCTGTTGACTTGTTTAATATCCATTGCCATTTTTCATTCCAATCAGAAAGAATAGTATCAGTATACTGGGGTTATCGGCCATGTATACCATAGCTTTAAGGCTATTTTATCTTTTCTTGCGGACTAAAGTCTAACTTCGACTTGACCGGCACTGGTGACATAGGCATTGAACTTTTTTTGAGTGTAATGATTACGAACATTGATATTATCGCCCAAATTACCGTCACTGAGGGCTTGACCTTGGGTCTTAATCGTCAAATTGGCGGAATGAGCAATAATGGTGACAGCGTCATCTTGGCAAACCAGACAAAAATGACTGCCAAATAAGGGCGACCCTGCAGGTGTGCGGCGTTTAAGTTTTGCTCCAATAACATCCGTTAAATGATTAAGCTGTTGTCCTCGCAAGCTGTTTTTCTCTATATAAGCGATTTTAACATCGTTTTTGCCAATAATGTGCCCCGGCCCAAAGAGTGATGTGGTGACGATGACAGGAAATAAAATGTCGACCCTCACACTGACAAATAGCTGCCAAGGGTAATCGAGATCAGGGCTGTGGCAGGTGATCTTCACGGTATTATTACGCTTAATGTCTCTATCTGTGGCTAACTTTGCTTCGATTGCTCCCAAACAAGCGGGAATATATTGTGCGGAATGTAATTTTTGTGGCGTGATCCTGACTTTTGCGCTTTCGGGGGCAACAATTTTTTTCTCTACTGCCGCTATAGCTATTTGAGATAAGGCCGATAAAGAGGGGACAGTTGCAATGTTTTGCCCTGCTACTGATATGGGTAGCAATAGAAAAAGAACGTAGATACAATATTTAACTTTCATAATCAATGTTTTAATTCTAGTTGAGGGTCAGTTTTCTGATAAAATGTCATGTATTGCCTTAGTGGTAATGGGAAAACAGGGCATCGGATTGGAGCGTCATTATTTTGACATGTGGCGCTTAGACTTCTTTATGATCAGGCTAAGATCATATTAAGCAATTAATATGCCTGTTTATGAACGTAATACGGGCTTATCGATAGATTTTCCATGCACATATTTGCATGATGTGGCTTTAACTTGGATTTAAGTTGAGCATAGGTTCATTAGAATGGTATTCATAAGAATAAGGTTTACTCCATGTCGCGTATTCTTGACTCTGTAAATAAACGTACCCAATTAGTGGGGCAAAATCGCTTAGAGCTGTTGTTATTTAAACTGAATGGTAGACAAAGGTTTGGTATCAACGTATTTAAAGTGAAAGAAGTGCTGCAATGCCCAAAACTCACCTGTTTGCCTAAATTGAATAGTAGCGTCAGGGGCGTGGCACATATTCGGGGTGTGACGATTTCTGTGATTGATTTAAGTGCAGCAACCGGTGGGCGCCCTATTGAAGATACGACAGGCTGTTTCATTATCATTTCGGAATATAATCGCAGTGTGCAAGGGTTCTTGGTCCGTTCTGTTGAACGGATCATCAATATGAACTGGGAAGGGATTATGCCGCCCCCTCAAGGGACTGGGCGATATTCTTATCTTACGGCAGTCACCGAAATTGAAAATGAACTCGTTGAAATCTTGGATGTAGAAAAAATTCTCGATGAAGTCTCTCCTGCTAATACTAATATCAGTAAAGAATTGGATGAGCAGCTAACCATTGATAGGGATAAGCATTATCACATCATGGTGATTGATGACTCTTCTGTTGCACGTAAACAGATCATACGCGCTTTATCGGCTTTGGATCTGCAAATTGATACGGCCAAAGATGGTAAAGAAGCCCTGAGTAAGCTCAAAGCGATTGCTCTTGATATGGACAATGTGGCGCACGAAATTCCCTTGATTATTTCAGATATTGAAATGCCAGAAATGGATGGTTATACCCTGACAGCTGAAATTAGAGACGATCCTAAATTAAAGGATATTAAAGTGGTATTGCATACCTCATTGAGTGGGGTTTTTAATCAAGCCATGGTCGAAAAAGTGGGAGCCAATGATTTTATTGCTAAGTTCAATCCCGATGAATTAGCCGGCGCTGTGAATAAACATTTGAGTATTTAGAATAATATACCCGTGATGCATCACGGGTATAACTATATAAGCATTGAGGAATATAATGTGATATTTGCTTGTATTCTGTTAGGCTCTGGGGTATAAACCAGCGCGATTTTTAATATTATGACCCATAAGACCAATGCCCCTTTGCTAAAAATGTAGGATGTTAAGTTGCCAAATAAATCACTCGAAGACGTTGAGTATAATCAATTTAGACTCTTTTTAGAGCAACACAGTGGCATAGTATTAGGGGATAATAAGCAATATCTCGTGCGGAGTCGATTAGCCCCATTGATGGGGAAATATAACCTGCCTTCTTTGTCGGATGTGGTTAGGCAGTCAATGAAAGCGACGGCGAGACAACTCCGTATAGAAGTTATTGATGCCATGACGACTAACGAAACCTTATGGTTTCGAGACAGTTATCCTTTTGAGTTATTACAAAGTCAGCTATTACCGAATTATATCCGTCTTGGCCGTCCCTTAAAAATATGGTCAGCGGCGTGTTCTTCGGGTCAAGAGCCCTATTCATTAGCGATGTCTGTACTTGAATACCAACAGATAAAATTTGGAGGCTTGCCTTTTGGTTGCAGTATCTTGGCGACAGATCTGTCGCCAACGATGTTAGGGCGTTGCAAGTTAGGAGTTTATGACAGTTTAGCCTTAGGGCGAGGGTTATCAGACAGTAGAAAAAGGCAATTCTTTGCGTCTGTAGTAGAGAAAGAATTACTTGAGTTAGCGACATCAACGCGCTTTCATCGAGGTGTCGATGCGGGAAGAATGGCGATAAAAGATAATGTCAAACGCATGGTTAACTTCAGAGCCCATAATCTGCTTGAGAATTATAGTTTACTGGGCAAATTTGATATCATTTTTTGCCGTAATGTATTGATTTATTTTTCGCCAGAGTCGAAGCAAAAAATCTTGCGTCAATTTGCCGCGGCACTAAACCCTAAAGGGATCTTATTTTTAGGGGCTTCTGAGTCGATATCAGGACTAAGTGATGAATTTGATATGGTACGTTGCCATCCTGGGATCTATTATCAAAAACGTTTTTAGGCATTATTGAAACGGTTTGAGTGTTAATCTTATCCATTGAAAGCTAAGTGAAATACTCTTTACTTGTTCATGTAGACGTTGAAAATGGCGAGTAGACTTAATTCGTGCTAATGGTTAATCTTTGACCTTGTTTTTATATTCTTATTATATCCCTATTGCCTAGATCTCAGCAATAAGCGACACACGTTTACCTGTTAAAAACTCATAAGGACTGAGAAAGTTTAACGCCTTTCTTGGCCTCATGTTAATTAAAAATTCAGCATT
>NZ_JAKIKS010000184.1 GCF_023284005.1 Shewanella surugensis
CATCGGGATCAATTAAAACTCGGAATGTAGATAGTGCCTTGGGCACGGACTTAAGCCCTTTTAGGGCGTCACCCAAATAAGCCTCCGGCTTTGCCGGAGGTAAGTTAACTAACTTATGGTTTTACATCTATGATGTTACGTATTAAGGAATAATAATGACTAAATTATCAGCAATGAAATGTGAAGCTTGTCAAGTGGGTGCTCCTCAAGTCACTGATGACGAATTGGCGAGTTTAGTGAGCATGATCCCTGATTGGGCGGTTGTTGTCCGTGATGGTGTAATGCAATTAGAACGCGTTTTTAAGTTTAAAAACTTTAAGTTAGCGATGGTATTTACTAATCAGTTAGCTGAACTGGCAGAAACAGATTTTCATCATCCCGGTATATTAACGGAATGGGGTAAAGTGACTGTCACTTGGTGGTCTCATTCTGTCAACGGCTTGCATAAAAACGATTTTATTATGGCAGCAAAAACCGATGAGTTACTGCTAAATTAATAGATGTTTCGTTTGAAATCGAAATGACGCTTTTAAGCGTCATTTCTGTTGTTTATTTGATCACCCTTGTAAACAAGACTTGCCACACCCCTCATAACCTTTTACCGTATACGAAATATATCCAATGTTATCTCAGATTGTGGTTTAAGTCTTTAAGCCATTAAAGCGTCAACATTTTTATTTATTGATCATTATATCAATGTTGTTAAATAGCTATCTTATTGAGTTGATGAAGAAAAGGGAAGGGTAAATTATGCGTTTGGAAGTCAGCTGTTTAGATCGTGTCGGTTTAGCAAAAGATATTTTGACTATCATGGAAGGTTATAGCATTAACTTATTTGCCATCGATGCAAGTAACCAAGGCTTTCTTTATTTACAGTTTGCTGAAGTGAATTTCGATACATTAAGTGAATTACTCCCTCTGATCCGGAAAGTTGAAGGCGTGAATGATGTACGTACCGTGTCTTTTATGCCATCAGAGCAAGAGCACTATGCGCTAAAAACCTTATTAAAAACGTTACCTGATTCTGTTTTTTCCCTTGATGCAAAAGGAAAAATTTGCATTGTAAATGAATCTGCTTTGTTAACGTTGGGAATGTCTGAGCAAGAAGTATTGGATGAGCCCCTTAATCATTGGATTCAAGGGGTTAATTTTAGTCGTTGGTTAAGTGATACTCTCGTTTTACCTCAAGCAACCCGGGTGACAATTGGAGAAAATGAATACCTTGCTGAGATGTTGCCTATTTATTTACCTGATGGACCTGAATCATCTATTTTAGCGGGTGCGGTAGTGTCATTAAAGTCTCCTGCACGTTTGGGCAAGCAATTTAACGCATTGCAAAATCAGTCATCGGGTTTTGAAACGGTACTGGCGAGTAGCGATAAAATGAAAGCCGTGTTGACTCAAGCAAGACGTATGGCTCAGCTTGATGCGCCTTTACTCGTTACAGGAGAAACAGGGACAGGTAAAGAGTTAATGGCGCGTGCTTGTCATGATGCGAGTATGCGACGAGATAGCCCCTTTATTGCGATTAATTGTGCTGCGATGCCAGATAGCGCTGCAGAAGAGGAATTGTTTGGTTATGTGAGTAAAGGTTCGGTTGTTAAAAAAGGCCTTTTTGAGGAAGGGAACGGTGGCAGCGTTTTTCTTGATGAAATAGCCGAAATGTCAACGTCTGCTCAAGTGAAATTGTTACGTTTTTTACAGGATGGATGCTTTAGGCGAGTTGGCGGGGATGAGGAAATTAGAGTGGATGTTAGAATTATCTGTTCTACCCAAAAAAATCTTGCTGAATTATGTCAAAGCGGTGAATTTAGAGAAGATCTTTATTATCGGATTCATGTTTTGAGTTTCCATATACCGTCGTTAAGGGAGCGTAAAGTTGATGTGTTACCGTTAACTGAAATGTTTTTGGAGCATTACAGCCAACAATTATCGATCCCCATTAGGCGTATTTCAGCCGCGTGTCGTGAGCATTTGCTTGAATATGCTTGGCCGGGCAATGTGCGGCAATTGAAAAATGCGATTTTTAGAGCTGTCTCTATGTGGGATGGTCATGCCGAATTGAGCATAGAGCAATTAAAATTACCGTCTTATGCTGAGGGTTTTGGCTATTTTGATGAAGAATTTGAGGGTTGTTTAGACGAAGCAATGAAACAGTTTGAAGCTAACTTGTTGAGACGATTATATCCAGCCTACCCAAGCACAAGACAATTGGCTAGAAAGCTCGGCGTTTCGCATACCGCCATTGCCAATAAACTTAGAGAGTATAAAATCAGTAAACCTAAACCCGCTTAATTTATGGTTTTTCGATATTGATTTCAGGTTACCGTGTCAGTGGTGATCTTTTTGTAATGAATAATTTACACATCCTTTCCTTTTTCAAGCCATAAATTATTATCTATATAATTTTATCTCGAAGGGGATAAAGGTAGGCTCTTGCCATTGAAATGATAAAGGTGTGTTGTTTTAGGGGCAAGCAGAGGTTGATAGGCATCATGGTTTTTTAGCCGTTATTGCTAAGAATAAAAAGAGTGTTTTCGTCGATAGTTAAGAATAGTCTTATATTTTTTGACAAAGAAATGAGGGTCATATGAAATTAGCAAGTTATGATAATGGAACGCGTGATGGTCAGTTAATGTTAGTCAGTCGCGATTTATCTAAAGCGGTAGCCGTACCAGCGATAGCGCATACTATGCAGCAATTATTGGATGCATGGGCGCTTCTTAACCCTCAATTACAAGAACTGTATGATGCATTGAATGAAGGGTTAATTGACAATAGTGTTGATTTTGATGAAGCCAAATGTCATTCGCCCTTACCTAGAGCGTATCAATGGGCTGATGGCAGTGCTTATGTTAATCATGTGGAATTGGTTCGTAAGGCGCGTGGTGCACAGATGCCAGATACGTTCTGGCACGATCCCTTAGTGTATCAGGGAGGATCGGATTGCTTTATTGCACCTAAAGCAGATATTCCGTTAGCGAATGAAGATTGGGGCATCGATTTTGAGTCTGAAATTGCGGTGATCACCGATGATGTTCCAATGGGAGTCGCAGCATCGGATGCCCAAAAACATATCAAATTATTGATGTTGGTTAATGATGTCTCTTTACGTAATCTCATTCCAGGTGAGTTAGCAAAAGGTTTTGGGTTTTATCAAGCAAAGCCATCTAGCAGTTTTTCGCCTGTCGCAATCACGCCAGATGAGCTGGGTGCTCAATGGAAAGAAAGTAAAGTTCACCTCCCTTTAGTAACCCATTTTAATGGGACTTTATTTGGTAAGCCAAATGCGGGCGTGGATATGACCTTTAATTTTAGTCAGTTAGTTTCTCATGTCGCAAAAACGCGTCCTTTAGGGGCGGGTGCCATTATTGGTTCAGGTACGATTTCTAATTACGATCGCAGTGCAGGTTCTAGCTGTCTTGCAGAAACAAGAATGTTAGAAATGATTGCCGATGGTAAAGCGAGCACAAGCTTTATGCAGTTTGGTGATGAGGTTCGAATTGAGATGTTTGATGAGCAGGGACAAAGTATTTTTGGTGCTATCGATCAAAAAGTGGTCCAGTATCAAGGTTAATATTGATCGTTTTTTAGCGTCTTTTAAAGGACGCTTTTTGAAAGGATGCTTTGAAAGGACGGTATAATGAATAAGCTTTATGGCTATTGGCGTTCAAGTGCTGCGTATCGTGTACGTATTGCCTTAAATTTAAAAAAGATAACGGCGCAGCAATTATCTGTTCATTTAGTGAAAGAGGGCGGTGAGCAGCATAAAGCGACTTATTTAGCACTTAATCCACAAGGGTTAGTACCAAGCTTTGTGATTGAAGCTCAGACCAATGTCGATGACAATGTGGTGTTAACGCAATCAATCGCGATTTTAGAATATTTAGATGAAGTTTATCCACAAGTCGCGTTGTTGCCCGTATCGAGTATCGATCGTGCCAAGGTAAGGGCAATGGCGATGTCTATTGCGTGTGATATTCACCCCATTAATAATCTTAGGGTGTTGCAATATTTGACCCAGCATTTGGGCTTAGATGATGAAGGGAAAAAAAACTGGTATCAGCATTGGATTAAACAAGGTTTTAGTGCATTAGAAGAGCAACTTGAAAATGGAGTGGGTCAATATTGCTTTGGCAATGATGTCACCCTAGCAGATTTATGTTTGATCCCTCAAGTTTATAATGCAGAGCGTTTTAATGTTGATTTAAGCCTTTATCCCAATATTGAAAGAGTGAATCGTGCTTGTCTTAAGTTAGATGCATTTATCGATGCCGCACCTGAAAATCAACCGGATGCCTCTTAAATTATCGGGGTTGGATTCGAGTTGAAGCATGATTATTTCTTTTTGCTGAGGTTAACGATTTTCCATTAAAAAATTGACGAACGCCCTATCAGCTTGGCTGATTGGGCGTTGTTTTTTCCAGGCGATATGTAAGTCTAGAAACATGGGGGGATTAAAAGGTTTCGCTAAAATAGTCTCTTCATTTTCAATGACCATCTTAAGCACGCTCGAGATCGCGAATTCTTGAGATATCACTTGTTTGATTAAATTAATCAGATTGGTTTCAAAAGCGATGTTCGCTTCGACATTGAGTTGCTTAGCCTGTTTTAAAATCCATTCTCGATGAAAATATCCCGGCTGAAACATGACTAACTCATGGTTAAAGAACTGTTTTAGTGTGATTTCTTTTTGCTTAGCTAAAGGATGGTTTTGACCCACTGCAACGACCATTTGTTCTTGTAATAACAAATGGCTATCAAATTCATCGGTAAGATCATCTGAGGTGACAATCGCGATATCGACTTCTTCTTTTTGCAGCATAGCGAGCGCATGGCGAGTACCGCCCTCAAATAATGATAATTTAAGACTGGGGTGTTGATGCCTGAAAGCCATTAATCGAGAGGGCAAGTAATAAGAGCCTAGCATTCCAGAGACAGCGACTCTGACTTCCCCACGGGTTAAATTTGCCATGGATTTAATATGAGCTTCGGCTTGCTGCACTTGTTTCAAAATAAGTGTGGCGTGTTTATGTAACGCATTGCCTTCAGCCGTCAGCGTTATAGGCTTATTTCGACCTTGATAATGCCTATCGATTAATGTCACCCCTAACGATAGTTCTAATCGTTTAATACTTTGACTTAATGCGGGTTGTGCAATATGCAGCTGGGCTGCAGCTTTAGTAAAACTGCCTTCATTAACCAAGGTTGTTAAATGATTAAGTTGTTTTATATCCATAACAAAAATCTATAGGTTAGGCATGTTTTATTTATTATAGTTATACTAATACCATTGATAAACTATGTCTATTACTCGACTGGTTTATTAGGTGTATTTGCCATGAGTGTTGTTAATCAAGTGAACAGTGAAAAACGATTGATTGCTGGTATTTCAATCGCTTCCATTGTGATTTATATCAATTTATATCTTGTACAAGGCATGTTGCCATTAATTGCTGATCACTTTACTGTTTCGATGAGTCAGGCGACGTTACTCTTGTCCGTGACGAGTTTTACGTTGGCATTATCGTTATTGTTTTTTGCGATATTGTCTGATCGTATTGGACGAAAGATGCCTGCTTTAGTGAGTTTATATCTTATTGCATTCATTGATCTATTGATGATGTTTACCCATGATTTTTCATTATTGCTTATTTTGAGAATGCTTCAAGGTGTTTTATTAGCCGCTTTACCCGCTGTGGCAATGGCTTACTTTAAAGATGAATTAGGCCAAGATGCATTATTAAAAGCAGGCGCCATCTATATTACAGTCAATAGCTTAGGAGGGATATTTGGGCGGTTACTCGGCGGTACTATGTCTGAATATTTATCTTGGACGCAGTCAATGCAATTGCTCTTTGTTTTGACGCTTATTGGTTGCTTTTTATCGAGTTACTATTTGCCAAAATGCCGCTTCGTCAAACCTGTTCATGAGAAACCTAAAGGATTTGTGAATAAAACAGATATTAAAGGCTTTAGTATCCACCTCAAAGATTTGAAAATGCGGTTAGTTTTCTTGATTGGAGGAACTGCATTTATGGTAATGGTCAATCAATTTAGCTATATTCAACTGCATTTAATGGCGGCGCCTTTTTCATGGGGACGTTTTGAGGTGACGTTTATTTTTCTTTGTTATCTTAGCGGGACCTTTGCCTCTTATCGTTCAGGAAAGTGGATCCAAAATTTTGGTTTATCACGTGTTTTGTTATTTTGTATAGGATTAATGCTGCTCGGGGTGTTAGTGACGTTAATGGATAGTATTACGCTTATTTTCTTTGGTTTTTTAATCAGTGCATTTGGTTTTTTCTTATTACACAGTAGTTGTAATACTTGGGTGGCGATGCGGGCAAGTGAGCATCGCTCTAAGGCAACGGCTTTATATTTATGCACTTATTATATTGGTGCGGCAATAGGTGGTCCTTATTTATTGCCATTTTGGCAGCACTGGGGATGGAATGGCGTTGTGCTTGGCGTCGTATTAGGGCTCTTTATAACGTTACTTTTGGTCGCAAAATATATTTCTGTGCCAGAAGGAACGGGTCATGAACTGTCAGTTGTTTGAGTCTGTTATTTAACACGACTGTGTTGCGTTTTTTCGGCGGGTAAAAGTTCTAATTTTCCCTGCTCATTAAAATACCAGCCTGTGATAAGCCCTTGCTGTCTCATTTGTAATAGTTCATGCATCATTTGTTTTGCTTCTATGAATGCTTTTTTTTCATCACATTGATTTTTAAGTTTTAAATAAGCAGCAATGCTATCGATTGATGTAGATTGATTAATATCTGTTGTCATAGTAATGTCTTAATGATATCCCATACTAAAGTGTAGTAACCTAAAGTATAGCTGATCACTTTTGTCGCGAGTTTAATTAAATATTGAAGAGAGAAGTTTAAAGAGTAGGAAGGTGGGGATAGCTCAATATAAGACGTTATATTTGGTGGTCGATACTGGGCTCGAACCAGTGACCCCCTCCTTGTAAGGGAGGTGCTCTCCCAGCTGAGCTAATCGACCTGGGACTTTCTTAACAACGTATTTATTGTAACGCTACTGTACTGTATCTATTTTCATTATCGTGAGATAAATAAAAATATGGTGGTCGATACTGGGCTCGAACCAGTGACCCCCTCCTTGTAAGGGAGGTGCTCTCCCAGCTGAGCTAATCGACCTGGGACTTTCTTAACAACGTATTTATTGTAACGCT
>NZ_JAKIKS010000185.1 GCF_023284005.1 Shewanella surugensis
GATTACATCGAACATTGCTTGGAACAGCTATCTCCCCCCAACTGTGATCTCAATAGTCTCTTACCTTGGCATGTTAATCTAAGCAAGGCGTAGTTCGCCGGACGCTCACTTTGTTTCCTGTGTTTGACGTAGATTAAGTCATTTTACCCAGTTGCACTTATGCCACGATTTATAATCGCTCTTATTGTTTTCATTCCCGCTATAAAGTATTTTTTGACCGTGTTGCTCTCAATGCACTCGCAAACATCAGGACGTTAAACACTACTGACAGGTTCTGACATTGTGATTCTGTATGCTTATCGTTTAAATAAGTACATTAAACAAGGAAAGCCTACATGAAAAATGTCATTGAAATAGTGAGTTTTAAAGTCTTACCGGGTACAACAGAAGCGGATTTAGTGGTGGCGACGCAACAAAGCCAAGTCTTTATTGCTAAGCTTGAGGGCTTTGAGTATCGCTCGTTAAGTTATCATATTGATACTCAAACTTGGACCGATGTGATTTATTGGGATTCTATGGAGCCTTGTTAAACAAGGCTGCGAGCAGTTTAAAAGCAATCCCGCTTGCCAAGTTTTTATGGGCTTGATCGACCTGGATTCAATAAGCATTGAGCATCAAATGATAAAAATGTCTGATCTAGCGGTGAAGTATCGCTAATATCCAATATCGATTATTATGATTTACCTGCATGGAGACTAAGGTGGTGGGGGTTCTATTTTGCGCTTTAAGCTTCGCTTAATGGACGATCGTGAGTTCCCACTCACACGGGACTAGGAGGACTGCTCGTCCTAACAACGTATATGTTTAAAGGCCAGTTCGCCTAGCATATACAAGATAGCTGTCTCTCGCTCAGAGAGGTTACCTTTATGACCTTCAACAACTTCCATGTTTAAAGGCCAGTTCGCCTAGCATATACAAGATAGATGTCTCTCGCTCAGAGAGGTTACCTTTATGACCTTCAACAACTTCCATGTTTAAATGCCAGTTCGATATCCCTATCTCTCGTTCAAAGAGGCCAATATTATGGCCTTCGCCCTCCAGCGCCACCATAACGTCCAACGGAGCGATGAATATTCACCTGCGGTGAGGCTAAGGTCGTGGATTCCCACTCACACTGAGATTAGGAGGACTGCTCGTCCTTATCCTCCTAATAACCTCCATAACGCCCAGACGGAGTAGAAGCACTTCAATTTTCGATGGACAAAAATAGCTATCGCCTCATATTCGCCGTCCTTGGTTCAACTAAGGCTATTTTCGACATCCTGTCTCAATCACAATATTTTTTATCGAAAAGTTAAAGTTACTCCGATGGGGATCTTAAAAGCCAAAGCAGGGTGTTGCTTTGGTTTGGGTTTATTTGTCTATTACATCTCTTTGTTTATATTGATTGCTGCCGCCTGTTTTTTTGTATAGAAAGGTCGTGGATTCCCATCCACACTGGGGCAAGAAGGACTGCTCGTCCTATCCTCCTTGAATCCACCATGACGCCCCGACGAAGTTAAGCACCTCTATATTATATTAAAGTCATCGTTATCGCCTCATATTCGTCGTCCTGACTCAACTAAGGCTATTTCGGGATCCCTCCCTCAATCACACGATGACTGATAAAATATCTTCGGCAACTTCGATAGGGAGCTAAAAGCGAAAAGCAGGTTGTTGCTTTGGTTTGGGTTATATTGCTTGTTACATCTCTTTGTTTATATTAATTGTTACCGTAGGTTAAAGTACACACAAATGCAGTGATAACATGGTTGTTAAGGAGCTGTCATACCTCAATCAATATAATCTTGATTGAGTATACTGGTTAGGTGGATTGGTCAGGATGTAATCTGTCACTCTTCAATTTAAGAATTTGACTGATTGATCTAACTAATTAATGCCCCAAACCAAGTTACATATTTTACTTGGAACATATCTGGGGGCATAGTATTTGACCTATATTTTGTAATGCATTAACTATCGATAGTGTTAAAAGGTTACCAAGGTTTTATTCTGATACATCAGTATCGATTCAAGGTAATTGAGCAACTGCTGTTAAAGAAAGCACGATTCAGGTTGAGCTGGACAATTTACCTATCCCTTCACGCAAATTAACCTTGTAGAGTTCGTGAATACTATATAAATTAGCTAAATTATATAAATGCATTGGTCGTAAAGATTACAATGAACGAAAACAAGATATATGAGCGAATCAAACTGGTTTTGGCTGATGCCCCTCGCAATCAGTACACCGCTGAGCTGCATCTACAAATGATCAAATATGCCGATGAGCTGAAGAACATTACCGCAAAAGATTTCTGCGAGGGAGTTGGGCTTCGTCATAGCTTTGGTACTGAGTTCAGCAAAATGCGTAACCTAACCCAGCGCTTGAAAGCCGCAGGACTCAATACAGATCTGCTCTAACAGAACATTGAAGACAAAATTTGACTGGAATAACACTTTTGGTTGAATCTACAAAAGGGGTGATTGAGAATGACTAATCAGAATAACAAATACACCAAAGCACGCTTTTTTAAATGCGCTTTACAAGTCAACGCCTCTGGTTATATTAAATATCGTGGCCAACAACAGACGCTTACTGAAGATGACTACAACCAACAATTGCTAAATACCGCTTTGGAGGCGGGTGTTGAAGTGATTGGTATGGCCGATCATGGTTCGATTAACGGCTTCGAGAAGATCAGAGATTTATTTAATCAACATAACATTGTGGTATTCCCGGGTTTCGAAGTAGCGTCCAGTGAAAAGATTCACTTTGTTTGTCTGTTCGAGGAATCGACATTTAGCGATTTGATAAAAATGCATCTGGGGGCTTTGGGGGTCGATATTCACCATCCTGAAGCGCCGGTACAGAAGTCTGCACTGGATATCATTAATTATGTGAATGACAAGGATGGTTTTATATTTGCTGCCCATAGCACTAATGATGATGGAGTGCTAAAGCGCAGGATGAATCATGTCTGGCAACAGAATGGATTATTAGCTGCACAGATTCCGGGTAGTGTTGAGGATTTAAGACATGCCCAAGATGTACTCTATTATAGGGCGTTTAAAAATCGGGATGAGGCTTATCACCGTGAACGAGAAATGGCCGCTATCAACGCTGCGGATATTGCAAAACCAGAAGATATAAAAAATGAAGATGCTTCGTGCTTAATCAAGATGACCAAGCCCTGCTTTGCCTCATTCAAGCAAGCCTTTTTAGATTCAGGTTCGCGAGTTAGGTTAAATTCTGACAAGCCGCAAAACTATGCCTCCGCAATTGAGCGGGTGCGTTTTATTGGGGGCTATCTTGATGGTGTCGATATCGAATTTTCTGAGCATCTGAATGCCGTAATCGGTGGCCGCGGTACGGGAAAATCTACGCTGCTTGAATGCATTCGTTTTGCGTTTGACTTGCAGCCGTTTGGCAAAGCGGCACAAGCACAGCATGACGCCATCTTAAAAAATAATCTCGGCAATGAAAAAGGCATGGTTGAAGTGAAGGTGCGCTCTGCCGCTATGCATGGCCGACATTTTACCATTAGCCGAAAATATGGCAATCAGCCTGCTGTGGTTGATGAAAACGACAGTATCTCGCCCTATCATCCAAAGGATTTACTGCCGGGTATCGAGTTGTATGGTCAGAACGAAATCTATGAGATGACCCGTGATGAGCAAAGCCGAAACCAGCTAATTAAACGTTTTTTAGAAGGTGAACACGAGCGGTTTGATGCGGCCATAGCCAAGGTATTGGTAAGGCTTAAGGATAATCGTGAGTCAATTAAGAGTGCGCTTAGTCAGAAGGCAGATATAGAAGAAGAAGTTGAGCGCCTACCTAAATTACAGGAACAAGCTAAACAGTTTCAAGCGTTAGGTATCCATGAAAAACTAGAAATCATTCCAAAACTGGAGAAAGAAAAACAGCTTAACGGACGCACTAATGAAGAAGTAGAAAGGGTTAAGGAGGCGCTTGATACGCTTAAGGACAGTTTGCCAGATATTGTTTTTTTAAGTGATGCCAGCCTGGAGGGATTACCACATGCAGACCTTTTAAAGCAACAGCGTGAAATATTGGAAAGTTTACTGACCTCGCTCACCCAGACCTTAGTACCGCTCGAACAGCTTGTCAGTAAAACCTCCGCAGAACTGTTGCATTTCCAACAACAGTTAATTGAGAAGATAAATTCGGAAGAACAACAGCTGGAAAATGCCTTTAAAGACATACCCGCAAGCCAAGGCAAAACAGGTCGGAAAATTGGTGCTGAATACCAAAGTTTGCTAAAGAAAATAGAGCAGATTAGGCCAAAGAAAGCAGCATTACAAAGCAGAGAGGCACAGCTCAACGAGCTTTACAGCCAGCGAAAGAAATTACTACTGGAGCTGGATCAGCAAACCAGTGCCCGTGCCAGCGCCATGCAAAAGTCAGTGAAGAGCCTTACTCGAAAGTTGGAGCAGAAGGTTCGCTTGAGTTTGAATTCAGAAGGAAATCGTCAGGTTTTGGTGGATGCTCTAAGTAACTGCAATTTAGAGGGGGTTGGGGTTAAGCGATTAGCTTGGGTAATAGACGGGGAATTTTCACCGGCTAATCTTGCGGCGACCATACGGCAGGGTGCAGCAGAGTTAACCATTAGTTTTGGTATTTCGGACACGGTAGTAAGAGCGTTATGCCGTTTGCCTGAGCATAAACTTCTTATGCTAGAAGAACTGGTCATTCCTGATACGATGGCCATAGAGCTCAATGTGACTCATGGGGAACAAGATGCTGTATTCCGCTCCATCGAAGACTTATCGACAGGTCAGCAATGTACGGCTGTTCTGCACCTGCTCCTATTAGATAATCAAGACCCGCTTATCCTAGATCAGCCAGAAGATAATCTAGATAACGCCTTTATTGCAGAACGTATCGTAGCTGAATTGCGCAGGGCTAAGCTAAATCGCCAATTCTTGTTCGCAACCCATAACGCCAATATTCCGGTATTTGGTGATGCAGAGTGGATTGGAGTACTCAGTGTTGAAGACAATAAAGGACTAATTAAGCCAGAACAACAAGGTGCGATTGATATGCCGGAAGTGCAAAAATTAGCCGCTGATATTTTGGAAGGTGGTAAGAGTGCGTTTAATCAACGCCGGGAAAAATACGGCTTTAATTAAGCACTTTTGAACCTTGGGAGAAAGAGATGTTAAAAATAGAATTATTAGAGATTGTTGCGAATCGTGAAAACTCCGGTGTGGAGTTTAAGCGCGATGATATTCGCACTGAGCAGTTGGCAAAAGAAGTCGTAGCCATGGCCAACTTTCAGGGAGGGCGAGTGCTACTAGGTGTAGAGGACGACGGGACAATCAGCGGTATTCAACGAGCAAGGCTTGAAGAATGGGTCATGGATGTTTTTCAAAGCAAGATTCACCCTATGATTTTACCATTCTACGAAGAGGTGAAGCTTGATGATGGAAAATCAGTTGCGGTAGTCAGCTTCCCAATGGGGATTTCCAAGCCCTATGTGGTTCGTGATCGCAATCGAGAAGAGGTTTATATACGTGTAGGCTCGACGTCGAGATTGGCTACCAGAGAGCAGCAGATGCGATTGTTTGAATTGGGTGGCATGTTGCATACTGAAGTAATGCCAGTGCCCCGCACTGATGTAAGTCATCTGGATCAAGCACGTTTAACTAACTATATAGAAGACATATTACGTGATCCTGATGTGCCTAAAACATCAGAGGAATGGCAGACAAGACTACTAGGGTTAAGCTTTTTAACCGAAGCGGCAGGTAACGTGTGTTGTACGATCGCCGGTTTGGTGTTATTTGGTAAAAGCCCAAGACGTCATCTTAAACAAGCTGGTTTACGAGTCATGGTATTTAACGGTGAGGAGAAAGAATACCAAGCCACATTGGATGACATTATTGACGGGCCAATGGTTGGACGATGGGATACCAAACATGGTGAGAAACAATTAGTTGATGGCGGAATCATTGAGCGATTTATGGATGCAATGCGGCCTTTTATTTCTCAAGAAGCAGATCAGATAGATGAAGGATTGAGGCGAGAGACTAAATTGTTCTACCCTCTTGAGGCCGTTCGAGAAGCATTAATAAACGCCCTTGCGCATCGTGATTGGACGCGTTTTGTTGAAATTGAGGTGGCCAGTTATTCCAATCGTCTTGAATTTATTAGTCCCGGTGCATTGCCAAACTCGATGACGGTAGAAAAAATGAAAGCTGGACAGCGTTCACCTAGGAACACAATTGTAATGGAAGTGCTTCGGGATTATAGCTATGTCGATTTTCGGGGAATGGGGGTCAGAACAAAAATTGTTCCGCTGACGAAAGCGTTAACAGGTAAGGATCCTGAGTTTGACTTAACAGATGATCATTTGAAAACAGTTTTATATCGATAACCCTGATTGCATACTTTTAGCCTCTGTTGTACTTGAACAGACCAAAGAGCAAATATTTTGTAATTGGAACATAGTAGCTTTACTAGAAACTACTTAGGAATTAGTGAGTGTCCAAAAACTTAGAATAGCTTATAAAAGAAGGTGATAATAAAAAACATATATTTGGATTAATCGCTCATGATAACGCTAATGAGCGTTATCCAAATTGAATAGGGAAAAGTATGGCCAGTTTGTATCATTACACCTCAGGAGATTCTCTCTTGGGTATGCTTAAGTCTTAATCATTTTGGGCTACAGGTGTTCGTTTTTCAAACGATTCTGAAGGATTAAATCGTGGCCTTGAGATATTCGAGCGTTTCTCTGAAGAACTTGTGAAGGATATGCAGGCTGATTTAGAGCATTTAATTGAATTACAAAAAATATTCGTAGGAAATATCCGACGGAATGCCGACTTAACAATTATCAACTCAGTTTCATTTTCTTCAGCGCCAGATAATTTACGCCAATGGATGGCTTATTGTAATTCAGGCATTGGTTACTGCATAGAGTTTGACCAAGATCTGTTGATTTTAGCATATCTATCTGATTTTAAACATTGTTTGGGACTTACCCCAGTTGAATATATCAATAAGGACTTAAGTTTTTATCAATCAAACTCATTAATAAAATTCAAGGACTTACTAGGGGGCGTTGACAATTGGCCATGATTAGCTGATTAAGATACAATTTTTCTCTTTGAAATTCATATGTCTCGTAAAATGATTAGCGATAAGCAGTGGCGACGAATT
>NZ_JAKIKS010000186.1 GCF_023284005.1 Shewanella surugensis
TGGTTATCTTGCCATGATTTTATCACTTTTGATGCACTCAAAGAGAGTGTAAAAAACATCATGGATAATTATCCGTCAAAATATACGATAACTTTTAGTTAAGCACTTACTTTACGATTCATTGCAATAGATATATTCCTTGAAAAATAGAAATATTTGTAAAGATTAAAACAAACATTCCTACCCTTGTTTAAATAATAATCAACAATGGGAAAAATAAACATATAATTCAAATGATTAATTTGTTAATTTATAAAATGAGTTTACAAGGTAAGTGCGACTAAAATAAAAAAATGAATCTTCATTAATAAAATAACAATATCTTAACCACTGAAAAAGGAGATTTTCAAATGGCTAAGATATCATTCAATGAGTCTTTACTCATCTTTATCGGAAAAATGATACTCAGACATGATATGCCCTAACTCCGTCGATTTAGTCTTTAAATAATGTTCGTTGTAGCGATTTTTTCCTACTTGCAAGGGAATACGTTCTACCACCTCAATCCCCAATGACTTCATCGCCTTCACTTTGCGGGGATTATTCGTCATTAACCTAACGCTGTTAACATTAATTTTTTGCATCATAGGCAAAATCATATTGTATTGACGCTGATCGGCTTCAAAACCAAGTTGCTCATTCGCTTCTACTGTATTAGCGCCTTTATCTTGTAATTCATAGGCACGAATTTTATTGAGTAAACCAATCCCTCTCCCTTCTTGGCGTAAGTATAAAATAAAACCTTGCCCTGCTTCTGCAATATGCTGCATCGCCGTTTGTAACTGAAAGCCACAATCACAGCGTAAACTAAATAATGCATCACCAGTTAAACACTCGGAATGCACTCGGCCTAAAATAGGTGTATTGTCATCCAATTCACCAAAAGTCAGTGCAACATGCTCTTTATGGGTCTCGTTATCCTCAAAACCATGCATATCAAACACGCCCCAAGGCGTCGGTAATTTAGAAGAAGCGACATACTTAATCGACATGATAAAACCTTAACGACAGCTCTCAATTTTTGAGATAACACACGTCTTAACAATAAATCCAAATGACAATGGCTCATACTCCATTAAATTAAGCCATAATCATACTCTATTGACTCTGAAACAGAGACAGATATTCATCACTTTTCAGCTAGAATGCCACGGGAGCAAAACCAGTCACGTCTTTAATCCTCATTTCACGCCCTAAAGCCGTCATAGGATGAACAACGACCAATCCTTTAACCGATTTCTTTAATTTTCCCATGTCTGCCTGTTCAGCCTTGGTTAAAGCACGCTTAAAAGGCATGTCTCTAACACTTTGACCTGTTTTACCTAAATCCCTGGTTTGTTGGCTTTTAATACTATTAATACGCTTCGTCACCGCATTAACTTCTTGCTTAAACTGCAGTATCACGGCGCGATCTCCTCGCTGCTCCGCTGCTGCAAGCTTGCGACGGGATTTATCTAATTTATCATTTAAATCTTGTAGTTCTTGCTTTAAATTCATGCGGTAACCTTACCAATAAATCGAGTGGTGTAACACACCCGAGGCTTCATACTTTAACATTACCTGCATTATAACAGCATATCAGGCAGGATTACTTCAGATTGTCTTTATCTTTAGTTAACTTGGTTGTTTTGCATACACTATTAACTCAAATCAAGGAGCATGCCTAAACACAAGGTGCGTAGCTGTTCAATATCGTCAGCAGACATCTTCATCTTATCAAGCAATTTTTGCTTGAGTAACAAAGCATCTTGTTTCATCGATAAACCTTCCTCAGTCAAACTGATCACTTTTTTACGCTCATCATTCACATCAACACAGCGTTTCAATAGGGATTTTAATTCCAACCTTTGCACTATTGGCGTTAAGGTGCCCATATCTAAGCGTGTCACCTTTGACAACTGAGTTAAGCTGGTCTCACTCTCAAACCAAAGCGATTGCATAACCAAGTATTGAGGATACGTTAAGTCATATTGCTCTAATAATGGTCGATAAGCGCGAATTAGCGCATTACTCGCTGTGTATAAAGCAAAACACACATTATCAGATAAACTAACAGCATTAGACTGCTCAATGTCTTGATATCCACTTTTCACGGTACACTTATATTCTCAAGGGAGTATGCTTTATGTTACCTCAAATCAAATAAGCAAACTAGTTTGCGCGCAAACTAAAGGCAAGGACTCTAATGATCACCCAACAAATCCAACTTCATTCTCGCCCTGAAGGCTTACCCACTCCCAATAATTTCCAATTAACAGAACAAAATCTACCCTCAATTCAAACAGGTGAATTTCTCGTTAAAAACCTGTGGATGTCTGTCGATCCATACATGCGCGGTCGAATGATGGACAGAAAAAGCTATATTCCCCCTTTTCAAATCGGAGAAGTACTCGAAGGTGGCGCAATTGGTGAAGTGATTGAATCACAGCATCCTGACTTTCCTGTCGGCAGTAAAGTCACCAGTATGCTAGGTTGGCGCAGCCATTTTATCAGCCAAGGTCAAGAGATCACACGCCTTCCCGACGTTGATATCGATCCTTCTCATTTTTTAGGTGTATTAGGCATGCCTGGGATGACTGCTTGGACAGGGCTAAACCATATCGCGGCATTACAAAAAGGTGAAACCTTATTTGTCTCTGCTGCCGCAGGCGCGGTTGGCAGTGTTGCTTGCCAAATAGGTAAGCTCATGGGCGCTAGAGTGATTGCTTCCGTTGGTAGTGATGAAAAAGCAGAACATTTACGAGCGTTAGGTATTGATGAAGTGATCAATTATAAAACCTGTGGCGATCTCAATACTGCTTTAGCCACTGCAGCGCCAGAAGGTATTGATGTCTATTTTGAAAATGTAGGAGCAGAACATTTATCTGCCGCCCTTAATAATATGAAAGATCATGGGCGTATTGCGGTTTGTGGCATGATTGCCCAATACAATGACACGATCCCGACACCCGGCCCTAGTAATCTCGCTCAAATTATCGCAAAAAAATTGAAAATAGAAGGCTTTATTGTCTTCGAACATTGGGCACACTATCCAGAGTTCACTTCATTAATGGGCCAATGGCTAGCCAGTGGTAACATTGAAGCTGAGCAAACTATCTATCATGGACTCGAACAAGCCCCCAATGCTTTCCTTGGATTATTTGAAGGAAAAAATAAAGGAAAAATGCTGGTTAAATTAAGCGATTAGTATTCATTGAGCTGAACTCAGATCAAACATACTCAAGCCTTTATCTTCTACAGGCTTGAGTATCACAACAAAAGCCATCCTGAAAAGTGAGTCACTAATAAGCAAGGCCTTATTTCGAAGCTTTCGCAAGGCATGCTTGATCGCAATACTGTGACAAAGCAGCTTCAATGAGATGAGCCACTTCTTGCACCGCCAATTCTCCCGCAGCAATGGCTTCCTCAGCACGATGAAATTCCATATGTCCAATATCGGCGATTTTAGGCACAATGCAAATATCCGGCGGATCCCCCATTAAACGGGTTCGTTTATGTCTTAATTCTAAAATATCGATAGATTGAGACATCACCGCTAACATACTCGGATTTGAACGGCGACTCATGGCAAATTTATCGGTTAATTTAGTGAAATATTCCCGCCCTTTTCCCAGTAAGTCCATAAAACCTTCATCACTATGGGCTTTCGCTGCTACCACTTCTTGAGAGGTGGGCTTTTCACTCGTCATACTGATGGGTAATCCTGAAATACGGCCTCGAGTTTGACTGTTCAAATCCACAGCAATCACCACATCAACATCCATGGCGCGAATAACAGACACGGGGATCGGGTTCACAACCGCCCCATCTACCAGCCAACGTTCACCAATTTTAACCGGCGAAAACATCCCCGGCATAGAACAAGAAGCGCGTACGGCTTGACGCAAGTCACCTTCTCTAAACCAGATTTCTTGTCCAGAATAAAGATCAGTTGCAACCGCAGTAAACGGGCGGCTCATCTGCTCAATATTAATATCGCCCATTTGATCTTGCCAAGCATCAAACACTTTCTCCCCCCCCAGCAGTCCGCCTTTTCGCCAACTCAAATCCATTAACCTAAGCACATCCCAACTGGAGAAACTCCGCACCCATTTTTCTAAATCCGTTAGATGGTTTTCAGCATAGGCCGCCCCCACAAGAGCGCCAATTGAACACCCCGCTATTTTGTTGGGATAAATACCCATTTTGGCCAATCCATTAAACACGCCGATGTGCGCCCAGCCCTTTGCCGCGCCGCTCCCTAAAACAATACCGATACTGACTGATGATGCTACTTTCATAAAAATACAGCGCCTCCAAGATAAATAAGCGAATATCAAATACGTTATTGCCCGTTATTTTTCATCGCCAATGTCGCATACCTTATTCACTCGCCACCACAGGTTTTACCCAAGCTTGAGTGCCATATAAAGGCACACTGGATAATGCATGCTTATAACTGCCATTAATTTCTTTCGTTGAATAAGAAAGATACAATAATGTTTGATTCTTTGCATCATAAATACGTCTCACTTTAAGTGATTTAAATAATACACTTAAAGAGGCTTTAAACACGATCTCACCATTCTTGCTTTTATCGATATGAGCCAGCTCTATTGCTGTAATAGGTCCCGTTTGGCGGCAAGCAATACTACTATCAGAGGGATCAGAAAAATCCAAATCTGCTTGAATGCGACTAATATGGCAGGTTACCCCGGGTATTTTAGGATCTTTCCTTGCATCAATCACCACATCTTTAGTAGTAAATAATCCCAGGCTCACTTTGCCGACATCATCTCCACAACCTAAAAGAACCAACATACCTAAGCCGAGGGTGAAAAGTAATCTCAATCTCTTCCACTGTGTCATCATACTACTTTATCCTTATTCTTTTCTTATTGTATTAACTTTAATCGCGAATAAATAATAACATACTGATTACAAATGCTTTATTATTAATTAATTTGATATTTAATTTAAAATCATGAAGCAAAAACCTTATGTGCCCAGCGCGTTAAGCCCGCTGTAACACTCGAAAAATGATCGCCAACCACAATCGTCACGTTAGGGTATAAACTGGATATTTTACGATAGATGGCAGGGCTTCTTGCTGTGCCACCAGTGACATAAATCACATCCGGCATCACTTTGGCTTTTGTTAATGCTTCATTCATCAAAGCTTCTATTCGCGTTAGCGGCATTTCGATTGCATTCTCAAACAGAGGATCGTTTACCTTAGCCTCTACATCAGCTGAGATATACGATAAATCAATGGTCACACTCTCTTTCTCTGATAAAGCAATTTTAGCGGATTCTGCACTGCGAACCAACTGGTAACCTAGCTGCTGCTGCTGAACTTTTAATAATCGAGCAAGCAGCTCAGGTTGCTGTGCATCTGTGATCAGCGACTCAATGAGCCTACGAGCGCCTAAACTGGAAAAATCACGTTGCGCACTAACATCATTCACCGCAACCGCATTCCAAAAAGGCTGATTGGGCATAGGTAATTGATTGTTCATTAAACTGCCTAAACCAAGATGGGGCATAAAAGCGGCCATCGATAAGGCTATATCCAAATCATTGCCACCGACTCTTTGGCCGCTATGACCTAAAAAATCATCATTACGTTCTCGATATTGGCTATGAGCTGGTCCCATCTTCACCACCGAGCAATCTGTGGTACCGCCACCCACATCCACCACCAACACCGTTTTATTGTCTTCCAGTCTGGCTTCATAATCCATGCCTGCTGCAATGGGTTCAAATAAAAATGCCACTTCATGAAAGCCTGCCCGCTGAGCCGCAATCCGCAAAACAGCTTCTGCTTGCTGATTACTCTGCTCTCCGCCAATCCCCTGAAAATTAACCGGCCGTCCGATCACTGCATGGGTAATACTCTGTCCTTCAGATAAATGTGACTCAGCTTGACGTTTGATATATTGCATCATCAAAGTCACAATATCTTCAAATAGCGACATTTGATCTTGTCTCAGGCCGATTGCCCCTAAAAAAGATTTAGGTGAGCGTACATAAAACCCTTCATCAGGCATATCAAGATAAGCTTCAATGGCTTGCTCGCCCACAAATACCGCAGGCTCATCCGGTCGCAAGTCAAGCTCACGTCTTGCATGAGCCGCCCGCGCTAATTGCGTACGGCGAAGTTGTCGATACTGGGCTTGTTCATTAGTCGGTAGGCCATGCAACACCGCTTCACAAATCAAATCTCTATCTAAAGCATATAACGTTGAGCTAAGGTAATGCGAATTTTTAGACAATGGCAATAGACGAAACTGTTCATTTTCCATGATCCCCACCGCACAATTGGCACTACCATAATCAAATCCAATAAACATACTCAAAGCCCCCCCGATTGAAAAGCCGTGCAAAATAACACAATTCGCACAGAGCTACACCTATAAATCGCTTTTTGAGTCAACTAACTAGGAGAGTTCTCGGGGGCTTAATACAAAAATATTAACCACTTAAAATGATTGAGTATATTTTATCGAATAACAAAACATGTATGTCTCATCATACTTTGAAGGTATCCAGAGGCTCAAGCCACGCAGCAACAGCCTCTCTTATCCTTCAACCTACTTCGCTTATTTTATTTCTCGAAGCGTATCGATTGCTGATACTGCCGAATTGATAGTGGTGAAGACTGTTCATATTGATAACGTCCAGGATCCGTATCATACAAGCAATACGCTCGGCTTGGATTATCGACCATGTCAGTAGACTGCACCATTAAATAATCAAAGCCCTCTACTAGGTCAACATATATATCGACTGACATTTCATTTTCTTTTATCGCTATTGCCCGACTTAAGTCACTAAAATTCCTTTTTTTATACTCTGCTGGGTAGATTGCTTTGCAATGATGATAAAACGCTTTATATTGATCAAAGTATGTAATTGACTCATCTTTATCCATAGTCAGAAAAAGTATCGAATTATCTCTGTATATTTCAAAATGCATATAATCAATGGGGTAGTTCCAATCGCCTCCCCAGGGCGGGATCGCACTTTGTTAACAAAGATTGAATCTGCTGAATTACTGTGATCTAATCGCACCTCACTTTCTGAGAGGTAACCCAATGACCCTGATCGAACACCTT
>NZ_JAKIKS010000187.1 GCF_023284005.1 Shewanella surugensis
CCAATGCTGAATTTTTAATTAACATGAGGCCAAGAAAGGCGTTAAACTTTCTCAGTCCTTATGAGTTTTTAACAGGTAAACGTGTGTCGCTTATTGCTGAGATCTAGGAATAGCTTGCTTAGTGTCTTTATTTTTGTCACAACCTCATCATGATATGAACGTTTTATTGTTTGCGCTGCTAACCAAGTGTTTTTTTCTTTTAAGCCCCATTTGGGGAATAAAGTATCCATTTTATGTTTTCCAAATATTCTTTGGAAAGATTAAACGTGAAGCCGTGACAAAAAACAAGATGTTCTTGGTTTGTATATGGGCATTACGTTAATTAGCTGAATAAAGCCTCCCTGCTTTGTTAAAAAAATAATGATTATTCTATGTCAAAATCTTCAAATAATTGAGCGAGCTCATTGTTGGATATATCAGAATCATTGTCTAAATGATTAATATCAACACCGGCTTCCATAAAATCTGTATTTTCCATGTGTTCATTTTGAGTCACATTATCCATTTTTAGGAGTTGGCAATATTGTTCGTAATTAATGTCAGTTTCAAGTATTTTTTGATTATTAATAATAAACTTAATAGAGTTCATTCCCATTTTAATTGACATTTTCTCTTTTGAACTTTCAAGTAGAAGTAATTTTAAAGTCTCAAAGTTTTCAATGGTTTTAAATAAATCATCAATTTCATTGTCCATGTGTAAATAATGAAGGTACTGATCTGTTGTCATTGACGTGGTTTGAAAACGATATCCATCAATATTAAAGCTTAGATTTTCAGAGTTAATGTCGATATTGATTTTTTCTTTACTTCCGGGATCTGCTAACGCTTTTAAGGCCATAAAATTATTAATAAGCTGGTTTGAATACTCTTTTTCTGTGGCCTGGCTTAAGTCAAACATGTCTAGGTTACTTTTTAAGTATTCCATTGCTTGATGTTTTTGACTGCCGCAAAAAAGAATATCAATGATTTTTTCAAAGAAACTCAGTGTAGTGGCATTATCCACATTACCAGCCAAAATATCGTTTATGCGTTCTTTATTCAGTACCGTTCCATCGAATAAATTTTTTAATTGAGATAATGGATCTTCTGCAATATTAAATTGATATGTTAAGTTGGTGGATATATTACTATTTGTTTCCATTTTTCTACCTCCTTTTAAGTTAAATATTATGATGAATGAAAGTGCCCTCAGTTGATGAGGGCACTTGGTGAGACTATCTTCTAGTCAATTTAATTAAACTTTGACGTTCTCTACAGGTGTTGATACGAAAACTTGAGTCATAATGCTAAGCGTATGCTGAAGTTGTTCTGTGCTAAAGCCGTATCCTTTGAGGGCTTGTTGTGCTTTTTCAATGATGGTGGGATCGCTCTCGGTGATACCATTATCGAGTTGTGTTTGTGTTGTTTGAGCTTGCTGTAAAATAAGTTGTTGAAATATAGCACTTTGAGTGCTTTCAGGTTCTTTATTTAATGCTTTAAGCATTTCTGCTTTCTTATTCTCGTCGATGTTTAGCGCCTTTATAGCATCAGATTTATTGAGCTTAATCTTATTAAGCGCTTCATTTAACCGCTGCTCTGTCATGGCTTCTTTTACTTTCGCTTGTGCCTCTTTTAAACCAAGGGGATCAGCAAAAGGAACTGAGGCGAGCCAGTTGAGCAGACTTTGGCTGGTAAATATGCCAGCAGTCGCGCCACCGACACCTAAAATTGCAGCAAGAATGATAGCGGCTGCGCCGCCTGTTCCGACGGTCAATAAACCAAATCCTACCGCTGCTGCCGACATAGCTACAATACTTGTAGCGGTAATCGCGAAGGTGGCGACTTTGGCTTTAGTGGAGGAAAATTGCCACCAATTTGTCATATCAGTGACAAAGCGGTTTACGGCGCCTTTGGTGCCAACTTCAAATACATCTCGATTAACGGTACCTAAACTTTGCACTGCATTACGCTGCGCCATATAAGTGCCCATTTGTGCCGTTCGCGCTTTTAAGCCACCGGTACTGTTAATCGCATGCATCAAGGCATTAGCCATGACTTCAGTATCTCGATGTTTTACCACTTGCTGCGCTGCTATTTTTTGAGCCTTAACTTCCATGAGCCCTCCAATTGCACCGGTAAGCAACTTGCCTCCAGGGATGAAATGGCCAGCAACCCCTGTTAGCAGGCGTGCACCGATCCCTTGTCCTGATGCGCCCTGCGCTGCCCCTGCAACATAAGGTGCAAGACGAGCCATATGCAGTAGAGCAATCATTTCAGGTGTCATTTCCAAGCCGGCTTCAGTGGGGATGAGCTCTCTTTTGCCCAATAGAACATCGGTTACTTGGTTTTCGACTGTGCCTGTTTGCCAGCTAGTTTTGACAAAATTGGCGAACTCAGTTCCAAAAGTACCCGGTGATGAGCTGATAATGTTATAGGCTTGGGTTAAATCACCGGCTAACTCTCGTGCTTCTACTGGGTGATTCATCGCCCATGCATGTAAGTTAGTCGCGGCGATTTTCACCCTTTCAACCATGTCTTTCGTTTCAGGAATGGCTAAGTTTTCTAAGCTTTCAAGAGCACCGCCACTGTACTTTTGATATAAGTGGCCATAAGCCTCTTTCACGCTGCTCATATTATTATTGGCGAGTTGCCGCTCTAAAATGAGTTCTTGCATGCTTGCTTGGTATTTAGGGGACAATTCGCCTGCAAATGTTTGTCCCGCCCAACTTTGCCAAGCATCAAAGCTGTTATAGGCTCCTTGATGGGGGTATCCGCCTAATTTAGGCGCTTGAGTATCAAATTGTTTTAACTCGAGTAAAGTTTTGTGGTATTCGAGTTTATTTTGTTTAATGCCTTCATCAAACATCGCTATGGCTGGCTGGTCCTTCGGGTTGTTAGGATCGAGCTTTGCCTTCATGGTTAATATGGTTCTGAGCTGATTATTCCTATCTTTTAACGTTGTGGTAAATTCAATATATTTTGCTTGATTTGCTTGCGCTTTTGCGCTTTTTAGTGACTTCACGCCTTCTGATATTGTTTGGGTGATTGCCTTGGTGCGCGTTAGTGCTTTAATCGCAGTGAACTCCTGATTTAAAGCATCCATTGAAGTGAGGAGTTGCTCGTTAAATTGAGCAATGGTCTCCATACCCGTTAATTTCTGCTGAAGTTGTTTGGTGAGTAACTGATCTCCAGGCAGTTGTGTAATTAAATGTTTTATGTCTTGAATATATTGTTTATTGAGCTCTACAAGGATCTTCAAGTCAGCAGTATATTGCTGAGGGTTTTGTTTAAAAAGATCAAATAATTCATTTTCAGTGATGCCTGAATTATTTGCTAGTGCTCTTGATAAGGCCATCTTAGGAGATAGACTATAGAGGCGTTGCTCAATCGTTAAAAATTGATGAGCAGCTTCTGCTAAACCGGCTTCAGATTGAGTGATGATTTGAAATCCAGTACTGGTCTGTTGTACACCTGATTTCGGGTCTAATTGTTGTAATAAGTTTTGTGTGATTTCTGGTGTTAGAAATCCTTTTTGCTGTTCTTTTCTCGGTGTTATTAGTACCTTGAATTGCTGAGTTAATTGTTTGGCTTCCTGGACGGGCTTAAATTCTTGACGCACTTGTTTTAAATCTTGTTGTAAACAAGCTTCAGCCCACCGGTTAGAATCTTTGAATAATTTGAGTGCAGCCCCAGCTTGCTGAGCATCTTTAAGATGAGGTAGTGTTTCTTCAAGGCTCAAATCTGGCGAAAAATGTGTGATTAGCTGCGTGAGTAACTCAACTTTGGGTAAATTGACTCCCTTGTAGATTGCAGCACTTAAACGCTCTTTTAATGCTACTCGCGGCTCTTCAATGGGGAGTTGATGGAAAAGATCGAAACAAGTATGTATCTGTTGAGTTGTTAGACCGCGTTGCAGTGTGTCAGGTAGGCTGTTGTGGAATTCTTTTATTTCTGTATGTAATTCTTGTTCATAACCTTTTTTCAATTCATTGAAGACTAGGCTAAATTGTTGTGCTTTTTTGTATTCTTTTAGTGCATTTTGATAAAGGACATTTACAGCGTCGGGTTTTTCGACTCCGTTATATTCGTGATCTATCTGCTGCAATAATGACAGTAAAGCATTTGCTGTTGGTTTGTAGGTGAGAAATAAACTTTGAAATATAGTCGCTTTGGCTGGAACTGGGGCACTAGGATCAGCGTTGACTAAAATTTGTGCTACTTTGGTTGGGATATCGGTTTGATTTAATAACTCATTATACCGATCGAGTTTAGTTTGAATGGCAGTCGTTTTAGTATCTGTGGCGGCAAACCAACCTAAGTCTAATGTTAGTGTTTGCGGTATTTTAGCTTCTTGAAATTGTGATAACTTCTGAGAAAAGTCTTGGTGGTGCTGAGTGCCCACTTGAGGCAGTTGAGGTATTTTTTTAGGAGCAGGGGCTAAAACATGAATAAAACCATCTTCTTCATTCGGGGCATTGGGCGCTATAGGGAGATCTTTGACCGTTAATGGATTCGCTTGATTTGCAATTGCTGTTTGTAAGGCTTTGATATCCACATGTGTTTCAGCTAGATCCATTAAGGTTTTAACTGTACGTTCAGTGAGGGGTTTGGCACCATTGACGTCAATAAGTGGACTCTCTTTTATTACACTAGACACATCTTGGCCATGGCGTTCACTGATAGCCGCTAAAAATTGTGTGACTGCATTTTTATTTTTGACTTTAGAATTATCAACATGCTCTTGTACTGCTGTCAAATCTTTGAGTAAGGGAATATGGCTTAATGTTGAGAGGACTTTTTCTTTAAATCCCATTTTAGCCGTGATGAGTTGAGTGCCTGTTTCTGTTGCACTTACATGCATGGGAGTGTCAGAAAGTTCATTCTGAGGGATTTGGGAAAAACGACTTAAATCTAATGTCATTATTATTACCTGTTGTCAAATTGGTTGAGTGATTAAGTTTGTGTCTTTTATTTTCAATAATAAGCCATCATAAGTATCAACAATGGTTTCTAAGGTATTGAAAATAAATTCATCTGTATTTGGTATGTCGACAGAATGGATATAAAGTAAGGTATTTGTTTTTTTCTCGTAGCAGAGTCCTCCCAATTGATTTTCGAGTAAAAATAAATTAGTTGCTGAATACCATTCCCAGAGTGGAGAGGATATGTCAGTGTTAATTTCACCTAGCATGCAATAAAATAGCCAACATGTTTCTTTTTTTCGAATTGAAATTATTAAACTTTCGTCCATAATGAGCAGGCACTGTTCATTGGTATCAAAATGTAACGGTAAACCTAATGATTGGCCAAGATTTGCTAATAATTTATTGGATTCCATATGAAGTAACCTATTATAAATGAATATGTAATTGGGTCAGTCTGGCGGTGATCATAGAGTGATGTGGCAGATATATATATAAGGTATAGACCTTATATCGAGCAATAATTATTGCGTAAAGCCATTACTCTTGAGTTGCTATTTTTATTTTTATATTAAAATTAATAGGTTAATAGGTTTGTTGTAATTTATTTGAAATCTATTATGTCTTTTTGTTCGTTGTTGATGGAAGTATTTAATACCCAAAGTGTTTGGGCATTAATATGATGAGTTATGTTTTTTAGGTTTACGGGATAGGTCTCATGATATTTAATACGTTAGTGGTTATTTCTTGTATAAGTTGATTATTGTGTTTAGCATCAATCTCTTTTTGCACATAATAAATGCTAAGGATTAAAGGCTCACTGTTTTGTGGCCAGATAATCGCAATATCATTGGTGGCACCAAAGCGCCCACTGCCTGTTTTATCACCGACTATCCAAGAATTTGGTACACTGGCACGAATTTTCGTGTCGCCAGTGGTGTTATCAATAAGCCAATTTTTCAGCTTTTGTCTTTGTGTTTTTGCTAATGCATTCCCAAGGATTAACTTCTTGAGACTTGATGTCATTGCGGCCGGGGTCGTGGTGTCTTGGCTTTCTCCAGGATAAACAAGGTTTAGCTTGGGTTCTAAGCGAGTGAGGTTAAAGTGTTTATCATTAATGCTGCGAGCAAAAGCGGTGATCTTATTAGGGCCGCCAAGCTGTTCGATTAACAGATTAACAGCGGTATTATCACTATATTTGAGCGCTGCGGCGCACAAAGCATTAATCGTCATACCTGTTTGAATATGCTTTGAGGTAATGGGGGCATAGCCCGAGTTATTCACTTGTTGCTCGGTATAAACAACCCTCTTATTTAATAAGCCATTATCTGACTCGCTTTTTTTTAAAATAGCGGCAACGGCCATGACTTTAAAGGTACTTGCAAAAGGAAAGCGCTCATTAGCGCGATAACTGAGTACGCTATTGTTGTGGGTATTAATGAATGACATACCTATACGGCCACCATATTGCTTCTCAAGGGCGAAGAGTTGTGTTGTTATTTGAGCGTCGGCGTTCGGCTCCGATAGTGCGGTGTTGACTTGTTCCGTTTTTAACGCTGTTGTGGCATATGATATGAGAGGTGTAATTAGTAACAGTAATACGCTAACTAAGCAGCGTGTCATTATTTTTGTAAATAACATTTTATTCTCTACTGGACTGATGATGCATATCGGTTTATTAGAACATATTTTGACTATGGTTTGATGTTGAATAAGGGAGTGTGAGTGCCAAAAGTGGCGAGAAAGAAAAATATCATGCTTTTATGATGTCATTTTAATGGTGATAAATTTAACGGTAAATGGAATGACCGATTTTTTGATTAAAGGGTTAAATAGGCGTGTCTTTGGTTCTTTGTTTAATGACATCAAAAATGGAGGTAAATTAGCGAGCAATACTTTGATATGCGATACAAGTGGGAGCCACTATTATGTTTGGTCTTTAGTTGTAAACGCTAATGCAGGATATCATTAGTTGATGCACAAAAAGGAGAGAAAGTCATCAATGTGAATTTTATACATAATGATGTTGCTTCTCCTTACCAAGGAGGCAGGGCGGGAGCATACTTTGTCGGATAATTAACCAAAGAAAACTTTTGCCCTGTAATCATCGTCCCAACTCGCCTTTTTTAGCTTATTTCGCTGACTTGGCGCACCGCAA
>NZ_JAKIKS010000188.1 GCF_023284005.1 Shewanella surugensis
TCATCGGGATCAATTAAAACTCGGAATGTAGATAGTGCCTTGGGCACGGACTTAAGCCCTTTTAGGGCGTCACCCAAATAAGCCTCCGGCTTTGCCGGAGGTAAGTTAACTATTTCCAAGAAGTAGATCAAGTCAAGGCCTTTGATGATGCCTGTGTTTTCAGTGCAGTAGTACAAAGTGAGGAACAAATTCCACGCTTAATTCAGCAGGCTATTGGAGCAGCTGTTTCAGACCGTGGTGTAGCGCATATTGCTATTCCGGCAGACTTGACTACTGCTAAAATTGAAAAAAACCACCAATTCAAATTTTTACAAAAGAAAACTCATGTGTTATTCCATCTGAAAATGAACTGAAATCCATGACAGCACTGATTGATAAAAGTAAATATCCTTCACTTTTAATAGGCTGTGGAGCAATAGGTTCTAGAAATGAAGTTCATAATTTAGCCAAACTACTCAATGCTCCTGTTGTTCATTCTCTAAAAGGGACTGAGGTTTTAGAATACCATGATCCTTATTCAATTGGTGGGATTGGTCATCTTGGTACTCCTCATGGAATAGCGGTAGTTGATGAATGCGATCTTTTGATTATGTTAGGTACGGATTTCCCTTATAGTGCTTTTTTGCCAGAACATGGCAATATTATTCAAGTTGATCTAAATTCTAAGAATCTCGGGCATAGAGTTAGGATTAATCAAGGTGTAGTTGCTGATGTTAAAGAAACATTGAAAATACTAACACCTAGATTGAAAGAGAAGAAAAATGATACTTATTTGAAAAAAATGCAAAATAAAAGAGATAAATGGTTTAGAAAAACAGCAAAAGAATATGACCTCGGAAATGATAAGATTATTCATCCGCAATCTGTTGTACTTACTATCAGTGAACTTGCAGAAGATGATGCTATTTTTGTAGGAGAAGTAACCGTTTGGGTGGCGACTCGCTTGAAAATTTATTCAAATCAAAGGCTTATAAGTTCTTGCAATCATGGTTCACTTGGTGTCGGATTACCCGCAGCAATTGGAGCCAAAGCGAAATATCCTGATAGGCAAGTGATTGCACTTTGTGGTGATGGTGCCTTTGGTATGCTTTTAGCTGATTTAGTCACAGCGGCAAGATATGAACTTAATTTGGTGGCTATTGTCTTTCGTAATGATAAATTCGGTTTTGTTGAGCTGGAAATGGAGGCGTCAGGTTATCCTAGATTTGCAACAGATCTTGTGAACCCCAAATTTTCAGATGTGGCCAACGCATGTGGTTGTATAGGCATTGAAGTTAAAAAACCTGAACAATTAAAGCAAGTGCTTAAAGATGCATTAGTCATGAATAAACCTGTTGTAGTTGAAGTTTATGTTAACCCAGATGAACTTATTTTGCCTCCTAAAATAGACATTGCAACTGCATGGAAGTTCACTACAGGAAAAGTTAAGGAAATGCTTATTGAGCGAAAAATACAAAATTTATTCTAAGGTGGATTAAGCTAAGAGGTTAGCCAATGACGCCTTTCATTTGGGGCTTGGGGATGGTCAATCTCTATTGGGGGATTATTGACCCTGTTGAGGGAGAATATTTTCGTATCGTTAGGGTAAAATCACTAAACACTGCTAACACTGCTAACACTGTTTTTTTATACAGTGTTAGCAGTGTTGTAAATGATGACGACAGCAGGTGTATTATGTGAGATATTAATCATCTCTCACATAACCAATGAACGGGGTTCTTAATTAAACTACTGATTTTAAAGTAGAAATAGTAATTTACTGGCTTTATCTTAAAAACGTTTTTTATTCATATCTTTAGTGATTTGACGACTGCACAATCAAGTACTGTTTTTATATACAGCACTTGCTTGGGTGAAATGTTATAACGTCTATTTCATCATAAAATAAAAAATGATGATGGCTAGCTTTTAACTCGATAAAGGTGTAATTGTGCACTGATTAAATCCGTTTCATATTCACGGGTTTTATCCACTTCTGGTTTATGGTAATCAGTTAGGGGAGTGACTTTTAAATCTTGTTTTGAAAAAACCAGAACGGGTGTGGTCGCACTGCATTCTTTTGGTCTGAGGTGAGTACGAGGATCAGAGCCATATTCATTTTTATAGGACAGTTTTATCATGGGTTTGACTCTAACAGGACGACGGATCACTAATTTATCGTTACAAGCGTGTAGCGTATTAATTTGCCATTGTATCGCCTGAATTTTATTTTCAGGCTCTTTTAATAATGAGGCTTGATGCTGTAGTTTTTCTAACTGGTTGATGGCTTGTTTCTTATTGACCTTAGGGGAACTCATCTTTTTTGCCCAATAAAAGCGTAAACGAGCGGGTGTTTCTGGCGTGTCAGCAATCAATATTTGACGCTTAAGTTGATGGGTCATGATGCGCTTAAAAAGGTGATGTATTACATCCCATTGTTCTTGATGATCTTTACTATTGATTTTTAAACAATGCATGAAATCTCGTTTAGCTTGGTTTAATCCTTGAATGAGAGTGTCTACCTGTAAAGGGCAGGAGTCTAAGTCAAACTGAATAAAACCAGGGTAGCGCCTTACAAGCCGAGTACTGTATTCCTTATCCAATGTATTATCTTTAGCATAGTAAGCTGTTAATGAACGAAGGGTGGGCTCAAACGCCTCTTGCCCAGTTAAGACAGATACCTGAATATATCCAGGTTGATCTGTTTCATCATCTTTTTCAAATAAAGGGAGTTTAAATAATTGATTGTTTTTTATAGGTAATTGTATTAAACGGTCCTTTAATTGATCCGATAACATTTTTACTGTAGCCATGTGCTGCTTAAGTTCTGTTTCAACATGTTGTTTTATGTTCATCAATTCACTACCTACATTCTAAGTTGACTTACTCAAGAATATCTTGGGTATTACTATATTTCAATTAAAAAACATAATAATACATGTCTTTAATTCTCGGGGAGATCTCATTCAAACTATTTTCTACTGACTAAAAAAGTAATTGAGTTCAATACAAAAATATTAGGGATAAGTCTCCATCCAATGATGGAGTGTACTGTAAACTTCAGATGTAATACGAGTACCACAGTTATTATTGGGAGAACCGGTAGTATGGACCCCTCTGATATAGTTATCACGATCAATAATAGCGCTGCCACTGACACCATTTGATGTATCCATTTGATAGCAAAGGCGATGATTCGTTGACATCACTGGTCCCGAATCTGTCCACATAGTGGCATACGACTTTTCGCTCGCATAACCAGTAATACTATGCTCACCCGCAATAAAAGGACCAAAACCTAACCAGCCACCATTGGCAATACAATCGAGTACTATTAATCCATAATCAAAATTAGAGTTTCCATTGTTATACCAAGCTTCTGTTGTAATAGCCATTTTCCATGAACATTTATTCCAAGGCTTATAATTACCATTTTGTGCAACAGCAAAATCTAAATTACTGTACCAATTACCATTGCCATCACTGATACAGTGTCCGGCGGTTAATACATGATTGTCACCAATTAGGGTGCCTGTGCAGCCTATATCCAATTTTCCAATATGCCAATAAGGGCTGCGATTAACGGTATTAGTTATTTGTTTTCGATCATCGATCCCAATAACAATCTGAGGCTTGATAGTTTGCTCTGTATTGGGATTGTAGGCGGTGTTCACACCATATTCAGTTAAAGCATTACTCATAATATCGGCTGGAACATTTCTATTTTGTAATGGTATAATTTGCTTGAAGTGTTTCATGCTTGCAATAGTAATTTTAGAATGAAATTGCTCACCATTCACCGAAACGGCAATGCCACTTAATGCTTTTGCCAGTTCCTCATCAGAGTAATCACTTTGAATATAGGTCTGTGAAATAGTTTTTCTATTTTTTATTTCCATATTATGAATGAAGTGGGCGGCATCATTTAACGGGAAAAAATTGGATTGTTCAAGCAATGTTATTTCTTGCGAAGCGGACATTAACCGGGTAGATAGGAGTAGAAAAGATAGACAAAATAAAATAGTGTAAAAACGACAGCGTGTTACCTTGACTCGATAATTCATCGTTAATCCATCCTTGTAAACGTACCTATAACTATAGACAAAGCATTCAATAAATCGAATCATGCTTAACATCGAATATTTTTGACCTTATGCCTCATATTACTCGGCCAAATGATCCTCTTTAGCCCTTAAAGTCTCAGCTGTAGGCTAATTTGCTTAAATAATCGCATTTTTAAATGCGGTGTTATCAAATGGCTATCTTCTAACTGAGTCAATAAGTACTCTTTAATACGATTATTGGCAGTCTATTGTGGAATTGGAGTAGAGCATCGTATAGGGCTAGCACTCGTTCTATCCCGTTGGGTGGCGGATGAGAAGGGCAATAAGTATTCAAGAATACGGCGTTCTAGATAATATTTTGGATTCCAAGGGCTACCACCTTCAATAAAACCAAGGTGACCACCTTGGTTATGTAATTCATAGCTCACATGAGGGGATAATTGAGAAGAACTTGGAATAACATCTTCAGTCATAAAAGGATCGTCTTTAGCATGGATAACCAGCGTTGGCTTAGCAATATGAGCGAGAAAAGGTAAGCCACTGGCCTGACGATAATAATCATCTACACCATCAAATCCATGCAGAGGGGCGGTGACTTGATGATCAAACCTATGAAGTGTCGTTAAGTTTTTTATTTGATGTTGAGTGATTGGAATATGTTTATCTAACGCCATTATTTTCATCTTATCAATTATTTTTTTCTGTAACCGTTTGATAAAGTAACTTTGGTAAATTTTTGAAAATCCTTTTTCCAATTTTTTGGCACAAGCGGCGAGTTGTAACGGTGCTGCTATCACGACGGCCCGTTCGATTAAACTATTATCTTTGTGTTCGCCTAAATATTTAGTGAGGATATTTCCCCCTAAACTGTAGCCAACGGCATAAATAGGATTATGGGGGAAGTGAGCTTTAATGTGTTCTAAGCTGATCTGTACATCTTGAGTATCACCACTGTGATAGGCTCGAGGTAGACGATTTATCTCCCCTGAACAACCACGGTAATGATGGACTAATGCACATTGATTAATAGACTTACATTTTGAAAGTAAACGTTTAATGTAATGAGAGTCTGCGCTACCTTCTACACCATGAAACATGAGTATAATGGGCTGATTATCTATGGGTTTAGATAACCAATCAAGATCAATGAAATCTTGATCGGGTAATTCTAATCGCTCACGTTTTAATAAGGGCCTTAATACTTTCATTAAAGAGGGTAAAATTGTTTGAATGTGGGGACTTTTAGCCCACCAAGGAGGCGAAAACATGTTGCTTAAGCCATCTCCCGCAGCGGTTTCGTGCGTTTCCTCGATGAGTCCTAAGGAATGAGGGGCAATTCCCACATCATCATAAGCACACCTTAGCGTTTTAGCTTGCCCTTCAGAGCGAGGGGCATCAATACGGTTATCATAGGCCAAACTATTATTGAGACTATTAGATTTCATCACAACTCTCCAGTAACCGCTGACGACTCTAGTATTAAAATGCATTTGTAATAAAGACAAATTTATATCATTTAAGAGCGCTTTATATGCGTATAAAACATCATCAATTTAAAAACTATACTGACTATACATGCAAACCATTTACACAACTATTGGTTAACATTGGTTTAATACTTAAATTCATACTTAACTAATACCTCACTAATACTAAACAGATAAAAAGCCTCATTAAAACAGAGATAATTAATACTAAACTCCTATTGTCCATTAAAGGGTAGGACTTACGCATGGACTAATGCACCGCAGTACTTCTTAACTCCCCTGCTAAGTGAGCCCTATTCGGGATAAAAATTAAATACTTAAGGGATTAATTGCTTGTTCTAAAATCCGATTTTTTATTAGAAAAATAAGATCTTCAAAGCAATAGGAAGAACATAAAAAGAGTGGGTCGCACTTTGGGGCGTCAGTCCTATGATTTGGCGACTTCTTCTGGCTGGGATAATGAGTCTCTCTATTCCTTTCATCTCTATGGTGAAGATTATGGCATTGGATTTTCTGATAACCCATGGCAAATCACGCTTGTGTCCTTATCGTTGTGCTTGTGAACAGAGCTCAACGAAAACGATCAGCCTTGTGAGTGAATGGCTTCCAGAACTAAGCGACCTATAACGTAAGCCTGGTAGCCAACGGCAAAAAACAGAATTAATACACCTTAGGGATGTCCTCGTGACAGGGGCCAGCTCCTGAAACCAGGAAAACCGATAATAATGTGTTAATTCTAAATAAATTGAGATTACAGAGAATAGTAAGCGATTAACTGGCGGTTTTTCTATTTTGATGAGTATAATTTTTATAACCACTCCATAAAAAAATATTCAATGTGATTATGCTCATAATATCTTATTTAGAACACCTCAAATTAAGCTGGGATAAGTATTTTCATCGTACCTTAATACTCGCATTACCTTTAATGCTCTCATTATTTTCACAAATATTATTAGGTATTGTTGATTTATTGATGGTGGGTCAATTAGGTGCTGTTGCCGTGGCTTCTGTTGCCTTTGTTAATGTATTAGCACCGTTATTATTTGCCCTAACGTTAGGTTTAGCGACGGCTTTTTTGATTAAAATAGCGCATGCCTATGGTTCAATGGATAATCATTCTGGAGCAGAAGAGTTTAGGTATGCAATGATTTGTGCCGTATTCCTAGGCGTGATCCAATGTGTTCTATTGATTGTTTTGCTATATTCTTTAGGAGGGTTAGGACAGCCAGAAGAGGTCGTTGCCATGACACCCCCCTTATCTTTTCTGGATTGCATTGTCTTTTATACCTACCGCGCCAGCGTTGGTATTGAAAAGCTTTACTGATGCACAAAATGATCCCTGGCCAAGTGTTATCATATTACTAGGGGGCGTTGACAATTGGCCATGATTAGCTGATTAAGATACAATTTTTCTCTTTGAAATTCATATGTCTCGTAAAATGATTAGCGATAAGCAGTGGCGACGAATTC
>NZ_JAKIKS010000189.1 GCF_023284005.1 Shewanella surugensis
CGCTGTTAAGGCAAGTTAGTAATGTCACATACTGAGCAAAGTAGAAATGTCACATTATTAGTAATTGGATATAAATAATTTCTCTACTAAACTTTTTATGTCAGGTGTTTCATAGTCACTTGATATGTAAGCGATCAATATAGGACGGTCTTGCAAGAGATTAATAAGTCTGCATTAAGTCAGATGTAAGGGGATTACCACCGAATTTGGTCTTCCACATTCGGGGTGTCAGCTCTTCAACTTGTGAAGCCGGATGCTGACTGACTCGTTGCAGTACATCCACGAGATAAGTATAAGGATTAATCCCTTGCAGACGGCAGGTGACGAGTAAACTTTGCAGCATTCCTAATTGCTCTGCACCCAGCTCTGTCCAGCAGAACAGATAGTTTTTCCGACCCATGGGGATCACCCTCAGCGCACGCTCTAAGTGATTGGTATCGATAGGCACAGCAGGGTAACTCAAGAAAACCTTGAGCTCTGCTTGTCTATCGAGTGCATAACCAAGGGCTTTACTTAACGGATTACTCGGCAAAATATCCGGTCGTTGCCGTTGGTCATAAAGCCATTTGAAAAAACTGTCGACAATAGGCTCACTGAACTTTTGTCGATATGCGAGGATTTCATCGGCATAAATGAGATGGTCACGGATATGTTGTTCTATTTTATAAAGCTTACCGATTTGCTTTATCGCGTCCTTGGCCAATTCAGGCTCCATCAGCAGGGCTCTATCGAAGTAACGCCTTGTGTGAGCCCAACAGGTGGCATGAACGATGTTAGCTTCGTTGTCATTATTCAAGGTCTTTATCACACTGGTGTAAGCTTGGTAACCATCACTCAACAATACCCCTTTGAAACCGGTTAACTGTGCCTTAGCATGCTGACCACCACGACTTTGTGACCAAGTGAAAGCGACTTCATCATCTTCACCGTAAATGGGCCAAAAGTAAGTTTGCTTCATCTTTCCTTTCGCTTTACGGCCCGCTTTCATTGGTACTTCATCCATCGCCAGTACAGAGCTGGTGAGGATATTTTTTAGCATCGCTTGGTAGATAGGTGTTAGCAGCTCAATACCCCGTTTGACCCAATTTATGAGGGTCGCCCGGCTTACCTGAACGCCACTATCAAGCATTCTTTGGTGCTGGCGATACAAGGGTAAATGATACACCCCTTTGTCAACCATTATACCGGCGATAACAGAAACATCAGCAAAGCAACCATCAAACACGTTCTCGGGGGCCGGTTGCGTATTAAGGTAATGCTCTGTTTTGTGACGGACGATGGGGCGCTTGTAGATAAGAATGGTGTAGCTTCCTGGCTGCTGAGCTAATCGGTGCGTCTCTTTATGACCAATAACCTCATAATGCTCAGCATTATCACCCTCAAGCTCTGGCGCCTTAAGGTCAATAACCTTAGTTGGGACAGTGTCATCAAATCGCAAACCCGTATCATTTACTTCATTGCCGGTGCGTTTTTTTGTTGAGCGAGTATAGGATATCTGTTGTTTTTCTTCAGGCGTAGGCTCCCCAGACTTAAGACGTTCAAATAAGACCGCTTGATTAGGGTTGTCCTCTACAAGTTTTTCAGACTTACGGCCAAATAACTGACGCTTAAACCAGTCGAGTTGCTGTTGGAGTGAGAGTACTTTTTCTGACAGCAATATATTTTGAGCTTGGACAAGCTCAAAATTAGAGAGTAATAGTGCAGTATCAGAAGGTGATTTCATGGTTAATATTATACCAAAAACAGTCAGTTATAACGAGTTAAACCGCCTACTTTTTACTTGTTTTTGCCAATTAATACCTTCGATGAGGCACTGTAGCTGAGTCCAAGTTAGATTGATTTTATCACCATCACCTTCAACGTGATGAAGCCGCCCTAACTCTAAGCGTTTACTCCATAAACAGTAGCCTCCGCTGCTGAAATACAAGACTTTCATCATCGTCTGCTTACGATTAATAAAGACAAACAACTCACCGCTCATGGGAGAGGCATGGAGTTGATGTTTAGCTAACACGATTAAGCCATCAAACTGTTTGCGCATATCGACGGGTTTAGCATACAGCCAAATACGTAAGTCAGGGCTAGGCAATAACATCAGTAACGGATGCGTAAAATGATATCCCCAGGGAGTACGAGCTCAACATTCCAATTTGATGTTGGGTCAGGTAATACGGAGGGCTCGCCTTGTTTCGAGGGTTCGATTTCTATCCAATCAGTGCTGGCATCATGGATTTCTGAAGGTGCGGTTAACTGTTGTCGCCAACGATTAAAAGAGGATATTGAAATATTTTCCTGATGACAAAAGTCCTGCATAGATAAAGGCGTTGAGCACCATTTATCCAGGAGCGTTGATTTCTGTAAGTCAGTGAGGTGAGGCTTAGTCATGAGTATTCTCAGTATTGGATTTACCCTGAGATTAGCCATGAAAATTAGTCTTAGGAAGACGTCCTATATTGATCGCTTACATCATTTGTATGAATATATATCCAGAAAGTAAAGGTCCACTTTTTTGTATTTCCAATTTGATTTATTCCAGAAATAGAAATATCGCAACATTTATATTTTTCATTAAAACTGTTCATTACTAATCCTTGTTATTTAAATGTTTTAATTATGAAAAATAACCCTTTTAAATTATAGACTAGATAGAAAATCATGAATGACGGTGTAATTAATCATGTTAAGTTAGCTTTGACAGTTTGTTTTAATTATCTATCCTTCTAATTACATATAGACAAAAAGGTTGAATATGGAGTCAGTAACAAAAAAGGAATTCTATATCGCATTGAAATATCATGGATTAAATATTGAAAATTTAAAGATGCAGATTGCTGACGCATTCAAAACTAAAGCATTGAATATTAATTATTTTTACTATTATCTTACTGAAAATAAAGCGATGATAATTGGCAGTGCTACCGAAGAAAATAAATTTAGTCATATTAACTTGAAATTACAAGTTATTTTCTCTGAAAATGAAGAGGAAAATGACTTTGAAATTTGCTTTACTGATAATGATTAATTACACCAATCTACTTGCTGACCTGACCATACTTTACCTAAATCATTATAAATTAATACGTTAGCTAAATTAACATCGTCAACATAAACAGTAGCTAACGTTTTATTGTATTTTTCTTTGACGAAATCGACCAATACAATTTTTTCAGCATTATCTAAATAGTAACGAACAAATTGTTTTGCTTGAAGAGCTGCTGTTATCTCACCATCACATAAACCTTTTATTTTAGGCGTTTCTACGCCTCTCACACGTATACTTTTCGCACTCAATCGTTCCGGAAAATAAGCTTTAAATTGACTCCCACTAAAGACCTCTTTTACGGATAAAACCGTAACGGAGTTAGACTCTTCCTCAGCCAAAACAATCAACGGATAGTGACTTAAAAACAACATAAGGAAGATGAAATAATTACACAAACTGAGTGATTTCATATGACAACCTATTGATAATATCCTGATTTTATAGCATTAGCTTTTAAAGTGTCTAATCTATCAAGGGATAAACGATGATATTTCACATCTTTCGTTACCTGAAGCTGTCGTACATAGCAGCGTAATTCTGATAATGGGAAATCAATATCCGTTATCATGACATTTGAAGATAAGCACTCTTGAAGCTTATCGATAAAAGGTAAAATATCTCCTTTTTCGGATATTATATAACCATCTGATTTATAATGTATTTCTAAAAATAATTCATCCATGATATTTAATCCATTCTATTGAGAGTGTTGACGTCAATCCACCAATTGATATCCCTCAGTTGTTGGGTCGCATTCATCACGTCAGCTTCGTTTAAAGGAGGGAATTCGAGCAAACAAACAGGAGGAATGACATTCACTTTATGACAATAGGCAATAGCGTGTTCCACGCCTTTAAGAAATAAAATAGTGCCACATTCTCGAGCATGTATTTCAGCAACCAAGGTCACTTGAGGCCCAAACAACGACATGTTTTTCCATCCTTATATCACCATCCATTACAACCCTAACACGATGAGACGGGTATAACATCAATGACGATTTCATCTGATTTATTCTCAATACCTAACAAGGAGATAACGTATTCATCAACGTCTGAATACATATAATCGGGCACCAAATCGCTGACATGAAATATTGAAATATCTTCTTTATCCAATGACGCTATCGATAATTTAAACACATAGCCTTGTTTTACTAATCCTCCATGCAAAGCATGAAATTTTGCTTTCTTAAAATCACTCGTGGAAGCAATGCCTGAATGAGGGATAATGGTATCGTAATAGTGGGTTAAATCCGCAGCGGAGTTCTGACAAACAAGATTGCGTCCTTGTTCCTGATAACGTGTCTTTGTTATGCCACGATATAAATATTCCATAAAATGACAACAATATAAAATAAGTAGTTATAGACTTAATGATAGCTCAACAAACATACATTAGCCTTTTGTCTATTTAATCCTCATAACGGCTTTAATTTGTTGGATAAAAAATCAGCAGCGAGTTGAGCGCGTTTTTCTTCTGCCCTATCACTTTCTCTTTGTTTCAGTTGACGCCGCCACCATTGGAAGTCCGTGACTAAATGGATGGCTTGATTTCTTAATTTCTCTGCATTCGGTGATGTTCCCGTTAACGAACAGGCCGGAGGGATAATATCGACTCTTGTGCAATAAACCAAAGCCCTTTCTATATCATTCATTATAATTAATTTTTTACATTCTCTTGCGTGTATTTTAGCCACTATTTCAGCCATTGGATCTTCTCGTTCATCCAGTTCTGGTTGCGACATATTTTTCCTCCATGAAGAAAATAGATAATGTAAACAGGGAAAGTTCACTTTTTACAAAAGGCGCTTTTTGTAAAAAGTGAGATAAGTAAGGTATAGTCCCGATAGGGTTTACAGTAAAGCAGGATCATGATGTTCAACGGGCGAAATGTAAAAAGTGAGATTGATGCAGTAACTAATGGTCATGAGAAGAACAAGAATTTTTTAACACAAAATGAAATTGCTCAGCTTTTGACTGCTGCTAAAAAAGGAAGACATGGGATCCGTGATTATCTTTGCTTATTAATGATGTACCGCCATGGGCTTCGAGTGAGCGAACTTATTTCATTAAAATTGACTGATTTAAATTTATCTCAATCTCGCTTATGGGTGAATCGACTGAAAAATGGATTGTCTGTAGAGCAACCTATTGCAGGTGATGAGCTTCGTGCGATTAAACGTTATTTGGCGAAAAGAAATGATACTCTTCCCTGGTTATTTATCAGCGAACGAAACCAACCTTTAACCCGGCAATCAATTAACTACATGATTAAGCGTTCGGCTAACCTATGCTCAATATCACCAATTTACCCACACATGCTAAGGCATTCTTGTGGTTATTATTTAGCAAATAAAGGCTATGATTTAAGACTCATTCAAGATTATTTAGGCCATAGAGATCCTAAGCATACTGTGAACTATACTCGCATCGCTGGGGCTCGATTTGAAAGCCTTTGGTAATGGGCTTTATTCCCGCGTCAAACTAGACTTAAATTTAACCTCGTCGGCAACGCGTGGGTTCATTGCCCTCACTTGAGCTTTTCGGCTTCCTTTTCTTGCATTACGCGTCCGATCATACGTGTTTTCTCGCTCTGCTTGGCTCTCTTTTGCAAAAGCCAATGCAGCCCCTAAACGTTTATTATTAACGATGTCACCTTGCTGCACACTTCTTAGCTTATCAAATATACTGTATGTCAGTTCTTCTCCACAATATCGAAGCGAAATTGTGCCATCAGGGTAGTCATAAATCATGACGGCTTTGTTGACTAGCCGCTTAGCTTTCTCTGTTGGATCAAGAAGGTAAATAATTTTGTCGTATTGTAGTGTTAATGAGTTTGAGACTTTACGGCTAGTTTGTCTGGTAAACATATCATCTAATTCAATAGCAGATTCTTGCACAGGACGATGCGCATCTTGTGAAGAATAAGCTGAACACGCAAAGCGGCGATTAAAGTCCGCCATAAACTCTGGAAGCCATGCATTGGCTTCTTCGATGGTATTAATCCCTGCAAGACGCATTTCTTTAATCAGGCGGTCTTGGAGTGTTCTATTGGCTCGCTCGACTCGTCCCTTAGCTTGTGAGCTGTTGGCACAAATCAATTCAATATTGAGCTCATACAAAATTCGCCCGTATTGGGTCATCTGCTTACTGCTTTTTCGACTAGGCGAATTAACCTTAAAGACTGAATGTTTATCGCTATAAAAAGCGGTGGGTTTTCCATAGTTATCAATGTATTCACGGGTAATATTCATGTAATCATAGCTAGTTTCTGACTCACAAAAACGTAATGACATCAGACTACTGGTTGCATCATCAATAAAAACTAACAAACAGCATTTAGGGGCGCGACCTTCAAACCAATCATGGTGAGAGCCATCAATTTGAACAAGATCACCATAACATTCACGTCGATAACGGGGTTGATAAACTTTTTTCTGTTTACGCCTACGAACCCGCCATAAACCCTCGGTGATCAGCCATTGCCTTAAGGTTTCACTGGATAGTTTGATACCATGTAATTCAGCTAACTTTTCACAGGCAAAGGTCGGTTTAAAGTCCGCGTATTTTTGCTTAACCAGCGTTAAGACTTTCTCTCGAAACTCAGGTAAGAAGCGGCGATTACTGGGCAGTCCTCGGCGTTTAGACACTAGGCCAACATCACCATCTTGACGAAATTGATTCACCAATCTTTGGATGTGACGGCGAGTGAGTCCTAAATTCGACGCGGCGGCCAGTTGGGTTAATTGTTTATTGCAAACGTCCTTAATAACACCAATGCGGTGCAGTTCTTCTTCACTCATCGTAATTAACATGACACCAATCTAATATGCTGGATTATGTCTACTCAGCATAGCAGAATGTGACATCTCTAAATTGGGGAAATGTGACATTACTATATTGGA
>NZ_JAKIKS010000190.1 GCF_023284005.1 Shewanella surugensis
GTTTAAGGGCGGTAATGACGCCGCCTTATCTTGTACTGTGCCAAGAATTTCCACCCGTTTAATCGAATCAATGCCTAAATCTGCCTCCATATCCATATCAAGGGATAACATGTCTGTGGGATAACCGGTTTTTTCAGCAACAACATCAAGCATCATGGTTTCCATTTCATGTGGGATCTGACCCATGACAGGCTGACTTTCATGAGCTGTACATTCTTTGAGAGCCCCTTCTTTAAGCACTCGGTCTTTAAGTGCATTGTCATTAATAACCTTTTCACTAACGCTTTCCCTTTTGAATTCCCCGCAGTTAATCTCTTCTTTTTTAACACTTTCACTTTTAAAAGGATTATCTTTAATCGCTTTGGCTTGAGGCATATTCTCTTGAAACATTTTATCTGAAGATTCAGCATGTTCTTGCATAAATGAATCAAACAATTGACTGCTAGCCTGTGCTTGCAGTGCTAAGAATTTTTCATGCTGTTTCAGTGTATCCGCTTGCTCTTGATGAAATTCATCAATGCTTTTTTGTAAATATGATGGTATTGCAACCCCCTCATCGAATAACTTATTTTGCTCCGCCATTAGATGGGTCACAGTGTCATTATATTGCTTCGGGATCGCTAAAAATGCGCTATGTAATGCTGTCATTTTTTGTTGTGTTAACAATAAAGAAGAAACGTTTTGCTTATCGATGGCTGAAAAATCACAATGGCTCTCGGCTGTTGCCACTTCAGACGATATCAAATCCTGTTTAGTCTCTGCAAAAGGTTTTGCATCATTGGAAGTGTGCTCGACGACACTGTTATCAATCATGCTATTAGCTGATTTTTGCGCCCCAAAAGAAACCTGACCAGTGGTTAAAGATTTCGCCATTTTAGCTTGCGTTGCCTGACTAATGTGATTCGTCGCCGTCAACTTAATATGCATAGGCGTTAATTTTTCAAGCACTCGCTTAGGCGCTTGGTATGGATCGAGGTTATTCAATGCAATGCCCACAACAGCCATTTGAACAGCCGCTAATCTCAATTGTTGATCACTATCTCCTTTAGGGTTAGGGTTCATACTGATAATACTTAAATCATCACTTTTATCCGCTAATATATCTGTAACCAATTTCTGAAGAATATTCTTCGGACCAAACTCAACGAACACTCGCGCGCCCGCTTCATACATAGCAATAATTTGCTGACTAAAACAAACCGATTGCAACATATGTTGTTTGAAACCAGCTTTAATATCATTAGCCTCTTTTGAATACTGCTGACCAGTACTATTACTGTATAAAGGGCACTGAGGAGAGAGAAAATCGACGTTATCAATTGCTTCACTAAAAGGCCTTTGTGCATGGCTGACTAAAGGCGTATGAAAAGCTGCAGAAACAGGGAGATTAATCACACTAAATCCAAGATCAACTAAGGCTTTTCCCGCCTTATCCACTGCTTCACTCGGACCGGCGATAACCACTTGAGTCGGAGAGTTATAATTGGCGACTCTCACATCATTAAAATCAGCTAAACATATTTCAAGTTGCTCTAGAGTCACGCCAGCTTTAGCCACTACAGCTCGCATACTCCCTCTATCAACACTTGCATGTTCATCATCAGGCATAGCTGCCATCGCTTCACCACGAGCATAAGTTAATTGGTAATAATCTGTCAGTTTAATAACCCCTGCCGCATAAAGCGCAGTTAACTCACCAAAACTATGACCAGCCACCATGTCAGCCTGAAATCCTGCCGACAACATTAGCTGATATTGACCTAAAGAAAGGGCACCAATAGCACTTTGCGCATTAAGTGTATTGGTTAAATTGGCTTCCTGTTGTTTAACCTCAGATAATTCAAAAACGGGCTTGGGATAAACATGCTCTGATACCGGAATTTGAGCATGTTTATTAAAGACTTTATCTGCAAGTAAAAATTGCGCTCTGATTTCAGGGAAATGACAACTTAACTCTCGTCCCATGTTTAAATATTGAGCGCCTTGACCAGCGAACAAAGCGGCAATCTTCTTTTCCTTATCTGCAGATGCGATCAACGCACCTGAGCGATACACCATTCCGCCTATTCCTTGCCAATGTCCTGCATCATTAGCGTTAAACATCGTCAAAGCTTGGGTTAATAAATGATCAAGCTCGGCTGCGTTTTTTGCTACTAAGCCTAAACGAGGCGCATCGTCATCTAACATTCTAAGCAGATGAGCTGCCGCAATATCCATAAAGCAAGCACACTCTTGCTGACAAAGCTGCTGAGTTTCCTTTAAGACATTGATGAGTTCCGCTTTTGATGGCTGACTAAATAGAAAAGTTTCAGGCACACTGCGATGACGATATTGGCTATGCCTGTCATTTCGCTTATAATCTGAGCAATATTCCTCTAAAACAAAATGAAAGTTAGTGCCACCGAAACCAAAAGAACTGATCCCCGCTCGACGAGGAATATCATCGACTCGTGCCAACCACGGACGTGTCTCAGTATTAAGATAAAAAGGTGAAGCTTGAATGTTGAGTTTAGGGTTAGGTTGCGACACATTAATCGTCGCTGGCAATACCTTATGGTGTAAAGCCAACGCCGCTTTAATCAGCCCTGCTGTACCCGCTGTCGACTTAGTATGCCCTATTTGTGATTTCACCGATCCTAATGCAATATGCTGCTTGCCATCTACGTGCTCTGAAAACACACTTTTTAAGCCTTCAAACTCAGCTAAATCTCCCGCAGCGGTTCCCGTTCCGTGCGCTTCGACCATTCCTAAGGTATGAGGGAGTATTCCAGCATCATCATATGCTCGCCTTAACGCCTTAGCTTGCCCTTCTGAACGAGGAGCATAAATACTCTTGAATTTACCATCAGATGAAGAACCTATGCCTTTAATAACAGAGTAGATACGATCGCCATCACGCTCGGCATCGGCCAAACGTTTCAACACAACCATCCCAATACCTTCACCGATCATCATGCCTTTAGATTCTATATCAAAAGGTTGGATGACTTCTTGGGTGGTGAAAGCCGGTGTTTTTGAAAAACTCATGAACATGGACGGAGAATTATCAGTACAAACTCCACCCGTTATCATCATTTCACTTCGACCATCCACTAATTCACTAATGGCCATTCTCATCGCTGCCAAAGAGCCTGCACACGCAGCATCAACAACGCAATTCATACCACCTAAATTAAATCGATTAGCAATACGACCCGCAATCACATTACCTAATGATCCTGGAAATGAATTCTCTTCCCAATGAATATACTGATCTTGAAATTTCTTAATCAGCATTTCGCTATCGCTATCGCTAATCCCACTGTGCTTAAAGACTTTTCTCAAGAGGGGATATTGTAAACGTGCGGTTAAACTATGAAGAATTTTTTGCCCGCCTCCGACGCCAAGAGTAATGCCTATCTTATCTCGATCATAACCCTCAGTAATCCGAGCATCGGCTAATACTTCTTTTGCCACCAATAAAGAAAGTAATTGTGATGTATCCGTTAACTCTAAAATATTAGGTGGCAAGCCAAACTCCATTGGATTAAAATCAACTTCAGGTAAGAACCCTCCTTTTTTACAATAACTTTTATCCGGTACTTTTTTATTAACATCAAAATAATCTTCAGCTAGCCAATGGGTTTCAGGCACATCTGTGATGGCGTTAACTTTATCACTAATAAGATCCCAAAATTGCTCTAAATAACGGGCATGTGGAAATAAACTTGCCATACCGACAATCGCAATTGGCGAGTCTTTAAGACGCTTATTCAGTCTAGGATCATTCAAACTATTATTGTGTCTAGTGTCATCATTAAGTTTCATCATAGCTCTCCAGTAACAGCCTCTTACTCTGGTATTAATATGCATTATTTAAATTAAAAAAATAAACATTTAAAAATAAGGATTAATTAACAAATCTATTTTCATTATTCATCAGCGAGTCTAATTTCAACACCTAATGCTTTCAGTGTTTTATTTTATGCTGTTCAAAAACCTCATAAAAAGTTGACCAAAATAATGTTTGACTAAATAAAATTAAAAAACATTTTTCTTTTCTAGACATGAATTCAATAGGATCACTGATTCCCTTGCCATCAATTAAATAATCCCAACAGTTTTCAATAACCTGATAGATATTGGTACCCGTTATTAATAATACGACAACATCACAACTATCATCCTTAGACAATCTAGCCAAGATAATATGGCCTAAGAAACCGGAAGATCCAGTAAAAATAATTCTTTTAAAATGCGCGTTTTTATTAACATGCTGCATATGTCACCTATAAACTAAAAATAAATGTATCTCATTTAAAATTTTTTGATATTTACATATAAAAACTAAGCTTTTTTAGGACAACACTGACTATACAATAAAGCAATTAAACAACAAGGAGGCAACATACCTTTAATACTTAAATTCATACTCAAGTAATACTTAACTAATACTAAATAGAGAAATAATACTTTAAGGCAATAATATCTAATACCAAACTCCTAGTTTTATTAAAAAAGGGACATATACCAATACGACTCAATATGTAATCTTTCAGCGGGCGTTAAAAACACGGTAGAAAATGTCATTAATAACGCCATTCATTAACTGATTACCAGCCTTTAATATTTAAGGATGAACGACCTGAGGGTCGTCATCCTTAAAGCGACTTGTTATCCTCGGCTTTAGTTCAAACGTAGCTCTACCTTCCCCCATCCATGGAGGCTTATATCGAAAATCTGCAGCATAACGTGTTTTGAAATCCACACTCTATGAGCCTCACAGACATTCTACTGCTATGTAATATTGAACTTAAAAGGGTACATCAATATGAATTGAGAAGTCTGAATTAACCACTGACTTAATAGGATTTAGTCGGATAGGGAAATCGTTAAAAGCGGTTAGCAATAAGAGAACATAACATTAAATTAATCTTTATGCTTATGGGAATGATAAAAGGTGACATCAGCAGCCATAAAGGTAGGAATTAAGGAGGTTGTTTTAACATTCACGAGGGTCATTTAATCAACGACCCCCACGCCAAGGCTTTTCGCTTAGGCTCAAATTCGCTACGCGAAGAGGGGTATCTAAATGACTCCAAAGTCTAAATACTTCTACGCCGCAAGCAGCGAGGAATTAAACCCTACTGAGATTAAAATATGTATGTACACACTTATTACTTTATGAGATCTACGTATTAACATTTTCTTTTATTATGTAAAGTTAACAACTAGATCCGATAATTATAATTTATATACATACTAATAATATCAAACTGACACAATCCTCGGCCTTCGAGTCATGAGAGCTTAAGGTTAGTCTTCCCTATGTTCCACTATTTATTATTTTATGGGTATAATAAAACATGCTTATGTACCTGACTCAGTACGAATGTACGGGCGCATGAATTATTGCCAGCTTTAACAGTCTATTGGGGATCTCTTTTTCCATTTTTCGTCGGTTAAACCGATAACAGAACTCACCAAGGTATTCTTGTAAGTACTTTCCCGAGACGCCGTGAAATGTGCCAAGTAAAAATGCTTTTAAGTTACCTATTGCAATATGAACCCAAGGCAGCCATTCATCAACCAACTCACTCGGTGTGACTCTCGCCTCATGCTGTTGAGTGTTATCTATAATATTCAAAGCGGGAAATCCGTCAGTATGAACTTCTTGCTGTGCATTTAAGTGCCTCGTAACAAAATCTTTAACGGCTTCATGACAAACACTGTCGACTGCCTGCATAGCGATAAATCCCGCGCCTTTCCCTTTGCTTTCAACCGCAACTAACACAGGCGTTTTCCCTGCGGCTCCACGTCCGCGCTTACCTTTCCTCTTCCCTCCAACTAAGGCATCATCAATTTCAATGATACCTGAAAGCCTATACAGACTGTCTCTATGGCCCATTGCCGTTCTCAATTTACTCAATATTAAGCGTGCCGTTCGCCAATTAACCTCAATAAGTTTACTGAGTCTCAATGCTGAAATGCTGCCTTTATCTGAGCCTAGAAAATAGATGGCCCAAAACCACTTAGCTAAGGGAATACGGCTACCGTGGAATAAAGTATCTGCGGTGATTGATGTTTGTTTATGACACTGACTACATTCATAGACATCACGAGTAGCGAGCTGATAACTATGCTCACAACTGCACCTAGGGCAAATAAAACCAATAGGCCACCTCATGTGCTTTAGGTGGTTTAAACAATCAATTTCAGAACCAAACTGGCGTTGCCATTCAAAAAAACTAGCTCCAGGCGTTTTCATCGTCAATCTCACTTCTAGCCGTGATTTATACTATAAGCATAGACTGAAACTGACTCATCTGCAGAGGCATGTAATAAAATAAAGAATGGTATTATCAAATATGATAGCAATTATTTTAAAGTGTTTTCACTCTTATTTTATTATTAACAATAATTCCATATTGTAAGATGAAAAATAATTTTTTATTCCTAAATAGTCAGCACCGTTTTAAGGTGAGTGTATCTACAAATAATGACACCCCCCTCTATTTTGACTATAACAGTTTAAAAACAAGACTAAATTTCAAATGATTCCCTCTAATTATTGACTGTATATTGACGAACTTGGCTCTCAATCAAGTTCGACATAAGTACCTGAGTATTAAATTATCATAAATTCGTTCACTATTAGAGCAACGTGATAATTTCAGTACTTATCGCATCATTGAACTTGTTTGTTTATCATTATTTTTGTATA
>NZ_JAKIKS010000191.1 GCF_023284005.1 Shewanella surugensis
AGTTATACAAAAATTTCGATATTGATACAAGTTCTATATCATTGGTAATGTAAAAAATATCAAAGATTAAATATTAACCTAATTGTTGGTAATTTTATACTCGGGTACTTAAGCAATTCAATATTAGTGACGATGATGTCGAAAAAGTGACCGCGTTAGTTGTTGAAATTGGAAACAGCGAAAAACAGATTCTTCTTTATAAAACGATGGCTAGGATAAATATTTATGGGAGAAAAAGCTTTTTCCTTAAAAAGTCTAATGTTCGTTTTGAAAAAATCGATGATGAATTTTTTAGAATAAGTCCAAATTTCCAATTAATTCAAGTTGATGGTAGATTGATTGTTCTTGATTTAAAAACTATAGAAAAATTTTTTGGTTTTCAAGATGCAATAAAAAGAGAAGCAGAAGTCGGCATAGAAGCTATTGAAAGCATTTCGTTACTAGAAAACCCAGAAACTCTCCATGAGCTTGTTGAAGATATGACATTTGCTAGAAAATTAACTAGAGTTGCAAAAGCCTCCCCAGTCCTTAAAGCGGAAATCCCTAACAGCAAAATTATCGAATTTTGCAAAAAATTTCCAAATTTAAAAGGAAAAATGCGGTTCAATAGTGATGGGAGTAAAATTCAGTTAGATACTCGTAAATCCAAAGATTTATTTATGCAGATTTTGATGGATGACTTCTTAACTTCGGAACTAACTAATTTTTATTATACTAGCTTTACAAAGGACGAAGCAGAAGCTGATATTGAAACTCTCAATGAAGAAAGTACCCCTGAAAGTACAGAAAGCAACATTGTACAATTCGCATAGTTTTTAAATAAATAAGCATAATAATCTGTTAAACAAGGAAAAAAACAGTTGGCTTTTACTCCTTCTTCGCTAATTTTAATCAACTATTTTATTTCCTGTTAACAGGGCGTTAAGTGTGAATCTATATGAATCTACCTAAATATGCACAAGAAGAACTAAACAAAGGAAATTCTGTAGACAGATTCTTTTGTGTAAACTGCAATCTGGGTAGATATTTCGGTGGCTCAGATGACGAGTACAAATGCTTAAAGTGTGGCTCATCTGAAAAGCTTGAGGTTTCTAGGTCGTTAAATAGTAAAGAAAAAGATCAAATACGGGAGAGTTCTGGCGGAAAGTGTGCAAACCCAGGGTGTAGCGCTTGGAGAACACATATCCACCATATAGATGAATGGGCTATTTTTCACTCTGATGATCCGGAAATTTTGATCCCTGTTTGCCCTTCATGTCATGACCAAATTCATCATGGCGTAATACCAATTTCAAGAGAAACATTAATTCAGTGGAAAAACATTATTAGAAAAAGATCTATTCGCAATTTGCATATTTATGTTGAGCCAGGGGAGAATCTAAAGTTTTGTGCTGGAGGGCTTTGGTTAGCCAGTCCTCCAAACAAAATGGGACTGCATCTATTTGAATTTGCGCCAAATGTTAAAGTAAAATTCAATATACAAGGAAATAAAATATCACTTGTTGATATTTCAATTTGTGATATTAATGGAAATCTAGCAGTAGAGGTCTTAAGTAATTATATTGAGGTTATAGATCCAGATCTGATATGTGAAAAGCGTAATGGGCATGTGAAAATTTTCACGAATGATGTGGAAAAATATTTGCCCCTAGCTCTCGTTGCTAAAATGAAAGAGAAGGAAAATGGTTTTGCAAATGAAACCATTACAGTTCTAGAGATAGAAGTTTTAAGGCCGGGAGAAGTGGTTTTAAAAGGATGTTGGTATGATGATGGCCAGGCAGTGCTAATGACTGAAGGTGGATTAACTTTTGTGCCGCAAATGAGTTCACTAGTATCTGACAATCCTGAGTGTACGTTAACTTATACTGGAGATGTCCCCTTTTTTTCAAGAAAACCTCACGAGATTAAAATTAAAAAAAGAACAGAATAAAAAGCGTAAATCAAAGCGTAAGTCGGAAAAACTGGCTAGGAAAAAGAATAGATAACAGTAATACACACTTAACAAGGCGTTGAGCTCGAATCCAATTAAGCTGTGCTTGAAAAAGCCTAGCACAGTCGAAGGGAGCTAGGCCACCCATGATTATTTGCTGAATGAATAAGTACACTGCTTTTTCTTTGAGATCCCCATCGGAGTTGCCGAAAGTATTTTATCAGTCATCGCGTGAGTGAGGTAGGGATGCCGAGATAGACTTAGTTGAATCAGGGATGATGAATCTAAGGTGATAGTGATGACTTTTAATAAAATATTAAGGTACTTAACTTCGCTAGGGGTGGCAGGGCGATCCAAGAGGGAATTGCCGTTGATCCCCTCTTGGCCCAGTGTGGATGGGAATCCACGACCTTAGCTTGCGGCAAGCAATCGAAATACTTAAACAGGCGTAGTTATAATTGGAGTAGTTTCAATAAGATGTTAGAGTATTTCAATATTAAGAGTCCAAAGGTCGGCAAACGGTTTGTGCTGATTGATTGGTACTAGGGTCGTGTTGTTTAAATTAGGTAAAGAATGAGTGAATATATAACTGAAGAGCCGGATGCGGTCTTTTAATAACGGAAAGGCACGTCCGGATCCGTGTGGGCTCGGGTCAGTAATGGCTGCTTTACCACTATTGTGCTAGGAGCACAATTTGAATATTTATGATGAAGCAAAGGCATTTAGAGCAGCGTTACAAGTAGTTGTACTTGAAGGCGAAGGGATCCTAGATACACTTGATGGAGCAGAGCCTTTAAAAAATTTCCCGTCTGGTTCTTGTGGTGTCGTTTCTAACTTGTTTGCGTATTATTTATGTCAAAGTGGTCTTGAAGCAAACGAGATCTCTGTTGTTGTTGATCAAGATTCATTTCATTCTGTTAAAACCCATGCGTGGGTACAGCTGGGAAACAAATATATTGATTTGACGGCTAGTCAATTCCCTGAGATTACAGACAAAGAAATAGTGGTCCAAGATTCTCAGTCTTTAGGGTGGTTAGTTTCTTTGAAGAATCTTGCTGAGTCACAAGACAATGGTCATGTATATATTAACCATCCTGAACTACATACCGACTTGGCCGATTTTGAAGACCTTTACGAGCAGGTGACGCGACGCATAGTTCGCACATAACAGATAAAGATAGGCCGCTCGCAGCCGCGTCGCTGTTTTAGTCTAATAGATACTGACTAAACTTTCTCATGCTGTTGATTCAAGGTATTCTGAATTCGTTGCTGAATTAATGAGCATTGAAAACAAAAAAATAAACACTCAAGTTTTTTATTACCCATGGAAGTTGATATTGCTGGATTTTGATTGCTTTCTGTCAGGTTTGATTATGGTGGGTTATTGTTGCTCAGTAGTCGAATTCAACCGTTAGGCGTATTACTGATAATATGACTTGTGCTCATTAATAATGGGTGTATCTTTTAATAATTCACATGTGTTCAATTAAGCGATCTGTTATGGCATCTATCCCAAATGATTTTGTAAATTATAAATCAACGCCCATTTTTACCCCAGATAATATCCCCAAAATGTTCCTGCACTTACATAATACCCGAGCAGGTGTGTACGGTAAGATCAATGTTATTAGCGGGCAGCTAAAATTTTATGGTTTTACCGAAAGGCGCGGAGAAATAGAACAAGAAATATTGATTAAACAAGGTGATATGGCTATTTCACCACCAGAGTACTGGCATAAAGTTGAGTTTCTGACGGATGATACAAGCTTCAGTGTTGATTTTTATGCACAACAAGATTCTGATATTGTGACTGAAAACCGTTCGGAGCGTAATGAGTAAGGCATGAGTCGATGTCGCCACTACAAGTGTCTATCATCGTAATGACTGGTTTGTTTTAATGCCACTTCAACCTGTTACATTAATATACTGAGCACTTAGCGATTACTTTATGAGTATTAGGTTAAGGAAGAGTATTATTCATTTCCACATCACGTTTCAGGCTTATTTTTAGATGAGAACCCGACAATTTTAATCGTCGGGGTTTGTTGTGCGTATGACGCTCATTAAACTTTAAAAGTGGGCTTACTTTTCATCCCAAGATGTAAGGGGGGCTTGCATCCAAGAGCCGTAAGACGCGTTAGGCAGTACAAACCAATCTTTCCCTAGATGCTCAGATTGTTGCTTAACGAGGTTACGCTGGTATTCGGTCGATTTTTTGTTTTTAAAAGCGGCATCGAAATCGGCTAATGAGTCACCAAATAACATGATGATGTTGTAGTTTTCTCGAATAGAAGCGCGACGTACTTCTTTTGAACCGGTAAGCAATAACACATTATCACTGCTGACTTGAGGTAAGTTAAGTGCGTTTAGGCTGTTTAGTGTATCGGCTTTATTTTTTTGAAAGCGATCTGATACATAGAAAATTTTCACATCACGTGTGTTAACGTAATCTAAAAAGGTTTTTGCACCAGGAATAAGCGTTGGTTGTCCTTTTTGCTCCCAATCATTCCACGTATCCCATGCTGTAAAATCATGACAATTGTTCATATCACGGACCAGTAACGGGCTGTTGTCTATTACCGTTTCATCAAGATCTAATACTACCGCCATTTTTTCTGTTGATGTGTTATCGCGCAAAATCTGCTTAAAACGTTCAGTCGCAAAAGCGTAAGTTTGGATCTGTAGTGCGGTAATTTCGCCAGATTGTTGTTGGTAGCTTAGCGCCATGGCGTTTTCTTTGGCCTTACAAACATCATTATCGGTGGCAGCCAGTGCTGTGGTGTTAATAAGGGGAAGGCTAAGTAAGAGTGCTGCAATTGTTTTTTTCATAGATGAAAGACCTTTATTTTTTGCTGATAGTGTTAATATTAACGAATATCAACAATTTGGATTATGATGGAAAAACGAATGAAAACATTCAGCCTGATTGGCTAGATAATCAGAACTGTGGTTTTGGCTATCGCGATATTCATTGACTGTTGATTGTTGAACTGATTATAAAATTAGCTGTTTATTGTGATGTGAGAGAGCCCAATGATCGGTTTAGCGCTTTGGTGTGAATGGATACTATTTTGATCACTGTATGTCTCTGTGTGAAGAATTTTGAATCTTAGTAGCAGTAGTATTACATGATATTTTACATCGTTGCCCATTTTGAAAAAATAATCATGGATATCCTCATAGTTTTAGTCAGTTACGTTACTTAGGTTGCTTAATGGTTTTATTTTTGATTTTTGTTGTGACGCTTTGGGTGGGTGATTTACCGGTTTTGATTATGTTTTGCTTATGTATGGTAACAATTGGGCTGGGTTATTATTGAATGTCTTGAGAGAGCGAATAATAAGGAATGAACATTACTTTCACTCAAAGAAGCCATTATTATGATCTTTATACTCTTGTCATCTTCATGGTTTTTTATCGCTCCCAAGTGTTATGGGCAAGGTGAATAACAAGGGCCGTTCACAATATTCCCCGTTTTTTTATCCATATCTAAACTGGGAACGTCTAGATGTTTGCAATGCATCGCAGGATTGATTGCGGCAGAGATAACGTGGATATTTCTACAATGCAGGGTATTGCTGGATGCACTTAGACCGTAGTGAGTACTGTTTGGGCATTTAGATGGGATTTTTTTCAAAATTTCAGTGCATGCTTCAAAGGAGCCACCCAGAATGGCTTTTTTAGTTTTTGGATTTAAATAGCCGTTACATGCCTGAAATTGAGGAGTCAATGTTTCATCAGACTCAGCATAATCTTTACAGTAAGCACTTCCCCAAGAGTGCATCTTTGATTTGATGAGATACGCTGCATATTCAAGTCTAGTACTATAAAGTGCTTTGCAAATAACATCTGAGCTAGGATTAGTAATAGTATGGTTATACAAAGATTCTTGAGCTGAATTAGAGACTTCTACTTTTATTTTCTTTGGTAATGCAGCCCCTTTAGAAAAATAAAGTCGAATATCTCCCAATATTTTTACTTCTTTTTGATTAGATGTCACTGATATAAAAAGAGGAAAGTTGAAAATGACATCTTTATTTGGCGTCTCATCAATTAATATGTTTTGCACAAAGTTGCTAGGTAGAAGGAATGCTGCACTAAAGCCCCCTGCCGTTGCCTGACCATTAATATTCACTAAATATTCTATAATTTCGCCACGACCTTCCCATGTTAGGTTCGGTACTGAATCTGCTTGTATTTGAAATGTTTCAGGATTTTCTGTATTCTCAAATAACATTGTTATATTGCCGCAATTCAATGCGTCAGAAAGTTTAACTATGGTGTCGACTCTTTGCTCGAACAGTGTCCCTGAAGATTCAGGTTTTGGATTTTGTTCGGTATTGGGGTCGGTACACGATACAGAGCTCAATACTATTATCAGTGGTAATAGGCGATAGATTTTTAGAATATTGAGCATGTTATCCTCTAATATTAATTATATGTCTTTTTTTGTGACGCAGATAAAGATGAATTACCATATAAAGAAGCCGTTGTATGTGAAAAAGACCCAAGTTAAGGTGATGTGGTTAATGGATCATTTTTGCTTATTATGAGCATAGTTGATTTTGGTATATTTGCTGCGGACGAAGATTCGTTTCTGCTCTATTTGGGAGCAATAGGGCCTGATTACAGAGTTATTGTCAAATGTGGTGTATCAATGAATCGTGATGTTCTGTTTGATCTTGAGTGATCCGCTCACCATCTTTAAATTGAATACCTGATATGACATCAGCAAGCAGCT
>NZ_JAKIKS010000192.1 GCF_023284005.1 Shewanella surugensis
ATCGGGATCAATTAAAACTCGGAATGTAGATAGTGCCTTGGGCACGGACTTAAGCCCTTTTAGGGCGTCACCCAAATAAGCCTCCGGCTTTGCCGGAGGTAAGTTAACTATATTTTGTAACAACTATGGTTTTTAAAAACAAAATGAAAAATAATAATTTGTAAATTAGTGTAAATGTTAATTTAGTTAAATAATGTAGAGATTTAAAGTTTTAAATAGGTTGGATTAATTATTGTTAATTAGTGCTTTGCTTTGTTGTTTTGAGCTAATACGTTATTTTTTAGTTGTTTAAGGTTTTTCGGTTGTTGATTGTCGTTATTTTCGAGTGTTTCCTGTCATTTCTATTCATTAGTATCCGTATCAATTTATTAGAGTGTTATTTTATAAAGTCGGAATGGTTTTGTACCAATAAATAAAACTTTTTAATGTTTTTTGGTTTTTATTATTAATTATAGGGGCAGAATATGAGGGATAGATTTAAAGGGGAAGGAACAGTTAATAAGTGTAAAAATAAAATTGCCATTTTATCATCAATGTTTTTATCTATGGGAGCCATTGCTATCGAAGATCCTTTAAAAGGACTTCATAACGTATCGCCCCATGATGATTTATTGTCTGATACTACTTTTTTCAATAATACAACAAGAATATTATATCCAAGAATGGCTCTGCATGAAGTCTTGAGTAAGCAAGGTTTTGGTGTGGAGCAGGGGTTTGATATCAAATCGACTTCATTATCTATGATGGATTTTTTTAGTGAGCCCACACCTGAAATAGTGGCTGCAAGGTTGTTCTCAACTGCAACGGATGTGACGCTTGCCATTGCTCCTAATTATCCCAATCTTCATAGCTTTTCAGTGGCAGTGTATGATAAAAAATTTCAAACAAATGTAAATCATGTTCCTTTGGTTAAGGAAGCGTTACCTGAGTACCAATATAAGAATCAGAAAAATAAAGTCGTAAGGAGGTATAACCCTGTTAAAGCAGATTTTAATGGCTCTGGTACAGAGCAAGTGATTGCGCTTGGTGATGCACGTTCAATACATGGTCGTCATATTGTTTTGATTAAGGCGCAGGATGTAACAAAGCCATCTGAAGGGATTTCTATTTCAACAATATATGAATCCGCCCCAAAAGAGAATTCAACCACAAGAGGTGTATATGGTAGACCTGTTGTAGGTGATTTAACCGGAGATGGTAATCAAGAAATTGTAATGACAAAATCACAGTTTATTGATATATATACTGTTTGTTCGGGCAGTTATTCGAACCGAACCCACTCTGTTTGTAATAATAGCGATGGGACGAGTAAACCAGAATTCACAGTCATAAGACATACGAATGAAAGTACGTTTAAATTACCTGTCGCTACTACAAGTGTTGCGTATGATCTCAGTATTGGTAATTTCTATGGTGATGGGAACGTATTATCCGTAACGAGTACTGGCCATAATAACAGGGCACTTATTGATCTTTACAGGGTGGAAAATGGCCCTGCATCGGGTTTACAGATAACGCGTGAGTCATTCGATAATAATTTTCAATCTCACATTACAGGTGGGTATAGTAGAAATGGAGGTTATTGCTTTGCTAAGGCGGCGAAAAAGTTTCTCAATGATGTAAAAGATCAGCTTTGGCTGGCTTGCCAGTCCGAGACGGATGGGATAAATACCAATAATGGTTCAATGGTGACACTTCTTCAGCTGGATTTTTATAAAGATGAAGACAACAGAGGGCGATTTAATGTCTTGTCTAAATCGACTCCCTTTGGTGTCGATCATTGGCGTTTAAGGGGGATGACACCTTATTATCCAATGACGTTCCCCACTGACAGAGCGTTAGAAGACACGGATTTTATTAACTCAATGGCGCTGTTGTTAAGCAGTAATGTCGATACCGATTCTAATATGTATAAAATAGTACTGCTACAATCTAATCAATCTATTGATGGCGATAAAAGATCGCATATTTTTCCTCAGGCGCATACGAATGAACAAATATCACGATATGATGTAAGTAAACATGGTGGGCATCATATCCTTTTGCCATTCAGGGCTTATCAGATGTTAAGGGATGATAGTCGGTCAAGCAGGGTTTTTCGGGCAAAAAATATGTTGTCTACAGGGGACTTTACTGGCCAGTCTGTGCGATTAGGGGCGCCTCTTTATTATAAGACGCCGATCATGCAAGAGCCTTTTACTGTTATTGGTGCGCCGCCAGCCCATGTGGATTTTACATTACCATTTGATAATAATAATCCATCACCGGACATTCGGGATAATCGTGTGGTTAACTTGAGTATGGATCCTGATAGCTATATGGCTAAATTTGAGAAAAGCGCAACGGTTTCACATGGCTATACAGAGCAGAAAATTACTTCATTGACGAATTCGGTGACAACTCAAGCGTCTGCAGAAGGGGGGGCTGGGGGGGGGGTGCTTTCACCAGTGAAAGCAAGCTTTAGTGTGACAGCGGGTGGCGGCTACTTGAATGAAAAGACGGCAGATAAAGTTAATGAGAATACTGATTCTCAATCTGTATTATTATCTTTTGAAACCGGGTTTCAGGATAGAGTAGGGATCAACAATCAATATGATGAACATTTTGCTTATCCGGTATTAGGTGGGGGTGTTTGCCTTGAAGGGGATGATTGCGTAGACAGTGAGAAAGGCCAGCAATATGTAATGTATACGCGTACTTCTGAACCTCAGCGAAGCTATCTTGATGGAGGACAGGTAGCTTGGTATCAGCCGGTTCACGAAGTCAATAATGTATTATCTTACCCGCGTTCTTTAGCGCAATTGGAAGCAAATTATGGTAACCCAATAAAAGCGTTATCACAGCAAAATACTTTTTATACTTCAACGGGCAGTAGCCTCTTTGAATTGTCCTGGCTTAATGGTTCAACTTCGTCTGATACTAATACTGTTTTAAATAAAGGCATGTGGAATGCAGGCTTTAACGCGACTTATGGAACGAACGATAAGAGTGTGTTTATTAAAGCAACAGGGATAAGTTATGAAAATAAATTTGAAGTCAAATATGAGGGTTCTGTTACGAAGTCAGGTGTTGTAACAAACGTAAGTGAATATGAAGCCGGCGCTAAAGTGTCTGTGGTATTACCTAATACCTTCGCTTCGCCTGCGGCATACAGTTATGGCATTACGCCTGTGGTCTTTGATGACATATTTAATCAACAAGATATGGATGTTAATGATCCTTTTTTGTCTAAGGCGGTAAAAGAAACCATTAATAACAGTAACTCAGGCGCTTTATCGGCGGGTTACTTAAAACTTGGGCATTATGTTAATCATAGCGACAATGTGGGTACATGGTGGCGTGCTAAAAAGGGCTTATCAAAAATCGATATTGGCTTAAATAACCCTACTCGCTGGGATAAAGATGAAAGTACGCATTTGGATGAATCAGGATCAAACTGTTTGAATCGCTTCGTTTGTGCGGTGCCGTTTCAACCCACAATCGCTGGGCATGAGAACTTTGATTCTTTTTATAATATGCGGGGGTTATTTGTGACGCCTAAATGGGGAAATACAACTCGCCATGAAGCAGACGAAGGGGAAAAATTAACTTTAAGCGCGCGTATTTATAATTATAGTTTGACTGATATGCCTGTGAACAGTGAAGTGCATGTGCAGTTTTATCGCCAGTCTGTTGCTCATAATGGTAATTTAGCACCGAATTCGGCAGAACTGATTGGCGAGACTTGGATACCCGCCTTGCGTGGAGCCAATTACAAAACAGCTGCGCATGACAATTGGGCACTAGCCAGTGTGGATTGGGGTACTTCAGGCCAGGCAGGACAATATCACTTTTGGGTTGTTGCCTGGGCTGAAGATGCCCAAGGTAATATGTTAACAGAGTTACCAGGCAAGGGATTAGCGGATAATCATACTTCACCATTGTTTAGGGATATTAGTGATGTGCCGCTACAATATGTGACTCTGGACTCTCCAAGTTTAGGTCAGGTAGAGATGACATTTACAAATAATGTGGGCATGTATCCACAAGAGTTTACAGTGGTGCCTGAAAATAGCCCTGCATTTATGGCGACATCAGCATTAAGTCATGCATCTTTAACCAAAGAGAATGATAAGCTTCCTTCTTTAAAGGGGATGTTGTTAAATCCGATTACAATATCATTGAATCATCAGGATGAAAGGAGTGTGAATATTGGATTAAGTGCGCCACATAATACCCAATCACAATTAATTTATATTTCAGATGATAAAGATAATATTGTAAGTATGCAGCGGCTTGGGCGAATATATAAACATAAGAATATCAATATTCCTTTTACCTTGAAGGAATGTGGGCGAAATGCATTGACTGTTCGTGTCGGTTCACCCACTAATGAGGCAATAGCAAGTTATGAGTTCTCAGCTAATTTGCAGTGCCATTAATTGATAAACGAGGCTGACTAAATTAAGTGAATAGAGCCACCTTCTATCGAGGGTGGCTTCTATGTTCTCTATTGTTTTTAATGTAATCCATTAATGATTGCTATAAAAAAGGGTCTTAAAAAGCCCTTTTGATTTGTTAATTGATATCTCGCACTAAACGTACATAGTGGTTAATGCGTCTGACATCCCCTTGGGGGCCAAAGCCTTGTGGGAAGTCACTGGCCTTACCGACCTTGGGATCACTTCGTTGTGCTCCTGCGCCATGAACATCTTCAAGTTTAGCTTGGCCCTTTGACATAGGCGGTTTAAAGAACCCCAAAGCTTCACCAAAGCAGACATAGACGGCAGAACCACCGCCGTGCTGGTTTTGATGCGTGGTTGAGGTCCAATAGAAGGGGTAATTTTTATGGCCGCCTTCATCAATAATTGAGGTGACGTTAAACAGTGGGTTTATTGCTGCTGAATGGGTCGCGCTGGGTGAGCGGCTGTAATCGACAATACTTTGTAGCTCTTTGGCATTGGGTAAGCGCCAGTCATTGTGGCCTAAATAATTCTCTTGATTACGGTTTTGGGCCAGTGTTAATGCTGATTGCCAAGAGATGGCTTGTTGATTATCGCTTTGCTGCCACATCAGGTGAGTGGCTAAGTCAGAAATGGTGCCATTATTATTATTTTTGAAATGGTTTTTACCGTAATCACTATCGCCACGGACAAATCGCACGGTATACATCTTACTTGTTCGAGCGCGAGGATCCATCAGAGGATAGCCCTTAATACGACCATCGGCGAGGTTTACTCCAAAGAGAGTTTGATTACCGCCCATAGTGGTGCCTTGATAGACGGTAGAAGTGAGCATTTGTACATCAATGGGGCGCTTGCCATTAGCGCCGTATTCAAAGTCAAAGTAGTTAACATCGATAAAAGGTTTACCGTTTTTTACCAATCGAGACATGTCTTTAGCACTGATATCTTTACCGCTAAATAACATAAGAGAATAGGCTTCTTTAATATTGGGGAGTCGCCAATCTGTTTTATTGGCGAGGTTAAAGTTTTTCAATTTTTCAACAGCTTGTTGATAGCTCATCACTTCAAAGGATTGCTGCCATACAAGACTCGTCACATTATCGGTAATGGTGCCGTCTTGATTATTGGTATAAGAAGGCGGATTCTTTTGGTGTTGAGCATCTTGCCCGTAAAAAGCGTTGCCTTTTTGAGGTGCGGGCATGGCATTGTAGTTATTAAAGTTGGTGACTTGTCCTGTATCGACGAGGGGGAACTCATTGACTGCATCTGTGTTGGGATTTTCAATAGGAATGGAGATGAAGTCAAATTTTGGTTGTTTGGGTGGTTGAGGGCGTGCGTTAGCATAGCTTGTGCTCGCTAATATCAATATGCTTGAGCATAATAAGGTCTTTATGGGCGTTATCTTCATGGGGTGCCTTTAGTTTGAGGTGAGAGGCCGTTAGCTGTTGATTATTATAGGGCTTATTCGATTAAATTTGTGTATGGTGAATGTAAAACTATGCAGATATTTTGTGTGTGATTGTATTTTCACTATTCGTGAATTGACAGCAAAAGGAGATTATCTATGGCATTAAAGTTTAGAGAAGCTGAGTATAAGGATGTTGAAGCATTAGTGAATATGTTGTTCGATGATCCTTTAGGGACGTTAAGAGAAGATAGCTCGAAACCACTCAATTCGGCTTATTTAACGGCTTTTGAAGCTATTTTGAAAGATAATAATAACGAACTCATTATTGTTGAAAACAACGACAATATAATGGGGATGTTGCAACTCACTTTCATTCCATACTTGACCCATACAGGGAGTTGGCGCTGTTTAATTGAAGGCGTCAGGGTACAGAGTGATTGTCGAGGTAAAGGACTTGGCACTCAATTTTTTGAATGGGCGATTGAAAGAGCTAAGCAGAGAGGTTGTAACATGGTGCAGTTGACATCAAATAAAGCCCGAGTCGATGCATTACGATTTTATCAAAACTTGGGATTTGAAGCGAGCCACGAAGGTTTTAAGTTAATGTTATAATTATTTTTTCTTGTTTAATTTGCTTTATGTTGCTCCATTAGCGGATAGTGATACCCCGCACTAAAACTGGACACTCAATTAAGCGACTTTTTGCTGTTCATAATGCAGTGGGCTTTGATACCCAATTGCACTATGCCTTCTTGTTCGATTGTAATCA
>NZ_JAKIKS010000193.1 GCF_023284005.1 Shewanella surugensis
GCACTTGGGGCGGGCTTGTTGAACAAAATCTATTCGGGTGAACTTTACTCGGTTCTTAGCAAATCATCCGGTGAAAACCACCTCAATATTGAACAACCGATTAATGAAGGCCGATGAGGTTATTTTTAATGAGTGTGGCTCAAATAGCCAACTTTGCAACGGAGCCGATTTTTTGCAACAAGCCCGTTTTCTATGATATATTTTCGCCTTGATATTTTGCTGTTTGTTCTTAGAACAACAAAATATGATTATTGTATATTTTTCAAAGCAATATAAAAGGAGATTATCATGGAAAAAAATTCAGCCATAATGACTTCCTTAAGTTTTATTTCCTAGGCCGTATGGCTGGATTGTGACAGGATTTTTTTTATAGTAGTGTTTAGCACAACTGGATTAGGTGGCACCAGTTTAATCAATTTCTCACTTTGGAGCGCCACCAATGATGCTACTTTTACGCCAAGCCTGTATGGGCATATTACTTATTTTAGGCTCGTTATGGCATGTGTATGCCAGTTATGTCGAAATAGATGTGCCTATTTTATCTGAATTTGGCAGTATTGCGGGGTTTACAACCCAAGATCCACATTTAGCATATATGGTACCTAAGTCGTGGACTGTATATGAAAACAATCTATACCGCACTGACAATGACTTTTACTTTATTCTATCACCGAGCTTTGATACTCAGACTTTAGCTCAATATAAGCTGGCCCATCCTGATGTGCTAATGGTGCCTATCCCTCATATATTAAGTGAAACACAATTGTTTTTAGCCGATGTGGTTGAAAATGATTTTTTATTAGGTAAGTTGCAGCACAGTGTGACACCGGATCACGTCGTGAATCAGAGTGATTTGATTTATTATAATATTCGTGTCGATGATGATGCGCTTGCTGGTTTTGTTAATTTACTGAATTCAAATATTGGGCTCACGGGGTATTTAAACTTAAGTTATCCTTTTTCTGGGCAAGTAACCAATACTCAGATCCCTTTATTTATTAAAGCCAGTCAAATTAGCCAAACCATTCCTGATGACTATGAATTGGTGTGGATAAAACGTTTGCTGAGTGAACACTGCTTGCTGTTGAATGAAGTGGTCGATGCTGAACTGTCATTAGGTTTTCAATCTATTCATATCGAATCTCTTGATGGATTGGGTTGTTGGAACAAAGATAATTTTGCTTTGCACGCGATTAGTGAGGGGGATTATCAAGTCAATGGTATTGATCCTTTAGTGTATAACTTTGATATCAATACACGCTTGCATCTCATTGAGTTAGGGTTAGAAGCGCAAGTTCATATGACCACTCAAATTCAAGTGAGCTTAGATTTGTTTGAAGTCACAGTGAGCTTAGATGAATTAGCCATGATAGATATTAATGTAGACGGTGATAATGTCAGCAGTTTTTATCAGTATTTAATTCAACGAGAAATTGAAGCGGAAAAAGACAACATCAAAGCGAGTGTATCGAGCCGCCTAACGCAAGAATTTCAGATTAGAATTATCAATGGCAATCTTTTTCTTTGAGTATTTGAAACTAACATGAGCCTCTTTCTGGGGCTTTTTTGTGAGCTTTATTTACAATAACGTTTTAAATAAATTATTTATAAAGAATAATACCTATTAGTCTATGGATGAAAGTAGCGTTGACTTTAATTTTTTTGCTGTTAACTTAGCGCCCGTCTTGATATAGAAGTGTGTCGTTATTCCAAGGTTTTACCCTAGCAGAAGTTTACTTTACCTACTGATTTTAGGAGTTTCCATTGAAATTTCATCCACTCACAGCCATTAGCAGTACGATTATGGCTGCCTGTTTGTCAACCTCGGCTTGGGCAGTGCCCGCCGATCCAGCCACCGATCCTTTACCTGCTGCAATGCTGGTTGCGTTAGAAGATGCAGCGCAGGGATATGTATTACTCAGAGATAATGTGGCTAACATTGTCTACATTGCGCCACGATATGGTGTAGTGGGTAACAGTGATGGCATGCCCTTGTTGTCCTTAGCCAGCGTTGAGCAAAATGGCATCACTTATGGTGTGCTAAATGCGGCATTTGATTTTAGTGTTGATGGCGCAGATTTTTTGTCTATTAAAACTGCCGTTGAGGAATATAACGATAGTGAGCCATGGAGTTTAGCACCTTTACCCTTTGAATCGACCTCTGGTAGCTTGTCGATTAATAGTTATTCAGATGGTGAAGATGAAGGTTTATGCGGCACCGTGATTGATATTATCACCGGCGATCCCATTGAAGTGTGCTCTAGCTTTGTGATCCGCAGTAATGTGGCACCTAATGGTCCTATATTGGGCGAGTTGTTTAATAGTCAATTGGTATTAACTGATTCAGGTACTGAGTTATACGGAAAACTATTGAAAGGGGGTAATGGCTTATCTTTTAATATGGAAGCCAACTATATGGCGGCGTTTCCTGCCTATACTGCGACCATTGATGTGAGTTATAAGAAATTGTCTGAAAGTTACGATTCTTTTGCTGCCATGCATTACAGCAATTGCTTAGATGTTCAGGTGAGTAATTTCTTTAAAAGGGAATCTCTCTGTACTGAAAATGAAAATGGCATGTTTGAAAGTCTAAATGGCAGTGAATGTGCCATCCGTATTTCTTATACCAATCAGCGCGGTGAAGAAAAAGAAAATATTTTTGAATTACCTGCTAATTATACCGATGAAGATCTGCAAGATTTTGCTCGGGATTATAACGAAGAAATTGTATCGGTACATAATGCCATAGAAAGCCTGCAAATTAAGTTTGAAAATGAAATGCTAGAGAAATTCCCCACTGCCTCGGTTGATAAATCCGTTAACTATAATTTTATCTATCGTGAAGACAGGCAACGTTTCGAAGATGAAGCTAATTTTACCCTCGAAAGAAAAACCATTGGTGGCTCCGTATTAAAGCAGACCACGGTACCTGGTTTAGCCATTTGCATTAATACTAATCCATCAACAGGTGAAGTGCGGCGCTATACAGGCGGGGATTGTTACGGCTTTTGGACCGGAGAAACACAACCTCTAGACATGCTCGATGATACCGAAGAAGGTGAAGTCGAAGAAGAAGAAGGTGGCTGGTTTTAACGTGTAATTCAGTATGACATCATTCCATGGCTAGAGTCAGATAACGGAATTTAGCCATTTTAGTCCTATGATTTTTTAACCGATAGCATTCGATTTCAAACTGGTCATTTTTAAGATACAAAACTCACATCACAAATCCCAACTAAAGGACGTTTTTATGCTCGTTCAAGTGTTAAACATGAGACTAACAGGCTACAAGTTTATTTTGATATTCATGAGTTTTTTTTATATATTCCCCGTTCAAGCCGTTGACTTATATGTTGAAGATTATTATATCGGAGAGGATGTGGGACTGTTTTTTACTCGCTCAGAGATCAGTGACGATATTGTTTATTATATCCCTAATGTTGAGCAGAGTGTGCGGGCAACAGGGATCCCAACCACGATAGACGGTGAGCGTTATTTGCAATATGAAGCCAAGGTGAACTTTCCCGACTGGGTAGATTTGGACGCGATTCGCGCACAGCAGCCCCAATGGAATAATTTTGGTTTTATGCGTGGCGAAGTCGAGGTGATTGACACCTGTGAAGTGAAGCAAGCACGTACTGATAATTTTCATTATTACCAGCGTATTGATGATGTATGGAAGCGATCTGGCAGTGTATCGACCAGTGAAGCCATATTTTGCTTAGTGAGCATTGCGATTAAAGAAGACGATAGTCAGACCTTAGCGAAAGTGCAAGCGCAAGCGGCTCAAGGAACCTTGATTGCTCATGGCATAGACAGTTTCAATATCATTGCGGCGTCAGGCAGTGAAGTTAAAATTGATCTAACACTGGTTTTTCAGCAATTACAAGACTCAGGTTTGTGGAATATTAATGCAGCGGTATCCCAAGAAATGGCACTCACTTTAATGGGGATTGGTTTAAATCAATTATCAACCGCAGAAATGATGTCAATTTTGAGCGAAATGACACACTCTACGGAATTTATGGAGACTTTCTTACAACTCTTCTTTGTGCCCAGTGGAGATCAATATTTACTTGAGGATACCTTGGTTGACCCTATTTTAGAACTGGTGACGCCAACGTCTTTTTCTGTTTGATTTTGCGATAAAATATTCAAGGAAGCCCCCATGTTTAAATTGATCATTTATCTTTATGTAAGCGGCATTATGTTGGTGATGCCAACCGTTGTTAATGCACATGTTAAGACAAGTGAAACGACAGCAGCACTCAGTTTAACTGAGCACATTGATGCTTTAGTCAGTTTGCCAGAAATGAAGGTCAGTGATGTCAACACTCGTCAAAAAATGAAGTTAACCTTGTTTAAAAGCATGCTAGCGCAAACGTTTATTCAAACTCAGCCATTAGATTATATGCAGTTACAGACCGTCTTCTTTGAGCAACATCACCCAAGTGTGATTCATGCCAATGACACGGGTGTGAGTTTACTTAATTTATCCGATAAATCCTGTGAGTTTGTGTCGGGCCAATCCTATCAAATGCGCTTAATTGAGTTAAAACAAGACAGCTGTTTTAGCCGATTAAACTTAGATTATTTTAAACGTAATGACATTGTGGGTTTTACTTATATTGTCATTGACGATATGGATCAAGCATTACCCGAGTCGGTAGAAAAAGAGCTGAATATGCGCTTAAAGCAACAAGTTCAAGCACGCGCGTATCAGGAGTATGTAGATCAATGGCAGTCTAAGCAATCTAAGGCCGTTTCGCCAGCGGCAAAGGGATCTCATTCTGAGAGTGAGCGGATTTAATGTTTCATAAGGGAGGGGCGTTATGTTGAATCTGAAGTACTGGGCGAAACGGAGAAGGGTGGCGGGCTATGGTCTTGATTTACTGGTGTTATTGATCTTGTTGATGACGGTCAATCTTGGGGTGGAGGCAATAGAGCTGGCTTGTCAATCTTGTCATATTAATGCCCAGGAGACGGAGCGTATTTATCAGCAGTCAGATATTAAGCATAACTACGATTTAGAATGTTCAGCTTGTCATCATCATTTAGTCAATGATAAGCCCATTCCGGGCTTGCCTGCTTATATTGCTAACAGTGTGGCGGGCGGGCTTAAAGTCAAAAAAACCTATTTAAATGCGAAAAAGCTGATGTTCTCTGCCCCCACGTTGGATGGGCAATCTGTGGCTAAATATACTCGCTCAGGTTTAGCGGCTTTTTTAACATCTCCCGTAGCGCGCTTTCCTTTTGCGGCTCACAACGGTATGTATCCGTTGACAGCAGCTGAAATCACCCAAGTGTTAAAGGAGAATGAAGTGGATTTGGCCATCTTGCATGATAAAGAGCCCCATAATAAAGTATTTGATAAGAAAGTGCGTAATAACACCCCATTGAATCAATTCGCTTCGATAGATGTTGGCGAAATACTGTTTTCACAGCATTGTCAGAGCTGCCATCACAGCACGGGTCAAGGACCGTTATTGCGCATAGGAATGCCATTATTGTCGTTTAATTATGTACAGCAAGCATTGCGTTATAATTTGCCTCAGCTGGTGAGCAAGATGCCTGATTTTTCTTTTTTGTCTGCACAAGAAGTGAAGCAAGTTTATGTTTATATGAGTCAATCCGCTGCAGATCTTACTCAGCTAATCTTGCCTAAAACGACTTATCAATTCGAGCGTCCGGCGCATATCTATACCAAGGTATTGGTGCCGTTATTTTCCAGTGCCTGCCGTCATTGTCATACTTCATCGATAGCGGAACAGACGCCATTAAAAGTATTATTCTCATCAGATAATATGGATTTTTACTTAGGTAAAACCAAACAAGGCTTTGAACCTTTAGGCCAATCGATGGCGCTCATCTTGCCCACCAAACTATCTATAGCACTGCTGCAAGATTTGACTCAGGCTCATGTAAAGGGAGCGGCTGACACCTTAGCTAAACATTCAACGGCAGGTTTATCATCAGAGTTAAGCCAAGAAGCGGACTTCTATCAGTGCCAAGATTCTGCTTTATTAAGCAGATTAAAAGCGCGCCAGCAAGAGTGGCAGGGGCGCTATTATCAAGATGAATATAGTCAAAACCAATATCGTCAAGACCAAGACAATCAAGCAGAATACATGCAAAAGCAGCCGCCATACAGGGCCAATGAAAGAAAAGTGAAAGGTATGCCGCTCACGCTTGCGCCTGTGGATCAGCAAGTGATTTCAAAAATTGAATTGTGGCAAGTGGCAGGCTGTCCCATAAGAGGCCAGCTTGCTTGTGAGCCCTGTCAGGGACGCCAGATCAACGAGCGCTACTAGTTAGGGTTCTCTGACTAAAAGAACGGTTTGTCACCACGCCCCGGCTCCGTTGCAAAGTTGGCTATTTGAGCCACACTCATTAAAAATAACCTCATCGGATCCATTATGTCAGACTTCAAAGGCCGACACTTTACTGGCGACATTATTCTCTG
>NZ_JAKIKS010000194.1 GCF_023284005.1 Shewanella surugensis
CCTTAGCCTGGATGGCTTTCATCATATATATCTTAACCATAGAGATTAATGAGATGAAAGAAACCCAAACGGCCCAAACCACCCCGTTAAGTAAAATAGACGTTAATGAGATAAAAAAAGCCAAAGCAGCACAGACCATCCCATTAAGTGAACTAGACGCAAGTTCTTACACTTATCAAGATGCAAACAATGACGTTGGTTGTGACAGTAAATACACAGAAAACCTCCAACGCGCTATATTTCAGCGCAACTATCAAAATAAATGGTTTATCTGGTATGGCATCATTGAAAAAGCAAACTCAGATTTCGTCGATCTCGATGTCGATAATTTTGGCAGTGCCGATATTTCAGTTAAATTTGCCGATCCCGATGCTGGGACAATGCTCATGAAAGGCGATCGCCTCACCATTCGGTTTCAAATGAAAAAGCCTGGTGGCTGCATTCTGCCTTTTAGAGGGAAAAATGCCCAAATTATTAACCTTTAAAAGTAGCCCACTTCTCCGAAAAATCCACACACTGGCTCGATTAGTATCTTATTTCATACTAATCAAGCCGCTTTCCTAAGCGGAAACGGAAATACCGATTTTTTTTCAAAAAATCAGCGAAACTAAACGCCTCCACGCCCCCGTTTACCGCTGGCGGGCCAGAAAGTACCTTTTTATTGTTTATCAACTAGTTATGTAAGTGTGGCTGTAAGCCTCTAAGCAATCAGTGACGACGAGATCACATTCTATGGCTAATCAGTCATTAAATTAAAAATGAAGGCTTAAGAGTTTAGCTTGGGGCTTGGGGCTTGGGGCTGAACAGTAGGCAATAAAAAACGGCTTAAACAAAGGTTATTTAAGCCGCTCACATATAGGGGTTTTGCTAACATCCCCTCGAAATTAACCTTAAGGATATTTTTTAACCACTAAACGTATTCAAATACTCAAAAATCCGAAATTTAATAAAAGTAATTCACTATCAAAAACTATACATTATGATAGTGACATTTGACCATTATCAAAACTACTCTCATAATGTTTTTATCGAAACATCTAAGAATATAAGATAGATTCATGCCGAAAATTGGATACGCAAGAGTAAGTTCGACAGGACAGAGTTTGGAAGTGCAACTTGATAAATTAAATCAAGCCGGTTGCGATAAAATCTATCATGAGAAGCAGAGTGGAAAAACAGCTGCCCGTCCAGAATTTCAAAAATGTATGAATTATCTTAGGGAAGGAGACACTCTTGTTATCACCAGATTAGATCGTCTTGCGCGTTCAGTTATTCATTTGTCACAAGTTGCTGATCGCTTCCAGGGAGAAAGTATCGATTTGGTGGTCATTGATCAAGCAATTGATACATCAACTCCGACTGGGCGCTTAATGTTTAATATGCTCGCGGCAATTGCAGAATTTGAAACAGACTTACGCTCAGAAAGGCAGTTAGAAGGAATTGCCAAAGCGAAAGAGCATGGTGTTAAATTTGGTCGGCCAACAAAAAGAACAGCTCAAATTGATTTGGAAATTTATAATAAGAGGAAGGAAGGTATATCAATTGGTCTTTTAGCAAAAGAGTATGACTTGGGGCCCGCAACTATTTATAGAATATTGAGTGATGTTTTTGAAAGAATATCACCTGAAACAACGAAATCATCTTGCTAAAATTAACACTAAGGTTAATTTCGAGGGGATGTTAGCAAAACCCCTCCTTGCCCCGCTGCTTCAAAATGATATCGATAAACTCACCAGCATGACCTATGTTGGTTTCAAACAATACGATTGAGTGATGCGCTTGCGTCGTAGCAATAATCCCTGATGTGTAAACCCCACAGCGCATCTTCATTTTGTCACTATTACGTGCCTTTTTCTCTATTGGCTCTGCATCCAAAATTCGGTGAGTCGTATCATCAAGATAATAGTGGACCGCATCGGCGGCTAAATTAACTAAAGCCTGATAAACAGGGTAAATGTCATTGGCCACATACTCCACTTGGTCAAACACGGTTGAGGCTGTCATGTTCACGCCAAGCAATTTTTGAATGCTGCCCTGACGATAAAAAGGCAATCCGGCAAAATATTTGTAAATGCCCATTAAAGCCCGCGCTGAGTAACCGTATTTCTGACTACTCTCACCATCATTTAATACGTCGGAAGGGAGTGTTACTGTGGCATAGGCGCCACAGGTGTTACAGCGCAAACGCTCCATTACATGCTGCTCTGGCATAAACGGACTTTGCCCCGTTATGCGCAATAGACTCCCTGGCTCGCTTTTATACATTTTGCCCATGTTACATTCCGGACAGGTTGCACCTTTAACTAAATCGGTATGGGTGTGAATCACTACTTTGGGCTTCATTGGAGTGAAGGCTTCTTCCTGAGTGCCTTTCAATTTTACTTTTTTCTTCGGAGTTGATTCATCCTTGCCTTTCTTCAGTAGCTTATCTAATCCCTCGGATGATTTTTCTATGCCTAATAACTTACGTAATTTGTGTACAGTGACATCATGGTTCGCTAAGCGAGACTGCATCGTAGACAGGGTCAATAATGCATCAAGCAACAACTGTAGGTCAGAGCTGCTCAGCGCTAAGTGATTAGCTTTAGCTTCGTTCACCCGAGCCATTAATGCTTCAAGTGCTTTGCTATCGAGGTCGGTAAAAGGTTGGCTCACAGACTCTATTTCCCCTGTTACTCATGATGTGATAAAAATAATTGACGAGAGTATGATCCGATAAAATCAAAATACAATCCTTTTTTTATTGACCAATGAAAGTCAGTGGTGCATTGCTGTCACAGAGCAACTGACGTAGCTGACTCGCTAACATGGAAGAAAGAGGCGTATTCGGTCGAGGCCAGCGCTGGAATCGTCCTGTTGACAGGCGCTTGGTCATTAACCAGAAGCCAGTACCATCATAGGTTAATGCCCGTACCATGGTTTTACTGCGATTAATAAACACAAAGATGGTACCAGTGCGAGGGTCCTTGGCGAGTTGTAAGCGACATACAGCGGATAAACCATCAATGCCTTTGCGGAAATCAGCAGGCTCAGTAGCAATCAGTATTTTAGTGCTTGCGGTGAGATGTATCATGATTTTAGTGCCCCGATGATAGAGAGCAACATCTGATTATCAATACCCTTGAGGTGCATCTTCTCACCCGAATTAAAATTGAGTTCCAGAGTGACGAGTGAATGTGTCGAAGAGGCTTGAGGCGAAAGTTCGATAAATGAGGGGTTCTCACCGGGCTCTAATGCCTGACGCCATTGAGTAAGTTGAACCGAAGTAATACTCAGTGCAGAGGTGATTTGACCTGCTTGGTAGCGTTCGAGTAATGAAACGGCCTGTTGACGTAAGGTCTTGGGTACATGGGTTTTAGCGTGTGTTTTTTGTTTCCGCCAAGCGCTAAATTCAGCCGCTAGGATAGAAAGAGACTCTGAAATATCCATAAGTGATCCTCAAATATAATCTGTCATTTATTAAATCAGATTAAATTTGAGAAGTTGCGCTATGCTGCCGTAAGCTCACATAAAGTGGTGGCTATTTGCGACCGTCATTGCAACGTGATTTGTCCTTTTATTACCGCCTCAGGTAATCGTAATGAATGTCCTTTACTACCAGAAGCTATAGCGTCCCTGAAGCAAACGGCCCAAGCAGTCGGACTCAATCTTTCTGGTACTATCATGAGTTTAGATGGTGTGTACGATAGTAGAGCTAACAGAAAGATGATATTCAATCAAGGCATGACACCCAATACTCCTGAAAATGCACGGAACCGTAAAACCACCAAGAAAGGGCGGAAGCGGCTTTTTGATCCACTCATTTTTAAAGAGCGGTTTAGCACCATAGAGCGCGTTTTTGCTTGGGAAGATAAGTTCAAACGACTGCTACTGCGATTTGAACGACTCAGTCCAGTGCACTACGCCCTCAAAACAATAGCCTATTCAATGATCAATCTTCGGCATTTCTGCTAAAAGCTAAGATCATGCTTTAGCCCCTGACATGAGGCGGTTTTGATCAGGCCTTTTGCTTCCGCTCGCCCTTAAAATACGAAATACCCAAAAAACCATTGAAAACACACCACTTCCGCCTCCGTCATCCTCAATACTCGTTTCGATATCGCCTTTAGCCTCCTTGCCAGAAAATCTCATCTCAGATATTCATGAAACCCGCAATGAGTTGTTTGTTAATTGTTGATCCTCCAAGATCGATTAACAGGTTACATCGCAATCCTTCATCTGCATACACCAGAAATGACTATAGCTCTGTGTAGGCCTAATAACGAATTAAAGCACTCTCTATTATGAGTTATTCTTGACCCGCTAATGCATTAAGTTTTTCTAAAATCTCTTCATGGTTTGTGCTGGTATCAAGTATTTCTCTAAAAACGCGCACATCTAAAGGGTTCTTATGTTGTTTTAATCCCTGAGGCAATTCTCGACCTTGATTAACATAATCTTCAGGTATTTTAAATTTTGGAATATCATTTCGTGGTGTATTCGATAGCACTCCTTCAAATGTGGGAGCATGCGCTACTCTTGCACCTAAATTTGCTGACTTTGGATCAACACCAGCCCACTTCAGCATGGTTGCAATAAACGAAGTATGATCAAAATCGTATTGTGAATCTTTCGGTGCTCGAAATACTGTTCCTGCTGTGATGTAAGGTGAGATTAAAATCATTGGTACCCTTACCCCCAGTCGTTCAAATGTAAAGCCACTATTACCTTCATGCTCATCGGGGCGTTTGCACGTAGGTGGAGGCGTATGATCATATGTTCCTCCATGTTCGTCAAAGGTAAGGACAAACAGCATTTTTGACCACTGCGGGCTAGAAATTAAAGCATTGTAGAGTTCATTTATAAAGTTTTCTGCTGGCCCAACCCAAGTGGGTGGATGATAATCATTACCTTGTAGTATAAACTCCCCTTTTCCACCACCCCAATGTGGCTCCAAAAAACAAAAATTAGGCGCTTTACCTTCTTTGAGTAAATTGAGGAAAACAGGATATTTTTCCTCTGAGAAATTTGGAGCATGCTTCATCTCAGGGAAATAATAACTGGAGAAAGGTTTATAAGAGAATATTGGTTCTCCAGTACCTAACCAGTTTGTAGATTGCCAGTACATTCCTAGTGTTTTTCCTTTACTCCCTAGAACATTAAAAATAGTATTCGTATTAGCATAGGTTTTATCATTTATGTCATCATTTATTTCAGCACCCAAAGATGTGCCACAGATAGAAAATGCCCTGTTTGGATCTGTTTGAGTGGGAACAGAGCTAAACCATCGATCAGATACCGCAAAGTTTTTGGCTAAACCGTAGAGCACAGGTAATTGATCCTCACTATATGCCCCCATCACCTCTCCTGGTTCGTCGTAAAAGGCAGCAAAATCCCAGGCAAATCCAGTCATTAATGGTTGTGATGACCAACTTGTAGAGACGGTTCCATAAGCATCAGCATATAATTGCTTTTTAATACTTGGCAACGCTTCATTGGGATCATAATTTGGAACTCTAAGAGGCTGACTAAAACCAGCCGTACCATGTTGAGGGCGGTAAGATTTAGTTTTGTAGTAATTTTTAGCGTCAGCAGGTATACCATCAAACTTTGCATCAGATTCGGGAGGGTACACAACTGCGGGCACATCATCTTTGTAAAGCCAACCTAAAACATTGTCGAGCGACCTATTTTCAAGCATTAGGTATACAACAGTATCAATCTGCTCCATGACTGGCGTTATTGGTTTATATGCTGGTGTAGTCACCTTTAATGTATATTGAATATTATCATAAACGCCACCCACGTTAAGAAAAAGCATCCATGAAATCGAATAGCTTGCTCCACTTTTTCCTTTAAATTGTATCGTCTTAGGTTTTCCAGTATCTATAAATTCAGTTGTTTCTTCTCCTACAGTCATACACTGCAACATCTTACTACCAAAGAACGTCCCTGTTATTTTTTCTTGCAATAAAATGTCGACACCATCAATTGTGAAGGATGATTTGAAAGTCCAGGTATGATCATCAGTTATCCCTTCATTACGATTGAATTCAAGGACATTTATTGGCCGTTGAAAACTCGGTACTAAAGATGACTTATTAGTCCAGTACTTTTTATTTAAATCGGGATGAACGGAATTTTTTACATTTAAAGTAGTATCATTTACCGCATCTATTATACTAATTATTGTGGTCATGTTGATCTCCCTATTGAGTTATTGTCAAATGTGGTGTATCAATGAATCGTGATGTTCTGTTTGATCTTGAGTGATCCGTTCACCATCTTTAAATTGAATACCTGATATGACATCAGCAAGCAGC
>NZ_JAKIKS010000195.1 GCF_023284005.1 Shewanella surugensis
AGGTGTTCGATCAGGGTCATTGGGTTACCTCTCAGAAAGTGAGGTGCGATTAGATCACAGTAATTCAGCAGATTCAATCTTTGTTAACAAAGTGCTATCCCGCCCTGCTCTTTTGGCTGAGACTATCTTTTATTTTTTGTTTTAACGGGGCATTTTTTTTGTATTGGTTAAGCTTAGTTTCGATGAGTGCGCTATTTTTCTTACTGGCTGTGATCTTTTTTAATAGAGCGCATAGGGTGTTATTTGGATCGCCCGTTAAGCTGATATCATTTGGGAAACTACGATAAGGATATTGGCAATATAGGGGATCATCTGAGAGTGAAATCACAATGCAATTATCATTTAATTGATGAGTTTCGGGTAACCAAGGAACAGGGGTTTCAAGCAGTAAAATGACATCTGCATGATGAAGATAAGGGCTCACGTCAAAGCCGAGGTGTAATGGATGGTCTTGTGGGAAATTTATGTAGCTGGGGTTTGATTCGATGACCCCAATTGACAATGACTCTGCGAGGGCAACTAAAGTGGCTACCGTTGCGGGATCTGCTGACGATGATAGGATTGATTGCTTCTAAGAGAGCTTTTGTGGCCTGTTTAATTGATAATTCATCAGAGATGCTTGAGGTTACGGGTGTTAATTGGGGGTGTTTATAGGCTTGTTGATTGATAAATGGTTGCCCGCTTAGCTCAACAGGTAAACTCAAGTAGATTGGGCCAGCAGGTGCACTTTGGCTGATGGCAAGTCCCCTATCTATCAGTGTTTCTAATTGTTCGGGGTATTTTAATTCATAGTCCCACTTTACAAACTCTCGAAACATAGCACCTTGGTCGTAGGATTCTTGCCCCCAATGAACGATATGAGAACGTGATCCTCGATGTCCCTTTTCTGTTGCAGCAGTGCGCCCAGCGATCACATATATGGGGATCTTAGCTCTGGCAGCATTGATCACCCCCATGACGCCAAGCGCACCGCCAACAATGGTATGAAGCATGATGCAAGGGACTTTACCTGACACCATGGCATAGCCATGAGCCATTGCTAATGCCGGTATTTCATGCACAGCAGTGATCGCTTTAGGATATTTAATGTGCTTTTTTTGTTTAGCATAGGCTTCTATGATAGCGGGAAAATCAGTACCACTGCCTGCGGCAAAAAAATACTCAACATCTCTGAGTGCAAGAAGTTCGAGTAGTGCTTCACCCACTTGTTTAGCATCAAGTATTATTTTTTTACGTTTATCTGTCATAGTCATTTGAACCTAAAACTGTTGAGGCTTATTGGCTGTAGTCTTGTCATTAAGTGTAGTTAATTTGAGCACGGTATGGTGAATTGTTATTACGGGCTTTAATCGGCCGTTAAAGCGCTTTGATGTCACTGAGATGGTAGTGTTGTGAGCCATCACTTTATTTTAGTGAGAGCTTATTTAATCGTGTCCGTCTTGAATATTAGTGTTTTTTAATTGATTGTCAGTCATCATTTTAGGCAAAATGAGTATGCCATACATAGGATTTACGTTTTTTGTATCATAGTAAGATATTGATGAGTATTAGCTACTTTTTGAATAACGTATTCAGTTTTCATGTGATTATTCGATGAGTCTGTACCTCGCATTTCCAGCAGGCTTGAGTATAATAGATTTTATAAAATCAATTATCTCGATAGAGCCTTTCATGTTACCTAAGTTATCGCACAAACAAACACTTGAACCTGCCTATTTGTCTTTTATTGAGGCGTTACATCGTAGTGAGTTTACGGGGGATATTGATACCCGTTATAGCGCAAGGATGGTTCAAGCGACCGATAACTCAGTGTATCAATTTCTGCCTCAAGCGGTTATTTACCCAAAATCTCAACAAGATGTGCAAACGGCCCTTTATTTGGCGGCTCAGCCGTTATTCACGGAAGTCGTATTTAGTGCACGAGGGGGGGGCACTGGAACCAACGGTCAATCATTAACCCACGGCATTATCATTGATTTATCTCGACATATGAATCGAGTGTTAGAAATTAATGCCGAGGAAGGTTGGGCGAGGGTCGAGGCTGGGGTGGTAAAAGATGCGTTAAATGATGCATTACGCTCGCATGGATTCTTTTTTAGTCCCGATTTATCGACCTCAAATCGAGCGACTGTGGGCGGCATGATTAATACCGATGCATCGGGTGCGGGATCGTTAGTGTATGGTAAAACATCGGATCACGTGCTTGGTTTGAGCTGCGTGTTATTTGATGGCAGTGTCATGGATACACACCCCATGGATAAAAGCACATTGGATAATATGAAGGTGGTCGATGAGGTATTGCTTCCGTCATTAAGTCAAAGTATTACTACCGAAATTGCCAAGATGTGTTTAGATAATCGCGTCGAAATCGAGGCTCAATTTCCGAAGTTAAATCGTTTTTTAACGGGCTATGATTTAAAGCATGTCTGGAATGATGATTTAACCCAATGTGATATTTCCCGTGTACTGACGGGTTCTGAAGGAACGCTGGCGGTGATCACGGAAGCTAAGCTTAATCTCACGCCCTTACCTCAGTGTCGTATGATGCTCAATATTAAATATGATTCTTTTGAGGCGGCGCTGAGACATGCCCCTGATCTAGTGAAAGCCAAGGCCACAGTGGTTGAAACCATTGACTCGAAAGTGCTGAATTTAGCTAAAAAAGATATTATTTGGCATTCCGTTTCTGCGTTTATAAAATCGGTACCTGATCATGAAATCGATGGGCTGAATATGGTCGAATTTGCAGGCGATGAGGATGAGGTCCTACAAAAACTGACCGCACTGGAACACATGTTAACCACTCAGTTTGAAGAACATAAAAGTGGGCTTTTGGGTTACCAGCTGGTTTCAGATCGGGCCAGTATCGATACCATTTATGCGATGCGTAAAAAAGCCGTTGGCTTGTTAGGTGCGACAAAAGGTAAAAGGAAGCCATTAGCATTTGCTGAAGATACGGCGGTTCCGCCCGAAAAATTGGCCGATTTCATTATGGAATTTAGAGCATTACTGGATGGGCATCAATTGCAATACGGTATGTTTGGTCATGTCGATGCTGGTGTCCTTCATGTCAGACCTGCGCTGGATATGTGTGATGCTGAAGATGAGGAATTGCTAAAAGTGATTTCAGATGAAGTGGCGAGTTTAACGCTTAAATATGGCGGGTTAATGTGGGGAGAGCACGGGAAAGGGGTACGCGGTGAATATGCACCTGCTGTGTTTGGCCAGCATTTATATGGATTACTTGAAGAAGTGAAAGGTTTGTTTGACCCCCATAATAAGTTGAATCCTGGGAAATTGGTTGCGCCTACAGGAAAAGGGCCTTTATATTATAATGTTGATAGCCCTAAAAGAGGCAGTTTTGATCGTCAAATTCCGGTCCAAACTCGGGATGCTTTTCCTGATGTGATGAATTGTAACGGTAATGGATTATGCTTTAATTACAGTACCTCATCGCCTATGTGCCCTTCTTTTAAGGTGACGGGGGATCGAATACATTCGCCAAAAGGCAGAGCGGGGTTAATGCGAGAATGGCTGCGTTTGCTAGAATCTGAAGGTGTGGATGTGAATGCCTTAGCAAAGGCGAAGCCTAGCAATATTTTCAAACGAGCTAAGTATACCTTAGTGGATAACGACTATGATTATTCACATGAGGTGATGGAGTCATTACAAGGGTGTTTAGCCTGTAAATCTTGCTCGAGTCAGTGTCCTGTGAAGGTGGATGTACCAAAGTTTCGATCACAGTTTTTCAATATTTATTATCAACGTTATTTACGACCGGCGAAAGATCATTTAGTCGCAGGCATCGAAGTATCATTACCTGTGATGGCGCAGATGCCGAGGTTGGTGAATGCCCTGTCTCAAAATGCTTTGAGTCGCTGGATGATTGAAAAAACACTGGGGTATGTCGACTCTCCAGCCTTGTCTGTTCCCACGTTAAAACAGCGATTACATGGTCATAGCAGCCGAGGTTATGATTTAGCCTCATTAAGTGCGATAGCTGAGTCTGAGCGAGATCAATATGTGCTGGTGGTACAAGATCCTTTTAATAGCTTTTATGAGGCGAGTACCGTGCATTATTTCATTCAATTAATTGAAAAACTGGGTTTGAAGCCGATTTTATTGCCCTTTAAACCCAATGGTAAGCCTGAGCATATCAAGGGCTTTTTAAATCAATTTTCCCAGACGGCAAAAAATGCGGCTGATTTTTTCAATCAAGTCTTTGCCCTCGGTATGCCCATGGTGGGGCTCGATCCTGCTTTAGTCTTGTGTTATAGGGATGAATATAAAGAAGCGTTAGGTGGTGCACGTGGGGACTTTAATGTCTTATTAGCCAATGAATGGTTATTATCTCGATTAGAAAAGCATGCTCTTAGTTCGCCAGCCCTGACAGAATTCACCTTATTTAGCCATTGTACTGAGTCGACAGCAATGCCAAATGCTGGTAAAGAATGGCAACGTATTTTTGCGCACTTTGGCGCTAAATTAGCAACAGCCAATGTTGGGTGCTGTGGCATGGCGGGTACATACGGGCATGAAGCCGAGAATCTATCTCGCTCTCGTCAATTATTTGAAATGTCTTGGCAAGAAAGACTGGGAGCGATACCACAAGTCCAAGTGTTAGTGTCAGGGTATTCCTGTCGAAGCCAAGTCAAACGTTTCAGTGGCTTTAAACCACAACATCCAGTAGAAGCTTTACTCAAGTTGTTTTAGGTAATGGATTAACAATAAGGAGCTATTTTTCGATGCGTTTTTTTTGTTATGCTGATATTGCTTTTGACAGCATTGGCGTTTTATTTTTACTCTTTATTTAAGCATTCTGATTGGATTAGAGGGATAAGCCCGCCGAAAGGGGTTAAAAAGGCTTTAAAGGAGACAGTATGAGCCAAGAAGCGCAAAAGACGATTAATGCATTAATGAAACAAGCGCCATTATGCAATGACGAGGCATTGTTTAATATTGATGAGCAAGGAGAATGGTTTTATTTAAAAAGTCCCTTACCTCAGAAATTTAGTCGATTATTTTCAACTATTTTATATTGTATAGAGAATGAACATTTTCTGATCACACCGGTGGAAAAGCTGAAAGTGTCAGTGGCCGAAGTGCCATTGATCATCGTCGATTATACCTGCCATAGTGAATGTGCTAAGAGTGAAACGAGACAAGAAAGGGATTATTGCTCGGCTTTTACTGTTAAGACGAGTTTAGAGACGGCATATGAGGTGCGAGCTTTGTCGCACTTTGTTTGCGGTGAGGAAGCTATTACTGTGATGCTCGATAGAGGGCTAATCGCAAAATTGGGAAGAGCCTGTTATTACCGTTTCATTAATGACTTTATTTAATCAATATTTCATTATTTATAAAGGAGTTAAAGATATTGTTCTATTTCTAGCTGATTAAAGTCTAGAGTATGATGTCTGATTTGGGTTATATTTAGACTAAGGTTGTATAAAGGAGCTGTTCAGTGGATCGCAATAAAAGCTTAGGCTATTTAGTTGCTCACTTGAATGTTGAGCTACAAAATGCGTTAGATCAACGACTAAAGCGTTATCAATTAGATATTAAGCTTTGGCCTGTGCTTTTTTCTCTATTGGAGGAGGAGGGGGTCTCCCAAACGGTTTTATCTAAACGATGTGATGTTGCCCATTATACGATGACGCGGCTTTTGGATCAGTTGCAAACACAAGGCTTGATTATTCGTCATCAAGAAGCCGATAATCGCCGTACCTTTCAGATTTTTCTCACCGATACCGCTAAAGCATTAGAACAAGATTTAATTAGAGAAGCCGAGCGCGTTAATGAGCATTTTTTAAATGAGTTAGCCGAGGATGAACACATTTTATTGATTACTTTACTTAATAAAATTAATCGTTTTTAATCACTTTTATTTGTTTAATGTCATTTCTAATTTAAATTCATAATATTAGGTGACTTGTGATTGTGACAATGAAACAGAGTAATAGAGTGAAACGTAATGCTTTTTATTGTCTTAATCACGCCTAAAGTCATTCTTATTATCTCAATAGATATTTTCAACGAGTGTACTCAATGAGAAAGTGCCCTGCTTGATTCAATTGAGTCACAAATCAACCTTGTCTTGGATTGATATCAAACGCTGTTGATAAAGCTCTCGTGAAACGAACCTACTGGCAATTAAAAGAGACGGATTGGTATTATCAGAGTTATTGTCAAATGTGGTGTATCAATGAATCGTGATGTTCTGTTTGATCTTGAGTGATCCGTTCACCATCTTTAAATTGAATACCTGATATGACATCAGCAAGCAGCTT
>NZ_JAKIKS010000196.1 GCF_023284005.1 Shewanella surugensis
ATATTGGTTTTTCATTTGAGAACCTTGGCCGATTTTGTGAGAGATTGAAGCTTATAGGCAGCTAACCCTCTTTTCTATACCAAAGTGTGTCGGTTATTATGGCAATCTAAGGACTACTTAAACTGTTAATGTTCTATGATAATAATTCAAAGTTACGGATTGCTTCTTCCGTGACAAAAGGCATAGCTTTTTTCATAAAATAAATACGATCAAACTTGTGTGGTTCATTATTCATCTGCTCACGTAAGTTATGCCACAATGCCTGACGTAAACAGGTACCAATATTAAACTTAGCCACACGGCTCTTTTTCAGTTTCTTCATGTCTGCATCGCGGATCCCTGTAGCACCATGGATCACCAACGGCAGCGATACTTTTGTCGCGATCTGCTCTAATAAACCAAAGTCTATGATACAACTAGGCTCTGTCATACGATGAATATTACCGACAGAAACCGCCATGCAATCAGCACCACTCTCTCGAGCAAAACGTACCGCATCTGCCGGACGGGTATCGATGGTTTTAATATGATCTCGCCCCTCATTATAAGGCACCGAACCAATTTCACCTTCTACTGATGCACCTAATGCATGTGCCACATCAGCTACGACTCGGGTGCGGGCAATATTTTCAACTAACGGCAACTGAGAACCATCAAACATCACGGAACTAAAGCCCGCCTTCAATGCACGAAAAACAATCGCTTCATCGTAAGTGTGATCCAAATGTAAGCACACAGGTACGCTGCTATTATGTACCCCATTCAATAGCATCGCCGCGACCGTTTCAACGCCATAAAAATCCACCATGTCCTTATTACAGCTCAGAATGACTGGTTTATTCACCGTTTCTGCTGCTTCGACGACGGCTTTGGCATCCTCAAACCCAAATATACTAAAACACGGAACTGAATAAGCAGCAGCAGCAGCTTGCGGCAATAAATCATTTAAATTAACTAACATCGTATCCACACTCCTGATTACTTGAATTTGGCGATCATGTCTTTGATGCCAGGGATCGTTTCAACTTGATAGGCATGATGTGGGTCAAAATGCTGACTCAATGATTGGGAGGTTCTCCCCACTATAACGGTGAAGTAATACATCTCGTAACCTGGCGCTGCCACACTTGGATGATAGCCTTTATTGATCTTAATCACTGAGCCTGTTCGCACATGATAAACAGGGCCAAAATCATCTTCATGCTCATATAAAAATTGCGCACCAAAACCAATGTCTGGATAAAAACGGAACTGATACACTTCTTCAAATGCTGTTTCGTTATTACCATCATCTTTCACACGATCAACATCATGTTTATGTGGAGGAAAACCTGACCAACCGCCAGCCCCTACCGTAAATAGCTCACTGACGAGAAGACGACCACGTTTATCTGTATTAGATTGACCTAATATGTGTTTAATTTTACGGTGTGTTTTAGTGTCATCTGAGCCATATTGCACCATGTCGACATTCTCAGTGCGCACACAAAAAGGTTGAAGAGATGTATCAAAACGTCCACCAGCAATCATGATGTCCGCACGGTCGCTGAGGTTCTCAATCACCGCACTATAACCCAACGGGACATAGACCGATTCAGGATCCCCTTCCCATACGGAAGCGCGCTGCCCCACATTATCGAAGACCATGTTTTTATCAGCCTTATCAACATCATTTATCACCGTAATACGACACATTCCACCGGCTAATACGATAATAGATTCATACCCTTCAACGCGATGCTCATGTTGCTCATTTTTCTTTAAATACACTTGATTAAAGTAACACAGCGGTGTGACATCATCATTCACATCGACAATTGGCTGATTTTCATTATTAAACGGGGGAATATGTTTACCCATGGTCATTTTCTCCTCACTGCTAGATCTTGTTTATTAGCCTTAATAAAATCAAAAAGTTGCTTTTTTGTTGGCATCGCTTCGGTACAACTATTGCCACTGACATTAATTGCTGCAGCCGCAGAACCATGCTTTATACCCTCCTCTAATTCGCCGTCATTCACCAGTGTCCAAATTAATGCCCCCGCAAACGCGTCTCCTGAACCAAATGGTTTCTGTGCATCAACATGGTAAATACCTTGTTGAAACTTTTCACTCGCTTGGCAATATACTTTCGATCCCAGCTCACCTGCCTTGATCACTAAGATTTGGGTGTTCCCATGTAAAAAGAGCTTAGCTGTCATATCATCATCTTTATTACTGGGTGCTAGCACTGTTTCCATCATGTCAAATTCTTCACGATTACCGATCACTATGTCAGACAAGGCCGCTGCGATACCATAATAAATAGACGCATCCACATCAGTACGCCATGAATAAGGACGGTAATCGATATCCAGCACTACCACGGTATTGTTTCGGCGAGCGAACTCCATTGCCAGCAAACTTGCTTCACGGCTTGGACTGGTAGATAACGCGGTACCTGTCACGACCAATATTTTGGCACTCGCAATATATGCTTGGCTAACTTGTTCTGGTTTGATAGTCAAATCCGAGGCGTTGTTACGGTATATCAACACAGTACAATCCGTTGGCTTCATTTCCGTGAATGCCACAGATGTGCGTGAACCCGATGCATCCGTCATCAATCCATCAAGATTAATCCCTTGAGCTAACATATAACCTTTAACATAATCACCAAAAGCATCATCTGCCACACACCCAACAAAGCCACTTTTTCCACCTAATTTACTGACCGCCACAGCAATATTTGCAGCTGAACCGCCAACAAATTTGTTGAACCCTGAAATATCAGCCATATCCTTGTTTGATTCTCGAGCGTAGAGATCAACCCCTGCACGACCTAACACTATGACATCCAGTGAACGATTTTGCTGCAGTGCAATCTTCGACATAATGCTTTCCTGTTACTTATATTTCACCCACGCGGCATTTTTCTCGGCGGACTCGACGCATTTTTCACACAGACGAACGCCGTCAATACCCGCATCGATCCCAGGAAATATAAGGCTTGAGAGCACTTCTTGATTGTTACGATTTGCCGCATCAAATGCTAGCGCAAAACAGTGATAAATATTGGCCCATGACTCAAAGTAGCCTTCAGCATGACCACCGCCTATACGATCCGGCGAAACACCGACAGCATCTTGGTATAAATATCCCATACCACGCTCTAGTACTCGTGCTGGCTCCCCTTGCACTTCATAGCGCAGTTGATTCGGTTGCTCATCCCACCATTCAATAGATGCTTTCTCACCAACAATGCGGATTTTCTGTTGATGCATCGATCCTGCATTGACAGCTGATGCCCACAGCGTACCTACAGCACCGCCGGAGAATTCCATCATCACATGGGCATTATCTTCTAACGGTGTTCGCGATTTAATGAAGCTTTGCCGCATGCATGATAAACGTTCGACTTTTAGACCGGTTATGAATCCACACAAGTTAAATGGATGTGTCCCGCTATCACCCAGTACGTAAGTTGAGCCAGAGACTTCAGGGGTTACACGCCACTTAAGCGCAGGCTCGGTCAATTCGAGTTCTTCATTATGAAAACCGTGAGCGAACTGCATATTGACTATACGGACATCACCGATATCACCACGCTGTACCATTTCACGAGCCTGCTGCACCATAGGAAAACCGCTGTAACCATACATCACACCAATAACGCAATTATTTTTTTCCGCAATGAGTTTCAACTCTTGCGCCTCTTCGGTGGTGAAAGTAATCGGCTTTTCACACACTACATGCAACCTAGCTTCAAGTGCCGCTTTACAGATCTCATAATGAGTCGCATTGGGCGTCGCGATGGATACGGCTTGAATCCCTTCTTCATGTTGCGTTTCAGCAGCAAACATCTCTTTGTAGTCGGCATAACAGCGGTCACTATCGAGACCAAGATTGATACCGAAATCGCGACCACGACTCGCATTTAGGTCAAAAGCACCAGCCACTAACTTAAACAAACCATCACGTTGCGCTGCATTACGATGTGAATAACCAATCTGACTGTTACGGCCTCCCCCCACCATTCCCCAACGAATGGGCTGGTTAAAATGACATTCTTCATCAAACATAGCTCAACTCCTGAACAAACATAAAAACCGAATTAAATTCTTATTTTCAATAATATTTGAATACTAAACAGACATAATAAGTAAATAAAATGATGTTATAAAATGACACTACACACCTCGACGTTGTGCGGAGCGACCCGCTTCCCAGTCAGAGACTTTCTTTGCAGCTTCCTTGCTGTGTGTCACCTCGGGTAATCCCACTTCCCACCAGCAATCACATTGAGACCACGCCGCAGGTGATACTGGATCAATATCAACCACGATAACGTAAGTTCTGTCAGCCGCTTTGGCACGTGCAAAAGCGGCATCAAATTCAATGATGGACGTTAACTTCTCGCTGATAGCACCTTGAGCTTCAGCATGCTTCGCAAAATCGACACGAGCGACCTTCCCCTCTGGACGGCGACAATCTGCTAAGAGATTATTAAACGACTCATTGCCCGTATTTTGCTGTAATTTATTAATCACGGCAAAACCCCCATTATCACACACCACCACTATCATCTTGTGCCCAGTCAGTACGGATGAGTAAATATCAGAATTTTGCATTAAATAAGACCCATCCCCCACGAGCACAATCACCTCTTTGTTTGGATTAGCCATTTTAGCTCCCCAACCTCCAGCAATTTCATAACCCATGCATGAATAGCCAAAATCGATATCGAACTTCCCAATTTGGTAACTCTGCCAGTTCATCGCTAATTCCGCTGGAAGTCCTCCTGCTGCGGTCAACACCGTGTCGCCTTGTTCCATCAAATGGTTTAACTTACCGATCACTTCTGCATACGAAGACAGGCTCGGCAACAAACCCCCTGCTTGCGGGTGGGTACGACGATGCACGAGATCTTTCCAATCGTCAGATTCTTTTTTAGCTTTATCAGACCACAGCTTTGATGAACGCCAATCACCTAATAATACTGACAATTTAGCCATGCAGATTTTTGCATCTCCCAAAATAGGGAAGGATTGGTGCTTAATCGCATCAAATCTCCCCACATTAATACTAATAAGCTTCATGTCAGGGTGCTTAAATACGGTCCATGAGCCCGTGGTAAAGTCTTGAAGACGCGTACCTATAGCCAATATGACATCCGCTTCGTTCGCCATGTGGTTGGCCGAGTCAGAGCCTGTTACACCGATGGGACCCGCATTTAACGGGGTATCTTGTAGCATGGTGGCACGGCCAGCAATGGTCTCAACCACCGGAATATTGTGTTTAATTGCCATCTCAGCTAACTCGTCAGTTGCCAACGAATAATGCACGCCACCGCCAGAAATAATCAACGGCTTCTTGGCTTGTAACAAAAGCGACTTCGCTTCTTCAAGTGCCCATACCTCAGGCTCAGGGCGACGGATCCTGTGTATTTTATCGGTAAAAAATACTGTTGGAAAATAGTAGGCGACACCTTGAATATCTTGCGGTAAACCAAGAAATACAGGGCCACACATAGCAGGGTCAAGTAATACATCGAGCGCTTGTGGCAAAGTATGCATGAGTTGTGAAGGCGATATAATACGATCCCAATAGCGTGTCAGTGGTTTGAAAGCATCAATGGCGGTTATAGAGGGATCGTCGAAGTTGACTGGTTGTTGTAAAACAGGATCCGGTAAGCGACTCACATAAGCATCACCTGAAATCAATAACAAAGGCAAGCGATTAGTGTGGGCAACACCTGCTGCTGTCAGCATATTCGTCGCACCAGGTCCAATTGAACTGGTCGCAATACCGATACGTCGACGTTGATTAGCTTTGGCGTAAGCAATCGCAGCAATGGCCATCGATTGTTCATTTTGTCCTCGCCATGTCGGGATTTTATCAGAAATATTTTTCAATTGTTGACCAAAGCAAGTTACATTACCGTGACCAAATATGGCAAAAGCGGCCCCAAATAGCTGCTCTATCTTTCCATTAATTTCAATTTTCTGTGCTGCAAGATATTTAGCTAACGCTTCTGCGACCGTCAGATGTATAGTCTTGTTCATCTTCCGCCTCCAACCTTTGATACTTGAATAATAGCCTTTCAGTCCCCGCTGCAGCCTCGACTTTATTACAATCACAAAGCATTGGGGGTGAAAGAAACTTGAATTGACACCACGCAGTTAACTTACCTCCGGCAAAGCCGGAGGCTTATTTGGGTGACGCCCTAAAAGGGCTTAAGTCCGTGCCCAAGGCACTATCTACATTCCGAGTGTTAATTGATCCCGATGA
>NZ_JAKIKS010000197.1 GCF_023284005.1 Shewanella surugensis
AAACTGGTTATTTAACCACAACCACCGTGGTGCAGAGGCGAGTGCTATGTTGTACAGCATCATAGAAACGGCGAGAGCGAATGGCTTAACGCCGTTCGATTACATCGAACACTGCTTGGAACAGCTATCTTCCCCCAACTGTGATCTCAATAGTCTCTTACCTTGGCATGTTAATCTAAGCAAGGCGTAGTTCGCCGGACGCTCACCTTTGGCGGTGGTTTCTGCAGCATTTTGTGGCTTATTTATATACTCTAGGGCAGTTCCATGTTGCTCCTCTATATTTTCTGTGCGATTCCCTGCGTTGTCAGTGATTAACTTAAAGTGATGCTGCTCATTGATGAGTTTTTATTCTGAATGAAAGTTAATCACTAAAGGGCGGTAGGCCCTAATGAGAGTCGTCGAGTGGCATAGAAATAATCAAAAAATGATACTTCCTCATATTTTTGGAAGATCCAAGGTTACGTTTGTTTTATTATTTAATAAATTATGTCACATGCTAGTGTATATTGATGAGTATTGAACGTAATAGTAACTAGTGTATCTAAGAGTCACTTCACTTAGACTCTCATTTACTGTGTGACGAGAAATATTGAATTGATGCCAAAGTCTTTATCTTTATCGTAAGCGGTGAGGGAGTCAATGGTGTTTTTAAATCAGTCTAAGATGAAGATGATTATCTTATATTAAAAAGTTAACAACATTAAAACAGTTAAAAGACTAATAATGCCATGCTTAATAATCTATTTAATGAACTGAGCCGCCAATATGGTGTAGACATATCGGTAGTGGATAAGCTTGAAGCTTACACTTTTAAATTTGAAAATAATATTGAGCTGTATGTATATCTTTCTAAAGATAAATATACTCTCCATATCTACTCTATTGTACAAAGTATCAGTGCGAGTGACGATAAATTAACGCTATTTGAGTATCTTCTTAAGTTTCAATTGATGGGGGTTAAATCTCACCATAATTCATTTGGTTTAAGCAATGACGGGCATACTATTTATATTTACCGCAATTTTGATATTCATACCGTCATACCAGAACAGTTTGTTCGAGGTATTAAATCATTAGCGACCACATGTGAATATACGCGTGAGCAACTTCAACAGCTACATATTGAACCGTCATCACAAAATAGACCAATGCGTTATCACCGTATTCAAGCATAAAGGACAAAGACACATGCCCGACTTAAATCAAATTCAAACACCATCAATGACTCTATTCAATGAAAGCTTGGGAGAAGACAGGAATGATCAGCTATTTCCAACAATATTTGGCACAACTTTTATCTCCAGCTCAACAATATTAAACCCTTGTAAGGCATCTGATATCGTTTTGCTTTATTCCGAACCGGAGGATATTAACCACTCTCAGATGGATAAGCTTCAATTACTTTCAATGACACCTTTGGAAATGGACGAGTTTGATGAAGATTCAGGTTTGATGCCAATTTTTCAGATTAAAGAACAACAACCTCAGCCAACCCAGCGCTTTTCAATCCATTCACCACTACCTGAAACCATTAAACTGCGTGATGTGGCACAAGAAAGCCCATCTGTTTTACAATCTCGTGGAGTGCAGTCCATTATAGAGGTTGATATGTCTCCTGAACCCAGCTCCCCCACTGAACTCATTAGATTGCTATTGGAAAAAGGCTCGCTTTTTATTAATCCATTGTCTAACGAGAACTTTGATCCCACACGGCTTCAACCAGCGGATCAATTAAGGTTTGAGCAGTTTGTTCGCTTTATACAGGATGCAAAAGTGACCTCTATTGATGATCTTACTCTACACGATGGTGCTAAAGTGACTCTCGTTGCTAAAAACTACGATCAAGTTTTAAAATTTTATCCTAACGGTACCCTCTATGGTGTTGAAAAATATGCTTGTGAGGTTATCGACGAAACCGGTATGAAGGCGTTATTTGTTGCTCATACCGATTGGGATGATAAGGTATTGACATCTAGAGCTCAAAAAATAGACATGAGTCTGACTGATAGCAAACAAGAAGCAATCTTATTTGGTCAAGAAGTGAATAGAGCATTGTCTCATCATGGGTTAGTCATAACCGATATTGACCGTGGTGATAACGTGGGGAGCATTGCGGGAAAGAAAGTCATATTTGATGTGAAAAGTTTAAGAAGGCTTAATGATACAGGTGTATTAAAACCAGCCAATGTAGATACCACTAATCGTAGTCAACAGGTGAATAAATTTAGTACAGAGTTTCTTGGAGAAAAAATTAAATATGAATGGATTAATAGAGGGAATATTGATCCTAGTTTTCACTCTTTTTTATCAGAGAACAGTGATGATTTAAGTGAACTTAGAGAACAGCTGATTGCTTATAAAGCGCATTTAAAAGAAGTCACGCCTGGATTTATACTTGCTAAAAAGCAAGGTTATGTTCAATTATTAATCAATAGCATAAAGATTTGATTTTTAATGATTGATTTTCAGTCGTTATTTTTGAGTTATACACAACATATTGATTGAAGTGCTTGGATTGAGGTACTTGAATTGATGTGCGGTAAATACCAGTGATAAGGAGCCTTATCACTGGTATGGTGATCCGTTCGTTTATTTAACGTGTAAGCCTACTGGCTACGTACTAAAGGCAACTCAAAAAGATCTTCAACTGCTCCACTAAAATAGGATTATTTTCTAGGGATTCTATTAAATGCATCAGTCACATTTAATCCTGTATTGGCATTGAGGTCAGTGGATACAAAAGAATGCTTAACGGCTTCATCTAAAATCCATGTAGTAAAGGAGGTTTGTCACTAATATACTGTATCATATGCGATTTACTGGTTTTCTCTAAATATGCTAACCCACAGCTCGCTTTAAAGGTGATCCACAATTGTATTTGAATTATTCATTTCAATGTCACTTATTGCTTGCCGCAAGCTAAGGTCGTGAGTTCCCATTCACACCGGGCTTAGGATATTAAGCTGCACTTAATGAAACGTCGTGGACTCCCATCCACACTGGGCCAAAAGGGGATCGACAGCAAACAATATCCTTATCTAAAGGCCAGTTCGATATCCCTATTTCTCACTCAAAGAGGTGACTATGTCACCTTAGCCCTCTTGGATCACCTTTGCCGCCCCAGACGAAGTAAAGCGCTTCATGATTAAAAATAAATAATTCAGGGTGTCTTGGTTATTGCCAGTTTGGGACTGCAGGGACTATTTAACCTGAACTCGGGATAATGAGTGTCCGGCTTACTTTTATTCATTTATAAATCATACGATTACAGGTTTTCTGGTGAGTTTAGCCTCTCATTTCCTGCTGAGAGCCGACATTATTGTCGATATCAAGGCGGAGTTTCGATCGTAATAGCCTGCTATTACTCGTTATTCCAACACAGATAGGGGCAAAAATAGCGGTATTCAGCGACGCGGCTTATCCCGAGTTCAGGTTATTTACCTTAAAATCAGCAAGAAGCCGAAGATGGGGATGCTAATTGCTCTGCAATATGGGTCATCCATTTTTCTATGTTTTTACAGTGAGCTACACTTTTACCTAAGCCTAATGCATTAAATGTCACAATCCGCGTATAGAGAACGATATCAGCATAAGTAAAACGATCTGTAACAAGATAATTATTATTATTCAAATGGTTATCTAAATAACTCATCTTTTCAGAAAATATCTCTATATACCCTTGCCGTTCAGTATCAGTCAATAATGTCCCCGCACGCATATGATTAAACCATGCTTGATCTTCTTTAGGTAATTCGTTGTTGGTGCTCTCTTTTACGACTTTATTTGAGCCATTGTCTTTTTTCATTATCCAATCGAAAAATAGTGGTCTATATTCTTTTAGCATGCCTAAATCAAATGCATTCCACATTTTAATTTGTGCTTGTTCATAACTATCTTGAGAAAACAACTGTAAATTATTGGCGATATAACACAGATATTCCACGATGAATTGGGAATCAAAAATAAGGTTTTCACCATGTTTTAAAATAGGCAATTCAGCTGCTGGGTTTAAGTGTGTAAAAGGCTTACGTTTATGATCCAATTCGACCATATTAATTTCAACATTAGTATAAGGTAACTCTAAAATAGCCAGTACTAACTTCACTCTTGAGCACAAAGGTGAGTCTTTATAAGAATATAAGGTCAAATGATTATCCACTTGTACATCATATAAGGCTTTGCGTTTCACTTTTGATGGTTGAGTTGCCATACCTTTAGTGGGAAGTAAGATTTTATTAAATCCCTCTGTATGTTCCTGTAATGCTTGTTTTACCTTAAATTTTTTACGACAAATTTTTCCCATTCCCCAAAGGTACAGAGATTGCTGAATGGTTCTTTTCTTTTTTGAGTAAAGAATATGATTAATTTTCTCTATGAGGCCACTATTATAAAGTAAGTCCATTGATTTATTATGTGTCAATTGAATCGATGGGCGAGCGGCGACACGTTTAATCCATGCTTGAAGGTTGGGGTAGTTCAACTGGTTAATGTTAATACCGACTAAAGAGAGCATCGTTAAACGGGGGTATAACAGAATATCAGCATTAGAAAATAGAGCGCCTAATAGATAATGTTTATCTTGTAGACTACTTTCAACAAAATCAATAAATTTAATTAATTGATTTTGATGCTGCTTCTGCTCTTCTGTCGATAAGATAGCGAGATCCCAAACCTTACCAGACCAATTTAAGTGTCCTGTATTAGTGGTTGTTTTGGCGGCAATGGCAATATATTCTTCTCGAGTATAACTAATGTGCTGCAAAGGCCCCATAGCATAGGCCCACGCCAACGTTCGACAAACTTTTGCCAAGGCCAATTCAACGTTTTGCCATTTCTTTACCTCTGCAAGTCCAGCTATTGTCGAAGGATATAGCGCATTTGTTGGAAACTGATCTTCAAGGTATTCATTAATGACAGATGACTCATATATCATCCGAGCGTTATGGCTAAGCGTCGGTACCACACCGTTGGGATTAATACTTAAATACTCTTGGCTTTTTTGTTGCATTCTAGAAAGATCAATAGACTGAGTTTTAAACGTTAAGCCTTTTTCAATGAGAGTGATTTTTACTCTGCGTACACAAGGGGATCCCTCGTATTCATAAAGAATGATTTCATCTTTCATAATCAGTATTCTCCACTAAAGCTAAGAGTGAGTTTATGTCTAGCTAAAGAATACATCAATAGAGGTTAAGCCTGGGTTAAAAGGGCAAATAGACATTAATCTAGGCGCTTACCACTCTGTGTTTAGCCTGTGTTTAAATCAACTTATCAGAGCTTATTCCCCACAGGAAAACCTAAGAAAGGCGTGTTTATTAGCTGAAACTAAGGCCTAGATCAGCAAGAGGGTGGGGAGTTTATATTTAATGCTAAGCATCGTTTTCCTTGCCGCAAGCTAAGGTCGTGAGTTCCCACTCACACTGGGGCTATCATGAATTTGCGTTTGGCCAAAATAGGTACTGGCTAGTGTTTTTCAACGTGTAATCTTATTGATGTTAATTGCTGCCGCAGGCTGTTGTGCAAATGCTTCTGTAGCACGCTGTAAACCCGTCCATGGGCGCTCTGCGACTTCATCCTTGAAGCCGAAGGCATACAGATGCATTCACACTGTGAATTAAAGGCACCTACCTGCAAGTAGTGTGTTCTCATCTCTTCCTGTAATAAAGAGTGGGCCAAAAGGGGATCTACAGCAAACAATATCCTTATTTAAAGGCCAGTTCGATATCCCTATCTCTCGCTCAAAGAGGTGACGTTGTCACCTTCGCCCCCTCTTGCTTATTTTGAGGTAAATAGTCCTTGCAGCCCCAGACGAAGTTGTTATCCTCATACTTCATTGAAAATATTCTATCGTTTCCGATGGGGCGTCCTGCCCCGCGAAAACTAGTTGAACATCCATGCTCACACTCACGATATTTTCAACTCTTTATTTCGGTAACTCCGATGGGGATCTCAAAGCCAAAAGCAAATCACAAGTCAAAGCAGTGTGTTGCTTTGATTAAATAACCTTGGGACATGTGAATATACGCGTGAGCAATTTAAACACCTATCTATTGAACCTTCATCACAAAATATGCCAATGCACTACCACCGTATTCAAGCATAAAGGATTAAGACACATGCCCGACTTTAAACAGCATCAATGACGTTGTTAAGCGTGAGCGTCCGGCGAACTACGCCTTGCTTAGATTAACATGCCAAGGTAAGAGACTATTGAGATCACAGTTGGGGGGAGATAGCTGTTCCAAGCAATGTTCGATGTAATCG
>NZ_JAKIKS010000198.1 GCF_023284005.1 Shewanella surugensis
ATGGCACAAGTTCAGATAGAGGTGAGAAATTTCGCTCTCGGCTGCTATCTGTCGTTGAAACGTGCAAGAAGCGACAGTTATCCCCGATAAGAGTGATCAGCACTATCATTGTGGCCGTGGTTGATAAAAAGGACTACCCAGACGTATTTGGGCTCATGCCAGCTTAGTCAATCCCCCTCTGGTGAATACTTACGTAAGTACAGCTTTATTTTTAGCAGTAAACTCCTCAATAAACAAAATATGACAAATATTTTGTTATTCAGTACACCGTAAACAGTTTAAATTGGTCCCATTATATAATAACTTAATCGATATAGTTGGGCGATTAATTAAAATCACTATGTAAATTAATGTAAGTGCAAAGTTAGCCTACAACAAACCAACATAAAAATCACTGAATATCAATTAGTTAAATGATTAGCGGTATCCGTAAATGATCTTTTTATAAAAATGATAGTAACTTGTTTTTTTCAGAAGATAACCTAAACATTTTATTATTAAATACGCCTCAATATTGATTAATTAAATAAATGACTCAAACCAAAATCACATCAGAGCCTTTCAAATAAAATGAGAAACAAATGAAATTAGCTGAATTTAAAACACACAAAACCATTTCAAATTGGTTAGAACAGATCAGCCAAGCAATAGGTATAAAGCTTAACTTAAGAGAAGATGGCCATATTGAATTGGCATGTTCGGATAAAGCAACAATCACTATCGAAGTTTCAGAGGAACATGGACTCGTGTATTTCTACTCTAATTTAATCACCCTACCTCATAATAGCGATAACAGAGAACCTTTTTATCGTCGTGCACTAGAACTCAATGCTTTTAATTTTGCAACTGGGGGGGCCTCTATCTCCTTAGATCCTAGACATGACAATATCACCTTAACCTTTGTGGAAAAAGTTACAGGAATGAATGCCGATATCTTCGCCAATCTATTAAACCATTTCATAACACTAACCATAGAGTTAATTGACAACAAAGCCTTAGAACCTGACTCAAACATATCAGATAAAAAACATGTTAATGCCTTTAATCGTCATCACAAGATAATTTAACCCATACAAGTAATAGGAATATAAAATGCCAAGTTTAGTGCTCTCTCCTCCCGAGATTGAACAGCATCATATCGCTTCACCAAATGAAATACATGAAAATAATACCCATGAAATGTCAGGCAAGGTCCCCCATTTTGGAAAAGGATTAGCTCAAATAACAAGCCAATCTGACGTGCAAAGCACGCGCAATTTAGGCGTGTTAAACACCCCTTTAGGTGGGAAATACAGTATTGGTAATCTTATATCTACATTAAGCCGTATACCAGGCAATTTACTCAGTGGGATAGGTAACGCTTCACAAGCAGTAGAGGAGTCAATATTATCAAGTGATGAAATGGAAACTTACCAACCAAATATTCATACTCTTCCAAGTAGTAACAACTATGAAGTAGCCCTCCATGGTGTCGGTAGTTTAGGCCGCATCATCACCGGAATAGGTACGATTAGCAACGCCGTCGTTGGCGCCACCGCTGGGTTCATTTGCTTAGGTGAAATGCTATTAACACGTGCTTTTCATTTTTGTTTAGGTAAAGATGTCAGCATCAATGCTCGAATGGGACAAACAGTCTTCCCTAGAGAGATGAAACAAAAAGCCATCAATGAATTACAACTGTGTAATCATGTTATGCGCAATGAAGGAAAAGAAAACTCCGCCCCTGCATCTCTACAAGCTTTAGCATCCAGTCAACTCAATTTGCCGGAAAACTATCGTCTTGCCCAACCTTCAGAAGTCCCTCATCAATGGCGCAGGTTGTACAATTCTAACACGGGTATTATTCAAACTAACCTCTCCATTCCTGTAGGTATGGGCGTATTTGTTGATGAGGGAACAAATACACTTAAGCTGGCTTTTCGTGGTATCACTAATGAGCCTAGAACCCAAATAGGCGCTATTACAGGTAGCCTTTATAGTGATACTTTTATGCGAACTGCACGCAGCATTGCTGAAGACTTTCAGGAACATCATACAGGTATTGGCAGCAAATCAATTGAACTTATCGGTCATTCCTTAGGTGGTGAAGCCGTAGAATATGCTGGAGCCATGACAGGCTTAAAAACCACAGCTTACAACTCAGCAGGTTTAAGTGCTCTTACTCGCTCAGAAATAGGTATTAATAGAATTAATTATGCCAATATTACCAATGTAAATACTCAAAGAGATTGGCTATCACAAGACTTAATTCGAAGTACTTGGGTACCAAGAGCACAAATCGGCAGCAATCAATATATTTTTGAAGAAGATACACGCCGGACTCAAGGAAATGCTCATTTTGTTGAAGCCATGATTGATGGACTTAGAAAATACTAAATAAAAATTGGAACACTGACCGACATCACTGAACCATCATCGATTTAAAAAAACTTGGTCACTTAGCATTCATCAAAGTCAATTCACTTTGAACCCAAAAGAGAAGCGCGATAGCACTTCTCTTTTTAATCACATCAGCTCTATTTTCTGTGATGATTCATTGTTAAAATGAATATTTACATCAATACAATTCCTCTTCACACATGAATGAAATAAAAGTCCAATTAACCAAAGATGGCTCCCATACCTTGATGAGCTCACTGTTCGATGACAGTTATCATGCCCATAATGGTGCCATGAGTGAATCTCAATATGTGTATATTCACGCAGGTTTTGACGCATTAACGACAGAATTTAATCAAGTCAATATTCTAGAACTAGGCTTTGGTTCAGGCATGAATGCTATTCTTTCCTTGCAAAGTGCACTGGCTACAACAGGGAAGATTGAACGATCCATTCACTACACCAGCATCGAAGCTTACCCACTTTCATTAGACATTGTCAGCCAACTGAATTATAAACAGCAATTATCAACCAAGCTGGCAGATTTATTCGACAAATTACACATGGCGCCATGGAATTGTGATGTCGAAATTATGCCCGGTTTTATCTTGCATAAAGTCCATGGAAAATTACAAAACTTTCACTCACCCAAAGCCGATTTCAATTTAGTCTATTACGATGCATTTGCCCCCAGTAAACAACCTGAACTGTGGACGCAAGATAACTTTGATAACATCGTCAAGATGATGGACAAAGGGGGCATGCTGGTGTCTTATTGTGCCAATGGCCAATTTAAGCGTAATTTGAAAGCCGCAGGATTTACCGTTAAAGCCTACCCTGGCGCACTCGGCCGCCGTGAAATGACCCGAGCTTGGAAAGAAATTTGATTTAAGAATAACCCCGTCACAGCCTCCTCTTCCTATAATTAATATGCCAATATAATGATAGGAATGATGAATATTAATGGATAAAAGAACCGTCAAATGCAGTAATAATCGTGTATCTAATTTAAATCCATTACAAAGTAATAATCGTGTATCTAATTTAAATCCATTACAAAGTAATAATGGTATTCTTCTTGCTCTTGCCATGTGTGCTTTTTGTATCGGTACAACCGAATTTGTCATGGCAGGTGTGTTATCCGATATTGCTAATACATTTAAAATATCAGTCTCAGCAGCAGGATGGTTGATGAGTGGCTATGCTTTCGCTGTTGTGATCAGTGCCCCGATACTTACCGCTGTGAGTATCAACCTCCCCCGAAAGCCTGTATTAATAAGCTTAATGGGGTTATTTATACTCGGTAGCCTCATTTCCGCTTTGTCTCCAAGTTATCAAATATTAATGTTAGGTCGCATCATTTCAGCCTTTTGTCATGGAGCATTTTTAGGAATAGGCTCCGTTGTTGCGGCTCATTCTGCCCCTAAAAATAAACAGGCACATGCAATTGCATTAATGTTTACAGGTTTAACGTTAGCAAATGTTCTTGGAATGCCACTAGGAACCACTCTTTCACAATATTTCGGTTGGCGCTCTATGTTTTGGGTTATTTCAGTATTGGGCTGTATCAGCCTTATTAGTCTCATTATTTTGATACCTAATAACATCACCATACAAAAAACGCATCTAAAACATGAAATAATCATGTTCAAAAACCCTTTTGTTTGGCGTGCCTTATTGATTACGGCTTTAGGCTATGGAGGGGTTTTTACCTCCTTTGCATACATTACACCTATGATGACCCACCTCGCTGGCTTTTCTGAAAATGCGATAATTGGATTGTTATTACTCTTTGGTATAGGCACTTTTGCTGGTAACCTTATTGGGGGTAAGGCGGCTGATATGGCATTAGCACCGGCCCTTGCCACCTTACTATTTTGCTTATCTCTTACATTATTTATTTTCAGTGTCAGCACCCAAAATCCTATTACGGCAATTATCCTTATATTTCTTTTAGGATTATTTGGCTTTTCTGTCACAGCTCCGATGCAAGCTCAAATCGCAAAATATGCTGAAAATGCACCGACCGTTTCATCCGCAGCCAATATTTCCTCATTCAATATTGGCATCGCCTTAGGAACCTATTTAGGTGGAGTGACAATATATCTAGGCTGGGGTTATAACTCAGTAAACTGGGTTGGAGGGTGCATGGTTTTATTAGCGTTGGTAATACAAATAGTTAATATACTAATACCGATCAAATCACAATAAAGGCATTGTCATCGACCCAAGACTCTATCTAAATGCACATATCCGCCATCAATATACATAATTTGTCCTGTAGTATGACTACTTTGACTTGAAGCCAACATCAAAACCATAGCCGCTATCTCTTCAGGACGCGTCATTCGCCGCTCTAAGGGAATATGGTCTTCAATATGAAAGCCCATTTCCTGTCCTTGCTTCGCATGAATAAACCACTCTTCATATGCTGGCGTTGCCACTTAAGCAGGAATAACAGCATTCACTCGTATACCATATTGAACAAATCTGTTGCCCACTCTCGAGTTAACCCCATAACCGCACCTTTAGCTGCCGCATGCCCCGATCCATACCAAGTGGTCTTACGGTTGCAAACACATTACCCTTTTAGTTATTACAGAAATTAAAGCGTTGGTATTAGAGAGTGGCATTGAGTACTTGTTGAATATGTTCCCATTCGAACCTTTTTGGGTTCAATTGGGAGTCGCCTCTTCGAGAACCTTTAATTCTATCGTGCGAATCCCCTAAAATAACGCCATAAACAGATAAAGCTCAGTTAAGCCTAGGATACTTAACTCATAGAATAACTGACTAAAATAAGCTGAGTTACTCTATGTGTCCAGATAGTTCAATTATACGTTGGTAATCGTCCCATAACCAATATTTACCATCGCCACCATTCGCTTTATATTTTAATACCATCTGACGAATAAAGCCCTGAGTCACAAACTTTCTTCTCAATTCCAAACTGATGTACTGGCTTTGATCATAAGATTGTATATGCAGGCATTTTTTAGGAACTCCAAAAGCAGTTGAATTATTTCCCTCAAAGATCTTTTGGCTCTCTTTTAATGTCACAAAATGAAATTGAGACTCTATGAATTTAGCGGTATCAATATCCCTAAAAATAGGTTTATAGTTTTTACCAGTATGAGCAATATAATTATCCACCTTTCGTTGCTCAAAACACGGCATATTAAGATGATTCTCAACAATGCCCACCAACAACACCACGGTATTAATCACTTGGAGTTATTGTCAAATGTGGTGTATCAATGAATCGTGATGTTCTGTTTGATCTTGAGTGATCCGCTCACCATCTTTAAATTGAATACCTGATATGACATCAGCAAGCAGCTT
>NZ_JAKIKS010000199.1 GCF_023284005.1 Shewanella surugensis
AGCCAATGCTGAATTTTTAATTAACATGAGGCCAAGAAAGGCGTTAAACTTTCTCAGTCCTTATGAGTTTTTAACAGGTAAACGTGTGTCGCTTATTGCTGAGATCTAGGTAACGACAAGAGATAATAACAAATAACAAATAACAAAATCAATAGCACTATATTCTTAGAGATAAGCATTCGATATTTCATGATAGTAACATCAGAATTAAAGACATGACTCAACTATAATATACCGCGACTGACTTTGCTTAATCTTGGAATACAAGGAAGCTAGCGAAGCAAACCTTGGACTAATCTTAACCCAAGGTTTGTTAATTTTGCTCCATTTAGCGAATCTTATGGTCTTGGCGGCGGCATGCCACCATTATTTCCTGAGCTACATTGACTAATAGCATTACTCGCCAGTTCGCCTTTAAAACGAGGACCAATGGTATACGGAAAGGCGGGAACTAGTTTGCCTGCTGGCGTTTGAGTTAAAGTAATATGGTAATGATAACCTCGGCCATCATCGGTATCGTGACCATTATGCTCATCGAGCTGCGTCCCTTCTACAGTATTATGAGCATAATAGTAATCTTCAAAATAATAGCCATCACTAGCCGATAAAATATTACCCGATAAAGTCGTCACTTCCTCGTCAATATCAGGGCCATTGCTCACCTGAATCACTCCTTTAGAGATATCGTAAACATCGACCAATACACAACTTCTCACCCCTTCCGTACTACAGCCCCCTGCGCTTACCTCAGCGTCATAATCACGGATTTCCCAGCCACTAATGGCTAACGTCATATCAGTTTCATAAGGTCCATAAAGCGGGTAACCATCTGCAGAAAATCCGAAAATAGGCGAATGTCCACTGCCCTCATCACCCACCAAATTAGCTAAACAGCGGGTATAAAAATGATGATGGTAATCCCCTCTCGCGGCATGCCCGCCACAAATATCCACATCGTATTGCTCAGCAACTGGCGCCAAAGTATACCAAAGGTTATCCCCTTGACTCATACCATCACCCCAATTGAAAATACTGGTGCCATTGACCATGAGACCTATTTTTCCTAGCCCAGTTTCACAAGCTTCAATACTGTCATCCAGTGCGGTAGGAGCAACGGGGAAATAGGCTTGTACCGCCTGATCTGTCGGACATCCCGGTCCCGGCGGCCAATAACCATCACCCCCAGTGGTTAAACAGTTCTCGGCGCTACTGTTAAAACCAATATTTTCCCCAAACTCAACCTCTTGCCCTTCAACAATATTGGCACTTCCTGCTGAAAAATCAGTGCTGGCTTTCGGTCTCTGATTGAGTTCATCCACTAAATCTTGAGCGAGGATCACATCGTATTTAGGGATCCCCGTCGTTTCAACGTAGACGTATTCCACATTAATACTATCCACATCCACATTAACAAGTTCTGCCACTTGTACATTTTCAAGTACACTGCCTGTTGCTGAGTGGATATAACTCGATGCCGTTTCATTATTAATTATCCAGCGACTCAGTGATGATGCATTTTCTGCTGTAATATAAACATCAATACTATCCATGACCGGTTCGTTGATACCATCATCAGCGGTTAATGAAAAGGTTAATACCTCATCATTTTCAACTGCGGGCGCGATGAAACTCAAGCTTTCACTATCGACTTCGGTTAACGTGACCGAAGTTCCTAATAACTGACTCCAGCTCAAACTCACTTCGTCATCATCTGTGACTGTCGCTGTGATACTCACCTCTTCACCTACGCGAACCGTTTGGATGTCATCAAACACAATAATCGGCGCAGCATTGACCGTTACAATACTTTCACTTGGCTCTGTTGAATCACTGCCGCCACAAGCGGTTAATATCAATAGCGGTATTAAGGTTATCGGTAATATTATTTTATTCATCTCAATTCCATCCGAAAGGTCCATTGTTCAAATGTTAGCTTTGTTAAACTTTAACGAATCAAAGGTGAATTCAAGGTGAATACCGTTTATTAAGAGGAGGAAAATAAAGCTCAATATCCACGAAGAGAAATAGAGCTATTCACAGCAGCATGTAACCTCAACCACTGCGAAAACATCCATATTCAATTAAGCTCTAATATCTATAATTGAGTCACTTTGCTTCATACCAAACTGACTTTGCACTTGGGATAAAATACTTTGCTGCTCGTCATTACTTAACTGCCCATCAAAGTCTTCAAGCAACTCTTCGAGAAAGCTCAATATTTCCGTTGAATGAATCATCTCATTTTGTGGTGGAGGCGGTGGCATTTGAGCATCATTCACACCTGCCATTTCCCCGATGGCTTGCGCATCAAAACCACTCTCTGCCATTATTTGTGCCAATTCTTGACTCGGCGCAATCCCAGCAGATGACAAACCTTCAACAATACTCATCGCATCAATTTCACTAAGATCATCAGCGGAAAAATCGGCCAGCAGTGCTTGTACCGATATCCTTTCCTCACTGGTCATGCTTGACTGATTAAATTGCATGCTAGGCATTTGCATTGTCGAACCGATAGCGTTAATCATTTATTGTCTCCAAGGTTAAAGGGCTAACGCTTACCTGAAAGGCAAGATGCTTTAACAAACATCGGCCATCAAACATCAGCATCATTCAAAATATTGTTATCAATTACACTTCAATTGTGTAAATAAAATAGCACCATAACAAAGCCAAAGTGAATTTTAGGTGAACCAGTATCAATCCGACTTAATAAGATTAATTACCAATAAACTTAAAGGCTTCAATGGTTGTTATACTTGACCATTTGATGTAATTTTGTTATCAAAACACTCAAAAAAGCCGTCATGACAATAGGCATCCATAGTGATTTTAATCGTTGAAGATAATAGAGCACTGGCAACAAACATGATTGAGTTTTTCGAAACACATGGCTATGAATGTGACTATGCTGATAATGGTCCACAAGGACTATTATTAGCAAAATCCCAGCGATTTAACGCCATCATTTTAGATATCATGTTACCTAGAATGGATGGTTTATCTGTTTGCCAGTCACTCAGAGAAGCCGGAAACCAAACACCCATATTAATGTTGACTGCGCTAGATTCTTTGGATAATAAACTACAAGGGTTCAACACTGGGGCCGATGATTATCTTGTTAAACCTTTTGATTTACCAGAGCTCATGGCTCGAGTTCACGTTCTCATCAGGCGCTCAACGCCCACCCATTTCAGCTTAAATGTCGCCGATCTCACCATGGATATCGCCTCAAGAGAAGTTACACGTGCGGGTCATCCAATTGAACTTAATCGAGCCTGCTGGCAAATTCTCGAAGCATTGCTAAGAGCATCACCCAACGTACTGACCCGCCAAGAAATTGAGCACATTATTTGGTCTGATGAATTGCCCGATTCCGATGTACTCAAATCGCACATTTATCAGCTCAGGCAGAAGGTCGACAAGCCCTTTAAAACACCTTTATTACACACTGTTAGAGGGGTTGGACTCACTCTAAAACTTAAAAGCGCTTAAAAAAGCATTGATGTTGTCAATGAAACTACCTAAACGCTAAACGCTAAGCCCAATGCTTAAAGTTCGGTTTACACTCCCCCTAATAAAAGAAGTCATTAATGACATCATATCGCATACAAAACAAACTTAGCTTACGTTATCAATTTAAAAAGCAATTACTTATTAGTTTAGGGATCTTGGTACTGGTATTTTCATTACTGCTTTATAAGCTGTTTTTTATTGGCATTCACAGTACAACCCACAGAGCCATGCTCTCGATGGCGCAGTATTATGCTGAGCAACTGAACATTAATACCCATTATGATATCCCAACAGGGGGTGCATTTTCCGGTTATCTGGGCAAAAAGGCATTACCTGACTCTATAACACAGTTAATTGGCGATAAACGACTCGATGACTATGAGCTTGCCATTTTTGATAATGCCCAAACTTTGACATTTAAACGACCCGAGAATATCTATTTTGTACTGCGATTTCCTATTGAGGCGATAGCTAAACCTTTATATCTGGTCTATCACGAAAACCCTATACACGCCATTCATCCTTCCCAAAGGCCCGCCCCTTTAAGTGTGCCACGGTCTATTGCCATCATTACACTTATCGCCATTAGCATCGTCTACTTAATCGCTAAACAATTAATCACTCAAGTCCTCAATCCATTAAATCAGCTAACCCATATGACTGAGTGCTTAGATGAAAGTAATCCAGAACGTCGATTTACAATAATGGAAGATAAAAGCGAAATTGGGGTTGTGGCGAATACGCTATATCAAACAATGCAACGCATGCATCAATACCATCAACGAGAGAAGCAGTTTTTACAACATGCAAGCCATGAGCTCAGAACGCCGATTGCCGTTGTGCGCTCTGCACTTGACATCATCACTCTTCGAAGCTCTCTCGGCAGGCAAGATATTGATGACCAACATATTAATATTCGACGCGCGAATCAGATCATGACTGAAACCACTGAAGCTATATTATTTTTAAACCGCAATGAAACAGCAACTCAATATGCGATATCGGTCGATCTCAAACAGATGATAAACACCATTATTGCCGATCACAGTTATCTCCTCACAAAAAAATCACTCGATGTAGAAGTCATTTTTGATTCAGACAATCCAGTCTGTTACCCATTACCGGAATCGCTGTGTCGGATCACATTAAGTAATCTTATCCGTAATGCATTTGAACATACGTTAAGTGGATCAGTCAGCATTTACCTTAAAGATAAAATGATATCGATCACCAATACGGACACACATTTACATTCAAGCCTTAATTCAAACCCAGACTTACCGCTAAATCATAACGTCCCGATGCAAACTGGACAATACACAGCTCAACATCAGGGGTTCGGTATGGGTCTGGATATTGTGGATCAAATCGTTAAGCAACAAGGTTGGCAACTCAGCAGTACTTCTCACCCCATCATAGGTAATCAAGTGGTACTCAGCTTTAACCTTAATAATCAGATACTTTAAATAGATATCTACACAAATTCATTAGCGAAAACGTTTGATGATATTAAGGCGTCACCCTCTTCAGAATAAGAGCCAAATCCATCGAGAATATCTTGACGATCATCATAAACATAGTTTGGATTCAATGCGGAACGAATAGGCTGCCCAGCAACAGTAAATACCACACTGATGTCCTCCAAGCTGCCTTCGTTTTCGATAACAAACAACCCTTTATTATGCTCACCAGCTAACGATTTTAATGCATCAAAATTGTTCTTTAAACTGTGATATTCAGTTAAACTCTCATCATAACGTCCATCTGCTTGGTGATGTGGTGTCGTCAGCTCATTCTCAATCATAGTTTTAAGTAAGTCCAACGCTTCCGCTTTTTGACTAGAATTGAAAATCTTATCAAATAATGTATCAAAAAAACCCATGTCCGTTGCCGCTTTCACATCCCCATTAATGGCAGCATAAATGCGGTTGTTACTTAAGTTTAGCTGACTATATTCCTTACCCTCTGTATTGTATGTTGATTCTGTTAATTGATTAGCTGGAATAGTCGCTAACGTTATCGAAGTCATGAAGTTTCCTCGCTATGAAAAACTTAGATTGCCATAATAACCGACACACTTTGGTATAGAAAAGAGGGTTAGCTGCCTATAAGCTTCAATCTCTCACAAAATCGGCCAAGGTTCTCAAATGAAAAACCAAT
>NZ_JAKIKS010000200.1 GCF_023284005.1 Shewanella surugensis
GAATGGGCAAAGCCATTGATGGATAATTTTAATCGATACCTTGAACAACATCATATATATCGATCAATATTCGGCATTATTTAAAGATCAAAAAATGAGGGGATCTCTAAGCTAACCCATACAACTCATGTGGCAGCAAGATGACAATCAACAGGCTACTTCTTATCTAAGCGCATGATAACTGGTTAGAATCTGTAATAAATAAAATTATTTAGGTTATAAAACTGGCGCTTACCCAATGCCAAAGAGCTACAAAGTATTGTCGATTACAGTCGCTCCCCCAGCGCGACCCATTCAGCAGCAATAAACCCACTGTTTAACGTCACGTCCATTATTGATGAAGGCAGTCATAAAAATCCCCCCTTCTATTGGGCCTCAACCACGCACCAAAACCAGCACGACGGTGTTTCTGCCGTCTATGTCTGCTTTGGTGAAGCTTTGGGGTTCTTTAAACCGCCTATGTCAAAAGGCCAAGCTAAACTTGAAGATGTTCATGGTGCGGGTGCCCAACGCAGCAATCCTAAAGTGGGTAATGCCAGTAATTTTCCTCAAGGTTTTGGCCCTTTACTCATAGCTTAGAGCATGCCTGTGTGCATAAATAGAAGCCTTACTTACCTGAAGTGGCACAACATCAGGTACAACTACAGCTTGTAACTACCACCACCGGTTTATTTCTCGGAGGGTAGCGTGTATCGTGTTTAAAAAAGACCCTCTGAGCGAAAGCCAGAGGGTCTTTTTTTATCCATGGTTTTTGCTCAGGCCACTCAACGTTAAAAATAGCAAGAGGCTGTAACCATGTAAAAACACCGAGAAATAGCACAACAACTCGACTTATTTCACTCTGAACCTATCGAGCCGGGAATGATTTTTTGGCACCCCAATGGATGGCGGCGGCTTAACAATGTCAAACACCATATTCAAAAACGCTATCAAGCCGAACATTTTTTAGAAATCGCCACACCGATGTTTTTAAAAAAATCACTATGGGAAACATCAGGTCATTGGGATAAATTTCATGATGACATGTTTGTTGGTGGAGGCCATCAAGAAGAAGCACAATGTGCACTAAAACCTATGTCATGCTCGGCACACATTCTCTTTTTCAAGAAACAGGTACTGAGTTATCGCTCTCTTCCTTATCGTGTGTTTGAATTTGGCCATGTACACAGAAATGAGTCTTCAGGTGCATTAAATGGGCTGATGCGCTTAAGACAGTTCACACAAGATGATGCCCATGTCCTTTGCCGTTGGCAAGACTGCATCAGTGAAATATAACACTTTTTAAAAAGAGCCAAGCAGATCTACAAAGATTATGGCTATATGGCTATCTTGAACTGGATGTACGTATATCGACTCAACCAGAATCCGCTTTTGACGAAGATAATGATTGGCGAAAAGCAGAAAATTTACTTGCTAAAGCTTACAAGGACTTAGAGGTTGAGGTGCAATATCAGCCTGGAGAAGGCGCTTTTTATGGTCCTAAAGTCGAACTCATGCTAAAAGAACATCAAAACAGACAATGGCAATGTGGCACAATTCAATTGGACTTTAACATGCCTGCTCGCTTTGACCTCGCTTATGTTGATGAAGCTGGCGAGCGCCAAACACCCGTCATGTTGCATCAAGCCATTTATGGATCCCTCGAACGCTGGATAGGCATTCTACTAGAAACATACCAAGGTAAACTGCCCACTTGGATCCACCCTCAGCCCGTTGCTATTGCCTCCATCAATGAGCAAGCAACCCCTTATTGCCATATGCTCCAAGCACGCTTAGCTTCACTTGGGATCGATGCCATACTCATGACCAAGACATGAGGATCAACAAAAAAGTAAAACTCTTTCATCAACAAAAAATCCCATTCATTATCATTGCAGGTAATAATGAAGTGGCATCAAACAGCCTAGTGCTCCGCACCGCAGATGGCCAACAACAAGCGATCTCTTTAGAAGCGGCAATCACAGAGATTGGCCATAAACTCCGAAAATAAAGGCAATATAGATAAAAACACAAGAAGTGAGTCAACAACTCAGTTTATTGACTCACTTCATCACACTGCACAGAGATTAGTAATATTCAACATTGTTGGCATAATTCATACCGTAACGACTGGATTGAATCAATGGAACAAAGCAGATAAGCAAAACTCATGAGACCCACTCATAATAGCTCGATTAATCTCCTATAACTGAACTTTTACACGAAGTGTATCTTGATGAGTATTGCCGACACTATCACTCACTTTAAGCTTTAAATTGATTGATGCTCTATTGTCCGCTGGGGCTTCCAACACGGAAATAACAGGTGTGGGTGAGCCGGTATCATTCAAATGAACGGCATCAATATTCATCCCATTCACTTTTGCTATACTCCAGCTATACGAAGCAATATCTCCCGTCGATTGACTTCCATCAAGCTGATATACATGATTAAGTTCGATAATTTGAAAGTCATCACCAGCCTGTGCGATTAAATCTTCCGCGACACTCGATATTTCGATATTAAAACGCAGGGTAGATATATGACTATGCCCTAAATAATCAGTGACTTGTAAACGTATCGTCACATTGGCATTTTTCAAATAAGGTTGCTCGATAACTGAAATTATCGGCGTAGCCGTATTCACTTCACTCAACACTATCTGATTTAACTCCAAGCCATTTACACGAGCAATACTCCATTCATAACTGGCAATCTCGCCCGTTGATAGCTCGCCATTTAATTGATATTCATTATTTAAATCAACAATAGTAAACGTTTGTCCTAAATTCGCTACCAGCTCTTCGGTTGCATCATTACCCTCTAGAATCCCTTTTTCAACGGGCAATCCACTTGCAACTGACTCCGGAATAAGGTGGATTAAACTTAAAGCTCTTAGATCGGTTTGTGCCTCCATAAAGGGAATTAAGATCTGTCTTTGCAGCACTAATTCACCATCACCTAAACGTTTACCTTCTTCGCTAGTCAAACGGCCAACATCTGAACTTGCTCTTGAAAATTGTGTTTCAATATACTCAAGTGTTCTAATAAACCCATGCTGCACATCGTCAAAGGAAGGTAACGGCAATGTTTTTAATAATACTTTTTCTCTATCAGAAACATGAGTCTCAAACTCAGGCACCAACGTAAAGGTATCTTCGAATCTGTCGTAACCTGAGTATTGATTAAGCCAGAAACGTTCAGGAATGGCATAGATCTGAATATGACTCCACAAATCATTAAATTGCCCTAAGCGCGCATAAGGAGCGGTTAAGTCAATATTAAAAAGGGGGGCTGTTCTAAATTTAGCGCGATCGGTTTCATTAAGCGTGATGTTCTCTCGACCATAATCTTCAAAACCAGACGCCCCATCGCCTTTACCAGGGCCATATTGAATAGTCGCCGTTGAGTGAAAATCAAAATCAGACATTACAGCACCACTGTGGCAATTACTACAGCCTGTTTCAAAGAAAAAGTGTGCTCCACGCGTTGCTTCTTCTGAGAGTAAATTATGATCGTTAAAGCTAGCATCAGCTGCCACATCACTAATGACGGCTTGCCAAGGGTTATCCCTAAAGTCAAATGCTCGGATCTCAAATGCTGCGATAGCATTGGCAGCATGAGCAAACGTCATCGACTCAAAAGGAACATTGGGGTAAGCCGCTTCAAAGAGTTGAACATATTCAGGGACCCCCCCTAATCTAACCATCAACGCCTGCCAAATTTCTTTAAAGTCTTCATTACTATACCCACCTAAGAGACTCCCTTCACCTCTCATTTCAGTAGCATCGGTGACAGGAAACATCGCTTGCGCAGCCACTAAACCATAGCCTTCAAATCCGTCATTTTCTTGAGCAGCATAAAAAACATCTATCATAGACTGAGTCAAATCGCCGCTTTGGCTGGCTGGAGTATGCAATTCCCCCTCGTCATCGAGCTCAATTCTTCCGTCCCAGAAAAGATTTGAAAATAAATCCAAATTAAACAGTGATGGAGAATGTCGAGCAATCAAATCACCGCCAACTCGCTCTTGTCCCAGATTATGACTATTTACCCCTAACGGAAGAGACCGTGCATCACCTGTGGCTAATAAAGGATGGTGGCAAGACATACAAGACGTATCTTGATTACCACTGAGTATTTTATCAAAAGCTAAAGACTGACCCAATATATACATTTCTTCTGACACATAAGGCCTAGAAGCTAAAGGCTGCAAGTTATTCTCAAGAATATACTGGGTTAATTCTTCTCTTATCTGCTCAATAGGTTCACGCAAAGAGTCCGTCACTTCGTCAGCAGCATATACGGCGCACGATAAGGATATTGATATTATCAATAAGGATAAATACAATCGTTTCATTGATTACTCCTACATGTCTTCAGAATGTATCTCATGATATAATCTCATTAAACTGAAGGGGCATATATATTTATTATTAGATACTTTTTAGGTTATTGCCAATCATTGACACTTACAGATAAAATAGTGCGACTCTGTATTAAAAATACTAAAACAATCACATCTTCTTCCACATTAAAAATAAATAAAGCATGATTAAAACAATTACTTGTAAGTAAATAAATATCAACAACAGAAAGATAATTTATTATAACGATACTTTTTTAAACAGTAACATTATAGATACTCGAAAAACATTCATTGATAATAAGTCACTTTAACAAGCTAATATTAAAAACATAAAATTATTTTATATAAGCGACAATACAAATAATAATTTAAAAAATAAAATATATAATCTCTATATAATAATTAACCCAACCTTAATACCTTTATTTTATACCACCTGAAATCGTTCATTATTTACCCACCCATAGATTCTGCTAGTTTTTAATAAGAGCCTACATGAGTAATTACACATTGTTGAATGTTAAAGAAAGAGGTAATCCCTAATAAATATAATCAAAAAAGCTAACCACTCTCAGATAAACATGTGCGATGAAGCCCATGATACCCGCTTGTTCAGGCACAATTAACACTCTGGCTGATGCGCCAACGCGTTGAGTATTACCATTCAAAGTTTGATCCAATTTAATTCGTACTTGAAAACGTTTTGAACGTATCATCCATGTATTCGGATTATCGATTTGTGCAAGTAATCCTGACGGACTGCCTTGCCCAGCCACATTCCCCCGCCCCAAATTATCCACACGACTACTAAATAATGTATTAGGGTACATAAAAAGGCTAAATAAAACAGGTTGATTCTCTTCAATAATGGATAGTGCATTCTCCTTAAAATTAGCAACTAACCACCAACTAGCCGTATCTATCACAGTCATCACTTTATCATCTGCTTCAATATAGCTTCCAACACTTAATTGAAGATTGTCAACAATACCATCAAAGGGCACAACAAAGGTCGTTTTATCTAATTCGTACTGTGCACTAGCAAGCTCCGCTTGCGCTAATTTAACGCTAGCATTCTCGCCATCAATCATGGCATTCAACTGACTGTTCAACACTTTTATTGCATCAATTGTTGATAATACTTGAGCTTGCGCTTGCTGATAATTATTATAGGCTTCATCTCTATTATCTTTAGAGGAAAGCTGTTGTCGAGCAAGTTTTTCATAGCGTAAATACTCTTTTTTTGTATAATCTAAA
>NZ_JAKIKS010000201.1 GCF_023284005.1 Shewanella surugensis
GCCGTTGACTAATAACGAAGCCGAGCGTTGCTTGCGTGGGAGCGTGATCATGCGCAAGATCTGCTATGGCACAAGTTCAGATAGAGGTGAGAAATTTCGCTCTCGGCTGCTCTCTGTCGTTGAAACGTGCAAGAAGCGACAGTTATCCCCGATAAGAGTGATCAGCACTATCATTGCGGCCGTGGTTGATAAAAAGGACTACCCAGGCGTATTTGGGCTCATGCCAGCTTAGTCAATCCCCCCTCTGGTGAATACTTACACTCATGTAGTCTCTTATAAAAAATATTGACCGAACCTATCGGAGAATCATAGACAGGATCTTAAGCGCAGTGTAATAGAAAAAAGGCTTCATCTGTGATCAAATTTTCTCGCCAAAGTAAAAGCTACCACTCAGAAGCCAATGTCTATTATTTCAGTAAAGCAACAAATCACCAAATTCTTTATTCCTTCAATTCTAAATGAGCAAGCCAAATGTATTGGTTTTATGAAACGTATTAGAGCAATTAAACCTTTGGAGTTGGTCACCAGCCTTGTCGCCGCATTAAGCAAAAGTAACGTCACCGCTATTAATGAAATTCTTATAAAGTTCAATGGGATGAGGACATCTGAAAGTGAGTTTGTAGCGTATAAACCTTTTCATAATCAATTGGCTAAGCAAACGTTCCCAGCGTTCATGAAACTCATCACCAAACAAGCAATGGCGACATTACTTCCTCGGGAGCACAAAATACCTGAGAGATTGAAACAGTTTAAGCAGGTTATTTTGCATGATGGTTCTTCATTAACGGTGCATCAAAAACTGGCGTCTGAATTTAAAGGACGCTTCACTCAAACTGCACCAGCAGCAATTGAATGCCATGTGAGCCTATCGCTGTTTGAACGCAAAATCACACGAATGGAAATCGATGCAGACTCGGTATCTGAACATGATTATTTGCCCGAAGCGCACACACTCAAAAGCTGCTTATTTCTTGCTGATTCTGGGTATGTGAGTACGCCTTACTTTTCAGAGCTAGACAACAATAATGCAAGCTACATCGTCAAAGGAAAATGCAATTTAAATCCAACCATTATCAACGCGTATAACGGTAAGGGAAAAGCGTTAAAGCGACCAGTAGGTAAGAAACTCAAGAAGGTATTTCATAAGCATAACAGCCAAAAATGATGGACTTCGATGTCGAATGGGGTAAATACAAATGTCGTCTGATCAGATGCTGGATGGCTTCTGAAGAAAAATGTGTGATTTGGTTAACCAATCTGCCACGAGCTGAATTTAGTGCGGATGAGGTGATGATGTTATACCGAGTTCGGTGGCAAGTAGAGCTTCTGTTTAAAGCGTTATAATCGCATAATAACTTGAAAAAATTTAATACGCAGAAAAAACCAATTGTTGAAGGGTTGATTTGGGCAAGTTTGCTTACGCTGATCCTAAAAAGGGCGATAGCAACTAAAGTCGTTGACCAAATATCGTTTTTCAAAGCGACAACCAATGCTGAGCTCTGGTTTATCCCATTGATACAAGCAATCGCTGACGGAGCATATTTAGAACTGAAAGAACAACTTGAATGGGCATATATTTACTTGAAAAAGAACGCAACGTTGTCTAAACAGAAAAATATAAAGGTAACAGTAGCTTGAGTAATATTTTAGCCCACTTTAATTCTTAAGGTTCAGTCTATGAGTGCGATATAAGGTTTCATTATCAACGGCAAGATAGTTGGCGTACATGGTATCGTATTGCACACTGCTGTTCATGTAACGCATTGCCCCCCGTACCGACCAATTATCATTTTAATCATGATCTAACATGGCCGTTAATGCTTGAGACTGGGTGTCATAACAGATAAGGATAGGCCGCGCGCAGCCGCGTCCTTATCTGTTATGATCTAAATAAACCCACAATGAAGCACACTGATAGCGAGCACATTCCTCATCACACCGACTATGTTGATCCGCTACGATCATCAAAAAGTGAACTGTAATAGAAATAATTATCATTAGCATTTAATTCAGAGGTAAAGCCGGTAGATTTAACGTTTATTCAACTAAAAAGGTCATATAAAAACGACGAGGCATAGACCAAAGTCTACATTTCGATCTTAATAAACATAAAAGAAGTATTTTTATTAAAAATATTAATATAATGTATCTAATTGATAAGAAATAACATGAAAGGTAAAATAAAGAAAATATATGTCAATATATATAATGGCATGGAAATAGGTCGATAAGTGGAAAGACAGAAACAATAAAAACCTTAAGATTAAGGCTTTTATTCAATAGAAAGTCTACCGATTATTTAAACGCAGCAATAGCATTGGTGACAAGACTCAACGCTTTCTGAGCATCGGCATCACTGCGACCACAAGCATAACCTGATGTACACGTACGATCAGGATCAGAGAATACTGCTAACTGATTAGTCGTATTAAATTCATGTGGATATCCCATAATAGTCGAAAACTCATAATCGACGCCATAGCCAACACCATACTCATACACCCCACCGACAGCACCCTGCTTGACCGAATGACCTAGTCCCATGTTATGCCCAAGCTCATGGATAAATGTCATCGTTGTATTACCACAGTCTGTCCCCGTAACATTGAAAGCATAATTGTCATAGTTGCTATAATCAAAAGGAAAAATCTTCATACCATATATATCACCGGCTATGCCACACGTCACAAAGCCATTGCCAGCAGGGGCACTCGATCCAAATACTACAACGAAATCTTCTTTGTATTCATCTCTCCAACCTTGAATGGTTGAGTCTCGATAAAAACTTCTGAGACTTGCAGTTGAAGCAATAATATCCTGATCTAATCCATATGGAGTAGCCGATAATTGTAATTCAATTGATAGGCCACTATTAGCATAATATTGATTTGCAGTAGAAATCATATTTGAAATTTCAGCTTGAATATCGAAACTTCTGCTAGCTGCATCAGGCGTATAATAGGCACCGATCACAACATCTGTTGCTAATGCTGATGTCGATAATAATGCTGAAATTGATAGACCTAACAATGCTTTTTTTGTAATAGGATTTACCATAATATTCTCCGTTAATTTGTTTTATATATTTTATTTTTATTAATAGACTTTTACTTCTTTACTTCTTTACTTCTTTACTTCTTTACTTCTTTATCGTTTTACATCTATATTTGTATTACTTTTAATTTTTTATTATTGAATATTGTTCCTGCCTTTATTAGTTCCACTAATCATCGGTTGCAACACTTCTTGATATTCATGACCATTTGAATTATCCATATGATTATTTTCTATGGAATCCATAATGACACCATGACTTAAATCGTTGGTTTCTGCCATCCAAGCATATTGACCATTACCTTGCATCAAATATATTCCATCTGGCGTCGACACATTGGCATAAATAGCACGTTCATTAAGTGTAAATACTGAGCTATATGTCATATCTTGATCGGGTAATCGTGCTTCAATGGTTTTATTTCCAAATTGATCTTGATAAGCATCATTCACTTCAATATCATAAAAAATATCTAACTCTGGTATATCTAATCGAAAAGTATCTCCTATACTTAATCCTAATAACTCTTCAGTATTAATCTCTAAATAAACTTCACCTTCCAAGTTTTCACGCAACTTACCTGACGCTTTTAATACCTCTTCTGCCTTCTTAGATGAGGAAAACATAAGCCCATCAACGTAAGTGGCTTCTTTATTTTCAATGTGTTGCTTATGCTGTGGTGCCATGCTGATTGCCTTTCTTTTATCAATAGAGGCTTGCTCTCGTTCAACTTTTGATCCTTCCAACTTCATGGGAACAATACTCATCTTAGAAGCCATATTGATATGGCTATCATTTTCACCTAAATAATAGAAGTAATAACCCACAGTACAAACAACAACAACACTGACAACAAAAATTGCTTTTTTCTTCATAAATAATGCCCTTATTTGACTTCAACCACTGTAGATTGTCATGCCAATGCATAATGCATAACCAATAACATTAATCATTCCTATATAAAAACAACACTCAATATCAACTCGACCTGATACTTTAAATATTTAAACACACATTTAAAAATGCAACACGATATTAGAACCATAAATAACTGACATTAATACAATATTATTCACCATATCAGTGATTAACAAAAAACAACCAACTAATAGACATGAGGAACAATAATAAACAGCTAAATGAATAAAATAGACAGTTCAATAGAATTAACTGACCCAAGACATTAACAATAACTAATTTTAAATAGACATCCCTCAATAACAAAATACACATTTTCTTCGCATTAAAATACGTTATTCAGCGAATATATCTATATTCAGTACCCTATATCCAATATTAATAAAACGTAAACAAGTTAAATCATCAAATGGCTAATTCAAATCTACCTGCATGTTATCTCAATGTAAATGCATATTTACCGACAAAATATTCACAACAGAGGTGTTACCAAAAAAGGGATTAATATTAGACTTTCTCGTTTGATACTACTTTAAAATGGGAAATCACAGTCATTCTGGTTTTTAAAACCAACAAAAACAAACCAAATAGTACCAAGTAAAAAATGAAGGCTATAGTCGATAAATTGTGATGCCGATCGATATCTTTATGAAAACAATTGTAAAAAAATGTAAATATAAATATAAACAGCTAAATAATATATAATTAATATATGTTATTCTAATTAAGCATTAACCTATTTTCTCGTCTCAAAAAACAGTTGAAAACAGGTAAAATCACTAATGATCCGCCATCGTACAGTGAATTATTTTAATATTAAGATATTTTTAAATATTACATTTTTATTTATTTTTTTTGAATTTTTTATGACACCCTCAGTTATAGCGACTCAGAATGGTCGAACTCACCCCATTATCAGGCATAATGAAAAATGATCATTCGATATAAAGACATAAAAACCTTCAAGTGATCACCTTTCTACTAGGCTCAATGTTATCAATATGAGTAAGAGTCTTAGTACTCATCTCCAAATAACAAAACCGCTCAGTTTATCTACAACCTATTATAAAATATGGTAATAGATTATATCTACTCATTGATATAAACAGGGAGAAATTATATGCGATTTAAACATCTCTCAATAGGTCTTATCTTGTCAGCATTACTCATACTACTCGCCTCTTGTAATGATGATTCATCAAGCAGCAACTATGCCGATGACTCCCTCGAAGATTAGCCTATTTACACATCAGGCGATGGGTTCGTGGCGTTTGCCGATCCCTTGTTTGAAATAGGCTATGGCTTACCGACCTTATCTCTTACCCATTAATAAATTAATCACTCACGGAGTAACCCCCGCTACGAGGCGTGGTGGGGGCAATGATCCATGAACAGTCCATTAGGCTCATAAATTTAAGAAAATGCGTCTATAAAATTACAATTTATGTTTGATTTGATACTTCCTCTCATTCCCCCTATTGCATCCAGGGCGGGAGCATACTTTGTCGGATAATTAACCAAAGAAAACTTTTGCCCTGTAATCATCGTCCCAACTCGCCTTTTTTAGCTTATTTCGCTGACTTGGCGCACCGCAA
>NZ_JAKIKS010000202.1 GCF_023284005.1 Shewanella surugensis
CCTTTTGGTATAGGGCTGGCGGGTACGGGCGCTTGCTTGATGTTAGCTTGCGTCCCTTGAGTTTCACACTGGTTGCAGCTGTATTTTAACCTAATGTGCTCAATGACTTTGATTTGAGCAGGAATGAATTTAAGTTTTTCACTGCGATCTTGTCCCATTAACGTCAGCGGCTCGCCGCAGCAATCACATTGTTTTTCTTCGTCGCTAATATCATGTACTATGATTTCGCGCGGTAAGTCTTTAGGCAAAGGTTGACGCTTAGGGCGTTTTTTAAGGGGCGCTGGTACTGCATCAGTACTCGATTCAACAGGCTCATTATCAACGTCATCAACTGTTGCCTCAGCTTCATTAAATAACTCACCTTGGTGATCATGATGCTCGCTACTGGCACCAAAACGCTTTTGTTGTGCAAGGCGGAATTGCTCAAGTAACCGCTGCACAGATTGTTTCAGTGCAGCGATTTCAGCATCTTTAGCCGCAAGCGTCTCAAGCAATAATTGCTTAAGAGCATCAATATCATTGGGTAAATTATGGGGTGATATTTTCATGGCATTATTATACCAAAAAGCAGGGTGAACTAGGGCAGTTGATTGATCTGATTATGAGAAGTTGCATTCATAATCACGATCAATCAACTGTAACTCAAGCCGTTAATATGCCGATGTCCCAATACATCGAAGCCAGATAGAAGCCAATGAAACTGCTGTTCAGATAAGCACATACACTCCTCTTCGCTCTGTGTTGGCCACTTGAATTTAGCTTGTTCAAGGCGCTTGTACCAAAGTGCAAAACCGGTGTTATCCCAGTAGAGTATTTTTAATTTATCACGGCCTTTATTACAAAAGACAAACACGCTGCCATCGGTAGCTTGTAACGACAATTGCTGCTCAACGATGATAGCTAAGCCATTTATTGATTTACGAAAATCAACGGGCTGTTGATGTAGATAAACACTCGGGAGCTGTTGGAACATTAACATTTTTGTAAGCCCGCTATGATTTCAAGGAGATAGCTGGCAGGTAAGGCGCAAGGAAAAGTCCATAACCCCGTTTGATGCTGCAAGCAAATCGAATGTTGCGGTGCAGTTTCGCTTGATGCAGCTAGACTTGCTTGCACAAAAGGCGAGCCTGCTTGTTGCTTAGGTTTATTGGCTTTACGGGCATAAAAAGTACTGGTACTCACTTTATGTTGGCGGCAAAAATCGCCAATGGTTAAGCCACTCTCGCTCTGTTGTGCTATTAATTCAATCCACTCTTCATGAGAACGTTTAGTCATGTTAACTCCTGATGTGATAGTCAGACGTTAAAATAAGGGATCAATGAACGCAGTTGAAGATGTACTTGCTCGGACGGTTACTTTGGAAGTGAAATCTTGCTCTGATAAAAGCCGAGTGATCTTGTCATTACTGACCTCACCTTCGACCATGGCTGACAGACCTGTCGCCGTCGCAGCACCAAAGGTGCTCAGAAAATAGTCAGCGTATAAATCAAGGTTAGATTTTTCATCAGGCAAGAATACCAGATATGGTTTGCGTAACATCAGTTAAGTAAAATAGTATGGGCTCGCCTTCGTACAGCGGGTTTAAGGTGATTATTGTAAAGCTGTTCAAGTGTTAAAATCTCATATTTATTAAGGTGATTGACATAACGTATTGGGATCATGAGTGTTTAGCCGCAATTAAGTCATATTATCGACAGTGTCGATTTTACTTCTTTAAAATTGCAAGATTATTGTTTAGCTACTTATATTGATTGCTTACATTGCTATGTCTTCTTTAAAACTGAGTCATTATTGCAGAGATTAGTGCTGGATTTGCAGGAATGTAAAATATTCGCATTTCGACCAACAAGAAAAGCAGAAAAGCCAGACAAATTCAAGGGCATTTATAAACCTGTAATGAGTTCCGTATCTAAGTGATAAATATCGGGTCTCAACTGCAGTTTTCCACTATTATCCACCCAGGCTGTCAGATAGATAATAAATACCAGCATAGGATCTGACAATGACACATACTTTGTATTTAATCCATTCAGTGCTCTTCGTATCTCCTTAGCCTCATTCTTAGTCGACAGAATGTATTCGGAGAGTGCTTGTGCTTTTTCTAGACGAATACAACCATGACTCAGTGCTAGGTTCTCACCCTCAAATAATTTTTTTACCGGCGTATCATGAAGGAAAATTGACTTAGTGTTGGGTATGGTAAATCTCAGTTTGCCTAAGGCATTTTTTTCCCCTGGACTCTGTACTAAACGATACCTTTTCAGCAGGCCTGTGAGTTGCTTAGAAGTAACATTGCTAAGTTTAACTACTGATCTAAGATTCTTCCCCACTGGATGTAATTCAAATCCTTTATGGTTTAAGTAACCTGGTTTTCGGCTATTGAGGGGAAGTAATTCTGAACGAATAATGTTTATAGATGGAGTCCAGTAAGGATTTATAGTTATTCCAGTTATCTGGGTCAATAGCACAGGAGTGGGAGAACTAGGCTTGCCAACAATTACCTTCATGGTCAAATCAAGTTCGCCAAGCACGTACAGTTCTAAAGTGTAATCGGGAATATTAATCTTAATATATTTGTCTGGGGGGCTCGATGGCAGCATGATCCAACGCCACAAATTCTGTTGCATCTGAATCACTCTTTGCTTAGGAGAGATGTTTAATGCCAATACAGTAGGCTCATCTAATGTGCCGTTAACCGTCAGGCCATGTCGGCGTTGAAAAGATTTAATGCCGTGGATAACCACAGGGTCGTAGATGGACTTCCGATAAATAGTCAGCTCGCTTTTTTTTATATCCCCTAAGACCGTTAACATCCACCGTAAGCGTAGCACTTTCTTTGAACTCTGACCCAGTTTAAAGTGAACCAGAGTCATTGACGGCCAATCGAGATCCAGTTGAGTTTTATATACTCGGATCATGTGCCGAATTTTTGAAACCTCATCATAGGTTGGTAAAATACGATCTATATAGGCCGATAACTCGCCATTTTTAATGACTTCGAGCAAGTTAGCTCTCTCATTACTAGCGTCTCTTCCCTTAACAAAACTGATACGTTCTAACAGATCCAACAAAGCGCTTGAATATAGCCTATCCTTAAGCCTGATATCTAGATCTTTATATAAGCCACTACCAATATCAGTATAGATGCCAAGATCATCTAAGATCCCTATTAAGACCATTGCGTTTAGACTTATCCCTTCCTCATCCAGCCAGATTAATTCATGATCTACGCCTTCATACAGCAAATCTAACTTCAGTAAATCATGCTGGATTTTTCTGGCTTCTATATCGGTAGTAAGTCCTAGGAGAAAAACAAGAGAGCCTACGAATAAAGGCCATAATCTCATATATATCCCTGCTAAAGAAATGGGTATAAATTTACGAAAAAGAATGATGAAGCACTTACGCATTGACAAGTATTAAATAATCGTCCGCAAGCGACCGAGTTTAGAAGAGCCAAAATCGATCTGAATTTTTCTATTCTTAGCTCTAAGTCAATCAATAGCCTTTGAACATCCCCACGAATAGCCTCTTCATTTGCGTTACCAATTGTTTCAACAAAGTAACTTTGACTCCAAAGTTTACCATCCTAAAAATAGCACATTTTGATATCAGAATAGCATTTGAAAAATTCTAGGGCTGAGATACTTTTTATCACCTGCATTATGACTTGGTGACACCTTAGGCTCACTTCTTACAATCATATAAATATAATTTTCGGTGATTTCCAATTCAATGATACCAATGTTGTAATCAAAACCCACTTTATAAACAATTCCTTTTATCGCTTGGTAAGGCTCTGTAAACACTTTTAATTAAATGATGTGTTTATGCATTATATCAATGCCTTATTAGTTTTCATCGTTCTGGGGTTTTCGTGTATATCCTTAACCTCTATTACACCGATGCGCAGGGTGTCTATCTCGTCAATGCGTAAGTCCTATGATGATAGGACAATAATATTGCCAACTATGCCCCATCCGGTCAACGGATAGCGGACAGCGGACAGCGGACAGTAATTAGACTAACTACCTTAACTTTTAGTACAAAATCCAAGCATAAACAAGTGGACGTGGAAAAAAGGTTCTTTCCACTTTCCTTTTGGTCAGATCTCTCACATTCTGTAGCCTTGTATGTAGATCCAAGGTCAATCTTTGAAACAGCAACTCTTTTCTTGTGAATCCATAGCAGCGTCTTTTCACTACTTTTATTTTATTATTAAGCCCTCCAACAAAGCCACTATTTTTCAAGCGTTTCAATAAACGTATTAAAACACTTCAAGTCACTTTTTTTGACTTGAGTGGTCCATCTGTCAAGTTTAGCTATCGCCGATTTTCGTTTACAATGGGTATTGAATATTTAGGTTAACTTTAATGTATGCTTATGGGCTTCTTTTAATGATAGTGAGTCTTGATAAAGCAGCGTAAGTTTGCCTTTATCTGTTTTCGTTAAACACTCATACTGTTTACGTAAGATCCACATCATATCTTTTAATTTAGCGTACTCATCAGCGGGTAATTCAAATTTTAGCCTTGTCATTTACTTGATTCTTAAATCATCCAATCCCCCTAAAATATAAAGAATCCATCCTTATCTTTTGCACTGATAATGGCTATGAAGTCTTTAAATCCTTTGCGGTTACTAATCTCATCAATATCAATGGTATGTAAATCACTACAGTTATTCCAATTTATAGAGTCACCTATTCTATGAGAATATATCATAGAATAGGTGACTCTAGGCTATACGCTCTTTGCGCGCAACATCTTGGCTACCTGACTTCCATACCAACAGAAAGTAGAAAGAACCAGAATTCTTCGATCAACTATGCCAATACATACTATAATACTAAAGTGCAACTGAATTAACGAAACACTCTAATTAACTAAGTTAAATTTAAACTAGTAGAGATAAAATTATGGATGTTTTAGTAATCACACACAATGCCGTTGTCACTAATCTAATCGGACAATTAAAAGTTAAAGATCTACAAGGTAATATAAGAGATTTATCCATTGGAGATATAGTCAAGGAAGGGGAGCAACTTATTTTTTCCCCCAATACTAAATTTGATCTGCGAACGGAAAATAATCATTACATAAATGAACAAGGTCAATTTATTACAGACCCTGTAGACATTGATGACGAAACACCTGCGATACAAACCCAGACACCATCAGGGGATAATTCCACACTTGATTCACCTGATGCTGTTGAAGGTGGTTTTGACTTTATTACAGTAGAACGTCAGGCTAATGAGACACGTGCAGAAAGTGGCCATGATACCAAAGGATTCCAAATAACAACACCTAGTATAGCAAAAATTAAAAACAACGAAGATCCACTATTTATTAATAACTTCATCGATGAGAATGAAATAATAAACGTCCCTGAAGACGGTGGCGCCTATATAGGCAATGTCATCAATACCGTCAGCCCCGATGGTCCCATCACCGTGGTGAGCTTCAGTATTGCCGATCAAGCTGGGCCATTTGTGTTAAATCAGGCGATAACCATCACTGATGATAACGCACACG
>NZ_JAKIKS010000203.1 GCF_023284005.1 Shewanella surugensis
GATTACATCGAACATTGCTTGGAACAGCTATCTCCCCCCAACTGTGATCTCAATAGTCTCTTACCTTGGCATGTTAATCTAAGCAAGGCGTAGTTCGCCGGACGCTCACATAACACTGGAGGCCATTCAAGGTTGGATCGGCTTATTAAATATAATTTCATCATAAGGACAGAAAATTTTTCCAGTTATACAATTTCAATAAGTGCGGAGGGATTTTATGACGGATCTTGTTATGGTATTCAGGTAATTGTGACCAGTGTAGTCCTGGACGTAAATGATGCGCTGTATGATAACCTAAATTACATGTTAATACATTGTAGAACTTACCCTCAATATTATATGATGCATGAAATTTGTCTTTACTACGTAAACCACTATGGTGCTTGTAAGTGCTGGCTATTGTTGCAAATAACACGATAACAGGCACGAGAATATAAGCAACAATAAAATTCATACCAAGAGTGAGAACACCAATAATAGTCAGTGTTAATGTAATAAACCCATATAGGATAAAACGTTTTAAGATTTTTTTATGTTTCAAGCCTACCTTCACCATCAGCCAGTATGATAAAACTGTCGTTTTAATTGAATATTCCACAAAAGACATTTGCCTACCTCCAGGCTTTGTCCATCGAGCCTCATCAATTATGCCGGAGTCATTTTCATGTTCAGTATGTTGATTTAAATAATGTACATGATGACCCAGAACGTGATGTAAGGTCCAACCGTAACTAATAACACCCGTTTGAAATGTGAGCACCATTTCAAACACTCTATTGAGGCCGCTCCATTTAAATACAGGGTGATGCTGCTGATGATGATTGTATGCCGTGCTGGTAGCCAACAATGGCAGGAGTATTAACGAACAGACAAATGTCCAAATAAGGCTTAATTGAAAGCAAATTATAAATTGAAATATAGCAAGTGACATAATGTAAAATACTGGCAGATAATCGGCAGAATGTTTAAAGGGGTTGATGTTCATCACATCCTCCTTCTAATAGTAAATGTCCACGTTTTAGACGTTTTTTGCCTTGTGTAACATCATACAATTTGATTATCCGTTTAAATATCGATTCTTGTATATAATTGATACCATGTCGCTGACATAATCGTTTTATTTTAGGTTGTAGTCGTACGTACTGTGAAGCTGGTAGATCGGGGAAAAGATGATGTTCAATTTGATAGTTTAGATAACCGCTAAAATAATCACGCCAGAAGCCACCAGTATGATAATTCGATGTGCTTGCTATTTGCATTAGATAAAATTCAGACCTATCATTAAAATGTTGATTATGTAGGCTTATATCTTCTCCATGATGACTGGGTACAATGAGAAGGAAAGTATGCCAATTGGTGATAACTTCTGCGCCAATCCTATTGAGCAGGACAAATAGTACGGCGTACCAGCCTAATGGGAAAAATAGTAAGGGTAGAATAATGAAATGACAAACAATATAAGGTAAATAGCACCGGAGTATTATTTCACGTCGGTATAAGACATAATTCTTGATGTGTGAATAGTTTTTCTTTTCGTTCATTGCTTTAATGGTGTTTGGCGCATAATATAAAGCCTTCCACAATGAAACCCAAAGCCCCCATGATAGCATTGAGAGGATACGTGACAGCCAATTATTTTGGCTTAACTTCGACGATTTCTGGCGATAAGAGATCTGATCCGGATCGAGAGATTCATTGGTATTGAGGTGATGCAGAACGTTATGTTCATGCTTCCAAGCTGCTGGATATACCCAATCTGGCCAATGTAGAAAACGAGACCAGCCAGTAGCGAACCGCTGGCTATGATATTTCTTTGGGATCCCTTTAATTCTATTGTAACCACCATGACAAACATGATGTGCAACAATACACCACATATTTGTTAAAGCAAACGAGATAAACAGCATGCTGATTGGATTAGGAATGATCCAAGCAGTTGAGAAACCAAGCAATAAAAATATACGATTAATCCAAATGATTTTACGTAAATGCTGATAATCGACTAAAGAAATATTTTCATAAGACTCTTTCTTCAGCTGCAGTAATTCGTCTACAAATTGATTCTTGTCAGTGGTTTCTTCATTCATACCAAACTCCTTACAGAAATATTTTACTATTGAAGTATCACTTCTTGTTGGCTTTTCCTTATGCTGCCTTTGCACTACAAAGTGACACCAAAACAACAATATCCTTTGAGTAATCTGGCTAAGATCATATAGCCTAAGAGAGCTGACTATACATGCAAAACATTTACATAACTATTAGTAACCATTGGTTTAATACTTAAATTCATACTTAACTAATACCTCACTAATACTAAACAGATAAAAACCTCGTTAAAACAGAGATAATTAATACTAAACTCCTATTGTCCATTAAAGGGTAGGACTTACGCATTGAGAGAAGCTTGGCGGTAATGCTACCCTGATATCAAAAGGCGCTATTTTGGGGGGGGGTAAGCTTGGAACTTAAAGCTACTTGCTGAAACAATGGGTAACGCAAATGAAGAGACTGTTCGTGAGCTTAGAGATCCCCTCATTTTTTGATCTTTAAATAATGCCGATTATTAACCCAATTTTTTAATCAAAAGATGATGTTTGAGGACAATCATTATGACTGCTAAATTTAGTATGCGTGAATTAAAAACGGTTTGGACTCACCTCCATCTAAATACACCTAATTAGGTTATATTATGAATACTAATAAAATCAGACGTGTCAAGAATGAAATTAAATCTCATCAACACTATGATATTGATTTAAATGTTAAATTTCAATCAACAATGAAAAAGATAAGACATAGTTTATCTCACTACGATGTCAATAAAGTGAGTGATCTCATCCCTTCTGGTAATATTTTTGTATACTTTTTTATAAAACTATTTTTTAGATTTTTTGAATTATTCTCATTAAAAGAAATCAATGAGTCTACAAAATCAACTTACGTTTTAAACCAAAGGCAAGATGCGACAATATTTGTTTCCAACCATGTATCTCATAGTGATCCATTTGTTATTTCTGAACTTTTTTCGCGACATCGAACAAGCTCATCCTATATTTTATTTTTTACTTCCTCTCACTTGAATGTCTTTCCACTCAATATTTTTTATAAAGCTGGCACGAGCTTTATAAAAAGAAATGATGAGATGGATGAGCAAGATAAATTACTGTTATTGGATTATATTAGCGAATCAAAAAGTCATGATCTCTCTTTTTTACTTTATCCAGAAGGTACTTTGTCAGTATCTGGCAACGCCATAAAAATGAAATTAGGCCTATTAAAGTACCTACTAAAAGCGGATTATGAAAATATGGTTATTGTTAAAATGCAATACACTAGGATACTAGATTTTGATTTACATCCAATAGTAAGGGAAAAAAGTCAATGGCCAAAAAACCAATCCCTATCTCTCCGATTAATGGTTGAACGTTTAAAATATATAATCAATTACTCTAGTGCCGTCTATGTTGATACAAAAAAAATATCATTGCAGCCTTTCTCAGAAAACAATATCGAAAGCTTAGCAAATGAAATAGGGTTTCAACTGAATAGTTTGTTTTTATTTGGTGATATAGAAAAAATAGAAACAGCTATTTTTACAAATAAGGATGAAAAAGTAAATATAGAGACGTTATATCACTCAATCCAGAATTTCCTAGATAGTCAAAGTATTGAAGAGACTAAAAAAATCATCATTAAGATATGTCATACATTTAACTTTAAAATAATCAACAATGAAATCATCCTTAATAAAAAAGGACACGATGAACTTTTTACCGCAATCAATCAATATATTTATGCTTGGCTACCTTATGCCCTGAAAGCCAATAACTACGAACTAACACCAGTAGAAATGGAATGCCTGTTTTTAAACAACATTAAGTATAAAGAAATGATGGAAATGAAATTAAATGACAAATACATCAATAACTTTAAAAACTTTAACATTGAAAATCATTTAAATGTAATAGTAAAAAGTTTCGATATTAGATAGGCGTTGTGTTGCCTCAAGAAGTCAACTTTTTATGTGGGTTACGATCAACGCCTCTGAACACGTCACAGGAAACGATATCTCATGGGAAAATCCAAGCATCACCAAGCGTGCCCAGACAGTTGAAATCAAGTATCGAAACCCGTGTCGTGGAGCGATATCCCCCATTTTATTCTGGATGCCACTGGACTTAAAATATATGGATAAGGTGGATGAAAGATGCACAAGCATGGCACAGAAAAATACAGTACTTGACGTAAGTGACATCTGGCTTTGTATACGGCGACCCACAAGGTCATTGCTGCAGAAGTGAATATGACCAATGTTGCAGAGACTTGTTCTATCCGATGTCCACGGTTGAAATGACAAAAATACATCAAACTGAATAAATAGATCAGGTGTACGGATTCCCCCCCCCTAACAGTAAAAGAGCGATAGACAAATACAAAACGAATACTTAACATGATAGCGCAGAGGATTAAACCCAATGCGAGACCCAACCATAGACTCGTATCACCATAACCAAGATAAAAAGTCAAAAATGCGCCCAACGGAAGAGAAATCAACCAAAAAGCAGCAAAAACAAATACAGTGGGCCAATACACATCCTTGTAGCCTTTTAGTGCCCCCATACTAATTAATTGCACTGAATCAAAAATGAGGAAGGCCCCCACTATCACTAAAAGCTTTGTCGTTAAATCAATAAGTTCTAAATCGGTAAAAAACCATATCAAGAATTCTCTACCTTGAAAGATAAAAATAACGGCAACGCTCCCCATAAACAAAACCCCCATAATTTGCGCCCCTATTAATATCGTTAAACATTCTGATGATGATTTTTTTTCTCCTAAAACATGTCCAATTCTAATTGTCACGGCAAGTGACAACCCTATGGGAATGATAGAGCCTATAATGACACAAACCAGTGCAATCTGATGTGAAGCAAGCGCAATGGTCCCTATCATGCCCATAAATATGGCCGTAATAGAAAATGCCCCATTGGTAATGAGTCCCTGCCCAGCAATCACTAATGACACTTTTAATAAGTTTGTCAAACGCCTAAGACTCACTGGCTGAATCCATTGCTTAGGGCGATATGGCGCTAATTTTTTTGACTGGAACACATATAAAAATGCAACAATGAGAGACAATACTCTCGCGATGAAGGTCGCAAGCCCCGCACCCAATAATCCTAATTCGGGAGCGCCAAACTTGCCAAATATTAATATATAATTTAATAAAATATTTAATATAACAGCACCTAGGGGGCGTTGACAATTACGCTAACCAAATCATAGAAGCAGCTAATTGAAGCGTCCCTAAATAGTACTTAGCCTTTCTCTCATAGCGCGTAGCCACTCTACGGAACT
>NZ_JAKIKS010000204.1 GCF_023284005.1 Shewanella surugensis
GTCGATACTGGGCTCGAACCAGTGACCCCCTCCTTGTAAGGGAGGTGCTCTCCCAGCTGAGCTAATCGACCTGGGACTTTCTTAACAACGTATTTTTTGTAACGCTACTGTACTGTATCTATTCTCATTATCGTTAGATAAATAAGAATATGGTGGTCGATACTGGGCTCGAACCAGTGACCCCCTCCTTGTAAGGGAGGTGCTCTCCCAGCTGAGCTAATCGACCTCGCTGTGTTGGGGCCGTATTATAGGGGGAGTGCTTCGAGTGTCAACGCTTTTTTCGATATAAAGGAGATACTCGGCTTAATTTTGCACTGTTTGGTGCTTTGTCATCCAAGTCGTTGTGCTGATTGTTATAAGTTAGGTGATTAAATCACCTTTGTAAGACTGTACTGAAGATATGCATACTTTGATGCTTCTTTTTCTTTTTCTTATTTGGCTGGTAGAATAGAGGGCACATTTATCAGTACCGTCTAATTACTAGACTTTTTAATATAGGTTATTGTCCCATTATGACAACGAAGACACGTTTTGCTCCAAGCCCAACAGGCTTTCTTCATGTTGGTGGTGCTCGTACAGCACTTTATTCATGGTTACATGCTCGCGCAAATCAAGGGGAGTTTGTATTAAGGGTCGAAGATACTGATATTGAACGTTCGACCCAAGAAGCGTGTGATGCCATATTAGAGGGCATGGAATGGCTAGGACTTAATTGGGATCAAGGGCCGTATTACCAAACGCAACGTTTTGAGCGTTACAATGAAATTATTGCGCAGATGTTAGAGCAGAGGACGGCCTATAAATGTTATTGCTCCCGTGAACGTATTGAATTAATGCGCGAAGAGCAAGCATCTAAAGGTGAGCGTCAAAAATACGATGGTTGTTGCCGTGATAAAGCGCCAAGAGAGACCAATGATCCTTTTGTTATCCGTTTTAAAAATCCAACGGAAGGCAGTGTTGTATTTGATGATCACGTTAGAGGTCGAATTGAAATTGCAAATAAAGAGTTAGATGATTTAATTATTGCTCGTACCGAAGGAACGCCGACTTATAATTTTTGTGTTGTCGTTGATGATTGGGATATGGGGATCACGTGTGTTGTTCGCGGCGAAGACCACATTAATAATACGCCACGCCAAATTAATATTCTTAAAGCATTAGGGGCCCCCGTCCCAGAGTATGCTCATGTCGCAATGATCTTAGGAGACGATGGGGCTAAATTATCTAAACGACATGGTGCGGTGAGTGTGATGCAGTATCGTGATGATGGCTTTTTACCTGAAGCCTTATTGAATTATTTAGTGCGCTTAGGTTGGTCACATGGGGATCAAGAAATTTTCTCTATCGATGAGATGAAGCAGCTTTTTAAATTGGAGGATATTAATAAAGCGGCCTCTGCATTTAATACAGATAAGCTCATCTGGTTGAATCAACATTATATGAAGGAGCTTAATCCTGAATATGTCGCTAAACAACTTGCTTGGCATATGCATGATCAGAATATTGATACCTCTGAAGGTCCTTTATTAGTTGATATTGTGTCAGCGTTATCTGAAAGAGCAAAAACATTGAAAGACATGGCGGCTTCGAGTCGTTATTTCTTCGAAGATTTTGCTGATTTCGATGAAAATGCAGCGAAGAAGCATTTAAGAGGGGTGGCAATGGAACCATTAAAGCTGATCCAGCAGAAACTATCGACATTAGTTGAATGGAATGTTGAAGCCATACATCAAGCCATTGAAGCGACTGCTGCCGAATTAGAGGTAGGTATGGGGAAAGTGGGGATGCCTTTAAGAGTTGCGGTTACAGGGGCTGGGATGTCACCCGCTGTGGATTTAACCTTACTTCTCGTTGGAAAGACACGTACTGAACAAAGAATATCCAAAGCGATTGAATTTGTAGCAAATAGAATAAATTCCTAAAAAACGAGTTGACACTTTTGGGTCTGCTGCATAGAATGCGCCACGCAGTTGAGACACAGTGCAGCAAAAGTTGGCTGCAGGTTCAAAAGTGTTTTGATACGTAGTGGGGCCTTAGCTCAGCTGGGAGAGCGCAACACTGGCAGTGTTGAGGTCAGCGGTTCGATCCCGCTAGGCTCCACCATTTTTATGTCGATTTTCCGATTGTAGAAATGAAAACAAACTCTTTAATTGTGAAGAGTATAAAGAATACAGTCCGGGTCCCCATCGTCTAGAGGCCTAGGACACCGCCCTTTCACGGCGGTAACAGGGGTTCGAATCCCCTTGGGGATACCAATTTTGGAAAAGTTCATGTGCTGTAATAGATGTGGGTTTGTGGGGCCTTAGCTCAGCTGGGAGAGCGCAACACTGGCAGTGTTGAGGTCAGCGGTTCGATCCCGCTAGGCTCCACCATTTATTTGTATTTAAGGATATACTCTCTTTAAATATGAAATCTCGTTATACCGAGTTTAAACAGTATTTTTCAAAGCAGTCTCTATTGGCTGTGATTAAAAAGTAAAGTCTGGGTCCCCATCGTCTAGAGGCCTAGGACACCGCCCTTTCACGGCGGTAACAGGGGTTCGAATCCCCTTGGGGATACCATTTTATTTTAATATTCGCTGTCTCAGTGAATAAAACCTCCAAATCCTGAGCATTGTATATTCAATACTCAGGATTGAGAGTATTGTGTAAAGCAGTCTTTATTGGCTGTGATTAAAAAGTAAAGTCCGGGTCCCCATCGTCTAGAGGCCTAGGACACCGCCCTTTCACGGCGGTAACAGGGGTTCGAATCCCCTTGGGGATACCATTTTATTTATATATTTACTGTCTCAGTGAATATAACCTCCTAATACTGAATACGATATGTTAAATATCAAATGTTGAGTATCATGTAAAGCAGTCTTTATTGGCTGTGATTAAAAAATAAAGTCCGGGTCCCCATCGTCTAGAGGCCTAGGACACCGCCCTTTCACGGCGGTAACAGGGGTTCGAATCCCCTTGGGGATACCATTTTATTTTATCCTGTTACTGATTAATATATTATTTAATAATTCATATCATAAAATCCTCTCTATAGATCAACATCTTATTTATTAAATCTTGTTTCGTTCAAAATTTATTATCTGTTCTTTTTTCTTCATAATATGCCATTACTGAATCAGATAAGAGTGTTGCAAATAATAAGCTTTACTGAGCGAAATAGAGTAGAATAAGCGCTTATTTTTGTAATGCTAGCGATCTTTATTTATGACTCAGTCTTGTCCATCATCTACTCCTTCAACGGTAACTTTTTCCTCACTAGGGTTAATACCTGAATTAGTTCAACGTTTAACTGAGCTTAAATATTCGATTCCAACGCCTATTCAAGTTCAGGCTATTCCTGCTGTATTATCCAATAGCTCGATACTTGGGCAGGCGAAAACAGGATCGGGGAAAACGGCCGCATTTGCTTTGCCCTTACTACAAATGAGTATGAAGGGGAGGAGGAAATCGAAGGATAATAATGTTTCTAGTTTGATTTTGGTTCCGACAAGAGAATTGGCTCAGCAAGTTGCAAGCAGTATACAGAATTACGGAAGAAACCTTTTACCAAGATTAAAAATAGAAGCGGTATACGGTGGACAGTCGGTTAATACTCAGATGCTCGCGTTGAGAGGAGGAGTGGACATATTGGTGGCGACACCTGGACGCTTATTAGATCTTGTATCCAGTAATGCGATAAAGTTAGATCAAGTGAAAAGTTTGGTTTTGGATGAAGCTGACCGAATGTTGAGTTTGGGTTTTCATGATGAATTAGCCAAAATTAAAAGTTTGTTACCAGAGCAAAAGCAAATATTACTTTTTTCTGCGACGTTCCCAGAAGAAGTGAAGCTATTGGCTGATCATCTTTTGCATAAGCCTATCATGATTAATGTTGAAAAGCAGGAAGAGGAGAGTCTTCTTGTACAGCGAGTTATTACCGTTAATAAAGATAGAAAAACAGGGTTGTTGATTGAGTTAATTAAGCAAAATCAATGGCGACAATTGTTGATTTTTGCCAGCGCAAAATACACTTGTAATCGACTTGAACAAAAATTGAGTAAAGCGGGTATTGTTGCGGAGGTCTTTCACAGTGATAAAGGTCAAGGTGCGCGTAATCGTATTTTATCAAATTTTAAGAATGGTGAGATAGAGGTCTTAATCGCAACCGATATTGCTGCTCGAGGCATTGATATTGAAAAACTTCCTGTGGTGATAAATTATGAGTTACCGAGAAGCCCAATGGACTACATGCATCGAATTGGACGAAGTGCTAGAGCGGGTGAATCAGGCCTTGCTGTGACTTTACTCTCTCATGATGAGTATCAGCATTTTAAACTCATTGAGAAAAAGAATAAATTACGTCTAGAAAGAGAACAAATTAAAGGCTTTGAAGCCGATGATGAAGCCCCACTTGATTGCCCATCAAGGCAAGAGTCTGTTATGGCTAAACCTGCAGGGACGGGTAAGAAAAAACGCAAAAACCTTCCTCAAGCCAATAACGATGTATGGAAAAAGCCATCTGTTTAATCAATGATGTAGGAATAATTCATGCAACATATATTTTGGTTGATAGAAGATAAAATTGCTGGGAGAAGTGGGCCTAGTAAAGATCCTTGGGATTTAAAGGCATTAAAAAAACAAGGGATCGATGCCGTTTTATCGGTTAATGATGGGGAAGCTATTGAAGCGGATGATTTTACTGAAGCAGGGGTTAAATACCAGTGTATTCCCTTTGCTCGCAATGCGCCCCCTGAAGAAGGAGATTTGGACATTTGTATAAAGCAGGTGCCTAAAGCGCTGGCATTTATTCGTGAGTGTGAAAGGGAAGAGTTAACAGTATTAATCCATTGCCATTCAGGAAAAGATAGAACGGGGTTAATCATGGCTTATTTATTAATGGATAATGGTGCGGCGCCCCTGCATGCGGTGAATCAAGTCAGAGGGGTGAGAGATAGTGCTTTTAGCGCCGAGGCTTGGGATCAGTTTGTGTTTGATGTGTTATACGCATTACAAGAGTAATAACCTACTGATTAAAATCAAGCGAGTGTTACCTTAAACATGTGTTTACCCATTTGAAAGCAGCTATTATGATTTTTCACATTTGATTAGTATTCTAACTAAGTCACATGAAGCCACTGTTATTTCAAGCTATTAGGAGCGTGTGAAATTACACACTCCTACGTTGATTCATATCAAAAGGTCCCTATATTCTTTCAAGAGCTATAGTCGTTTCTGGTGTATGAGGATAAAGCATTGCGATGTAACCTGTTAATTGATCTTGGCCGATCAACAATTAACAAAAGGAACATCGCAATGACTAAAAATG
>NZ_JAKIKS010000205.1 GCF_023284005.1 Shewanella surugensis
GATTACATCGAACATTGCTTGGAACAGCTATCTCCCCCCAACTGTGATCTCAATAGTCTCTTACCTTGGCATGTTAATCTAAGCAAGGCGTAGTTCGCCGGACGCTCACAAACTAATTTTTAATCACATGATTTTAACAACAAATTATCTAATCAAGTACAGTTAATGCCTCTATTTACTCATCTTTCATTAATCCCAGATACGCATTCTCATATCAATCAACGCCATAATTTAGTTGATGTATTATTTTTGGTTTTATCCGCTGTTGCCAGCGGTCAAGATGACTGAAGTGAAATACAACAGTTCGGTGAACATTAGATTGGTTGCGCAAATTTAGGGCCTTTGCTCATGGGATCCCACGTCGACACACCATAACCCGTATTGTGCAGGCCGTTGAACCCGAGCAATTACAGCTGTGCTTATTTAGCTGGATCAATAGTCTACGGTTTGAAACCAATAAGCTCATTATTGCCATTGATGGAAAAACACTAAAAGGAGCATCTAAACTCGGTTGTAAAACCTTTCACTCAGTTGCAGCTTACGATAAAAACAATGGGTTGGCTTTATATCAAGAAATGGCCTCTGGAAAAGGAAAAGGGGAAGAAATAGAAACCGTCCAATTACGTCTTACTATGCTCAATATAAACAATGCATTAATCACACTCAATGCACTGAATGCACAAAGGAAAACATTAGCCGCGATTATTGCTCGAAAAGGCGATGATGTCGTGCAAGTTAAAGCGAATTAATCCAAACTTTTTAAATCGGTTAAATCTCAATTTAATGAAGCGTTTCAAAGCGAACATCAGCTGGCACAAGTCAATCATCAGGAAAAGGCCTCCGGCGCGAAGAGCAGCGTTTTGTTTTTCAAATTCCCGCTCAGTTACCACCAGAATTATCGGAAAAGTGGCCTTCAGTGACACCATTAGTTGCAGTGGAGAAACATAGGAAAATTAAAAACAAAACCAATAAAAATCCCCGCAGCAAGCTATCTCGCCTTTGGCTCAACTTCGCTACGCGAAGCGGGGTATTAAGATACTGAAAGACTAATACTTACGCAGCCAGCTGCGGGGAATCAGACCCACTGAGATTGAAAGTATCCCTGGTAATTGATCACTATAATTAGTTTGTGATATTCACAAAGAAGTTGTTATGTACAGCGAAGTTAAGAAGTGTTTGCATGATATTAAAAATAACTTGAAGCGAATTTTAAGCCATAATATTGATAAACTCAGGTTGTGAAGGAGTCAACTGTTGAACTAAACTAAATGGTAGAATGAAGCAAGACTGTAGAATGCTAGTAGGTAGAAAGCGAGCATATTAAAGTGAAATGCTAACACTATTAATGAAACCATGAGCCGACAGGCTCACTCATAAAGAAGAGGTGATTATGTTAGGAGAAAGTCATGCCCTTATTTTTGATTTCCCAGAATATCGAGACGCAATTTCATCACTCAACAGCAATGATCAAGATTTTTCAAACAAAGCCGCCCGTTATCATGAGCTCGATCTCGAAATTAGGCGACTAGAGCTTAAAGGTTCCCCTGTCAGTGATGACACCATGCATCAACTCAAACATGAACGTTCAGCATTAAAAGATCACCTGTTTGACAAAATGAAAAACCAAGCATCTTAAGACTTAGACAAGTAAACTGGCAGATAAAAAAGTCCCTCATATCACCACCAACCAACTTTTTATCGCCCTAATCATCGATTAGGGTGATAGTACTCCGTAAAAATAATCCATTCATAACGCTACTTTAACTTTGGTACCGAAAACATCATTTGGGCTGAAGCACAACGTCTTTAAAACGTTTACCAAGATAGGCTTCATCTAAGGTGTGATGCCAAAGTCCCTTTTCCTGCCCTTTATTGAGCGCAATCCCTCCCCCCATTCTCCCAGGGTTATAACGCAGCAATCGCTCAGCTTGATACTGAGAAATCTCATCATGATACGCATCTGCAGGAGAAATGATTGTCCAACCTTTATCTCTAAGCGCATCCACCAAATCACCAATAAACAAGACCGAAAGATCCATTTCATGCAGTAATAGTACATGCTTGGGAGAGCGTCTTAAGTGAGTTTGAGCCATCTCATCATAATATTCAATGCTCTCCATTATGATTTGAATATAAAGCTGACGCATTCGCGTTAAATCTATCGACTTCCCTTGCCTTAACGCCGCTTAAAATAAGTTTTCAAGGTACCAATCATAATTATTTAAAGTAATATAAGCATTAATATAACCCTGCTTTTGTAATACCTCACGCATGCCATCTCGTTTTTTATTGGTATCACCTTCTCTCAAATATGGAAAACGAAACCACTTCTTGTATGACGAAAACTGGCTCAGTTTGGTATCGGTCAATGAAAAATCATCCACATATTGAGCTAAACTGACCTGATTAAAGTTAAGGTGGCTGTGTGAATGATTAGCAATAATATGACCTGCTTGACTATAAGCCTGCAGTCGATATATTCCTTCTTTATTAAGCCTTTGACTGTTAGCAAAAAAAACACTTGCTCAACCTTATGACGTTTTAAAGCCGCAATTAATGTATTAGCTCGTGTAGGACCATCGAAATATCCCTCAGCCTTACGAGGCGCATCATCAAAAGTAATGGCAATGTCTTTTGCAAGGCAAAGAGGAGAAAAACAAAGCAGTAATAATACTATTTTAAAGCATTTGGAATGACGCAACATTCTCTTTAACAGCGGCATGGCAAGTCATAAATTAAGTTTAACCTTTGTTAATGTAACACCCACAAGCTATTGTTGTAAAAATGTTATTGAGGCAGCGATGACGACGTTTCCAATCTCCTTTATATCTGTAATCCATAATATCAATAAAAAGCGTATCCTTCTTCGGTCAGTCCATTCTAATCGCTAACTCTTCTAGCAACCACTCTCGAAAGCAATGGACTTTTAAGCTGTTATGCTGATGGATTGAAGTCAGCATAGAATAAGTTAATCCTGCCACTATTTCACCTTGTGGATGTTTGACCAGCCATCCTTGCTTTAAGGCTGTTTGGATCAGTAATTCACTGACAAGGGCGATGCCCTGTCCGGCTAATGCCGCTTGAATAACATGCTGTTCTTGATCAAAGCGCCTAACATGTGAGGCTTGAAATTGCCCATGACTATCAACCCCTTTATTTTGAAAGTATTGCTGCCATGTAATAGGGGGTAACTGTACGTTTTTCCAAGCTGTTTCAATCAAAGTGGCGGCTTTGAGCTGCGGATGACTTTGCAGATATGACGGGGTCGCATACATGCCAAAGCGTTCTGTCGTCAGTTTGACTGAATATGCCAGCTCACTGTCAAATTGACCGTATCTTATCGCGACATCGACTCGTCTGTCTTTTAGCAAATCATCCAATGCTTCGCCCGTTTTAACCACCACTTGAATATCGTTGTAACGCTGATGGAAGTCCTCAAGCTTTGGCACTAACCACTGCGCAGCAAATGATGAGGTAGTGCTAACAGTCAGCACTGTCTGTTGATTTGAGATTTCATCAATGACATGCCCTAATTGCTGTAAGGATTGATTCGCCACTGTGGCAAGCCTTTCCCCCTCCGGCGTTAAGTCAATTGAGCGCGTTTTACGTTCAAAAAGCAAAGCACCCAATTTATCCTCCAACGCCCGTATTTGATGAGAAACCGCTGTCGCGGTCACATTAAGCTCTAAAGCTGCAAGCTTGAAACTCAATAATCTAGCCGCAGCATCAAACACCCTAATACTGTTCAATGAAGGTAAGTGAGAAAACATAAACGAGCCTTATAGATGAATATATCTCATGTATAAGCAAATAATAATCCTTTGTCAATAGTACTATTTCGTTGCAATATCAACTTAATACTTTATTACTCGCAATCAAATACATATTATATAAAGAGGATTTTATGACCACACTACTTCATATTGATACCAGCGCACGTCCACTGAACCAATCAGACCACCAGTCCATTTCAAGAACACTCGCTCAACGCTTCCTTAGCCTATGGCAAAACACGCTTCCTGAAACACATATCATCTATCGCGATTTAGCCACCAGCCCAGTCGATTTAATTAATCAAGCCTGGATTGAGGCGGCTTTTACTAAAGAAGAAAAACGCACCCCAACACAAATGTCGATATTGTCAGCATCAAATGAATTAATTGATGAAGTGATGCAAGCCGATATCATATTACTCTCCACCCCGATGTATAATTACGGCATGCCCGCCGTGCTAAAAGCATGGTTTGATCAAGTTATTCGCGTCAATAAAACCTTCAGTTTTGATTTAAATCGAGGCGACTTTCCACTGCAAGCGAGCCTATCAGGTAAAACCTTAATTCTCATCACATCCAGTGGTGAATATGGCTTTGAACTTGGTGGATTAAGAGAAAAAATGGATCATTTACACCCACATATTCACACACTCAGCCATTATTTAGGCGTCGAAACCATGCACACTATCCGCGCTGAATACCAAGAATTTAACGATGAACGCCATCAAGCATCATTAAAAAAGGCCAATACCGAGGTTATCACTTTGGTTGCACAACTCGTTGACATAACGCAAGCAACATTCGCATAGCGACTATTCATCCCATTATAATCAGTAAAATATTTTTCAAGCCACCCGAACTGCTTAATACAAATAATGATCAATGCCGATACCACTCTATATACCCAAGCTCATTGAAAGCGCATGTTTTCAGAGCTGAAGTGGTCAACTAATATTGGCCACCAACTTGGAGTCGGTCTCAAATAGTCGTTCAGATCATGACAACGCTTTAGGTTTCTGCCAATCAACATTAAGCGGGGATTATTTATTGATACACGATGGCTTAAAATATTTTTTAATTAGACATTAGTCCTGTTATTGCCCATTTTAAATATCACTCTCATTTAATCTGGTTAATAAATCAAGTATACCCATATTAACACGCTTTTATCTACAATAGGATTTAACACAAAGACCCATTGTTTTTAGACTTAAGCCTAACATCTGATCATGAATGGCATAATAAAGAAAGTAAATTTGATATGGACGCTAAAAATGCATTTTCAAGAGAAAAAATACGTGAAATCATTAGGGGGTGTTGACAATTGGCCATGATTAGCTGATTAAGATACAATTTTTCTCTTTGAAATTCATATGTCTCGTAAAATGATTAGCGATAAGCAGTGGCGACGAATTCATT
>NZ_JAKIKS010000206.1 GCF_023284005.1 Shewanella surugensis
ACGGTGGCCCACAATCCGCAGCATTATCGCGGTTGAACGCCATCGTTCAATGAAAGGAAAGAGATCGATTGAGACATCGTATTACGTGAGTTCAATCTCACCTCGCCACAAGTTAACTTACCTCCGGCTTTGCCGGAGGTAAGTTAACTTGTTTTAAACAGTGAGTTAGCTTTTTTAGGATGTTTCCTTTGATACATGACGTTATCAACTTTACAACGTTGAGTTGATTTTTTCATCAATAATTTTAAATGATTAATATATTTAATTATTAATTTATTTGTGGGTTGAATTGAGATTGAGTACAAAATAATTAAGACACCAATACGCCTAAATGAATCGGTAGACTCTTATTTCAGTAAAGTGGAGGTGAAAGCTCTCTGCTTATTTTGAGTCGGAATGAGGTTGAGATCTAGGGAGCAAACAGCCAAGACCCCGACTTTATTACCGTGTATAAAGAAGGGGAGGTTTTGCGTCGTAAGGCGTCGTTTGTTACTTAAAGATAGTGCGTTGACAGGGGAAACCCTAGGCGGTCAATCATATTAAAGTAGCTCGTTAACGATACGCTTTAATAAATAGGTTTCTCTTTCAATCGACATGCCTTTTTTGGAACTGTTAGCGATTGTCTCTTCGTTATGCGCAATAGCGTGATGAATATTAATCCATAGTGGTCGCATGCCATTTTGTATTTCATACGCTTCAAGTTTGGTTTCACCCAGCTCTGGAGCAATGGTGCAAACAAAGCAAAATGACTCCATGTGTACACTGTCAAAGTTCGCTTTGTGCCACGGCCTGAACTCCTCATAGCGGCCAAATTCGCTGATAACTTCAATATGTTTAGCACCGGTTTCCTTTTCGAGTTCGCGAAGCAATCCTGTGCGAATATCTTCCCCCGCATCAACACCGCCGCCAGGAATACTGTAGTCGTGATAACGCTCGGTATAGAGCATCAGTATATTATCACCATCGAGAATAATTCCTCTTGCGGCTTGGCGGTGAAAGGACTTTCCTAAGCTTTGGCTTAGTTCTGGGTGGGTTGTGGTTCGCAGTAAGCGCATAATGGTACGACAAGTTTCGTTAAGCTATAAAGAGGCGGGGATTATAGCTGAGATCTAGGCCGTGATCTCATTTTATCAATCAGTATTAAGGAGGTGAGCGATCGCATGTTTATAATGATGGATATAAAGCCACTTTAATTCTGGAAGTAAGAAAGTGGCCTGTTGCATGTTTCGGTCTAATCCGATTAACGCTATGGATATTTACCCAGCGCGAGCTTTAATTGCTAGAGATGAGATTGTTAATTGCATTTGAGATCAGATTTTTTTTCATCTGAGTTCTTGCAATAGGTTGGTTAAACCAGAAGCTCATCGGCTGCTCAAAGCCTATACCGTGCATATAATTGTAGATCGCCTTACGAAGTCCGACCCCGAGCATTTCATGATCCGTACCAGTTGGATCGGTGAAGTTCACATCGTTTTCAGCAAATAAGATCTCAGGGCGCTCAGCTAGCGTGATGCCAAACTTTTCAGGGTGCATGCCAATAGGACTGTGAACCGTGGCTACAAAACGGTGCCAGTAAGCAGACTGGAAGCAACCTTGCTTCATCATCTGACGCACCATTTCCAGCGAGTCAATGGTTTCTTGTTCGGTTTGTGTTGGAAAGCCATACATCAAATAGGCATGAACCAATATCCCTGCATCACTGAAGGCTTTGGTTACGTGGGCGACCCGCTCAACACTTACGCCTTTTTTCATCAGTTTTAACAGCCTGTCTGACGCCACCTCAAGACCGCCGCTAACAGCGATACAACCGGAATCCGCGAGCAACTGGCAACGCGCCTCGCTAAAGGTTCTCTCAAAGCGGATATTGCCCCACCAGCTGATCATTACGCCGCGTTCAATTAACCGTTTTGCTAGCGAAAACAAAACTTTTGGCGGTAGGGCTTCATCGACGAAATGGAAACCTGTCTGTCCGGTTTCTTCGATGAGTTGTTCGATTCTATCCACCAGAATATCGGCTCCAGCGGTATCATAGCGGTCGATATAGTCCAGACTGACATCGCAAAAGCTGCATTTACGCCAGTAACAGCCATGAGCGATAGTCAGTTTATTCCAGCGTCCATCGCTCCAAATACGGTGCATAGGGTTGAGCATTTCACACAACGACAGGTATTCCCCCAATGGCAGGCCATCGTATACAGGTGCACCTACTTCGGTTTGTGGGATATCGTGAAGCTCTGCATTTTCATTGAAGTGTACGTAAGGTTGGCCATTTTTATCCTCTGCGAGAAAATAGGTTCTCACCAAGGAGTCTACCTTACGTTGTCCTTCAAAGTATTCCAGTAGCGTAATGAATGGGCGTTCGCCGTCATCCAGACAGATAAAGTCTACAAACTCAAATACTCGAGGGTCCTTCAACGCGCGCAGCTCGGTATTGATAAAACCACCGCCCATTACGATAGGAATATCAGGATTGATGGCTTTACAGGTTTGCGCAATACGTAAGGCGCCTAGCATATTACCGGGAAAAGGCACGGTTAGCGCGACGACGCTAGGCTGAGTTTCTTCCAGATACTGTTCGACCAATTGTGCCAAAATTCCCGAGCTGAAACTTGGTTCGTCCATCAAGGTATCGTAGAGATTGTTAAAGCTTGGGTTGGCCGCAGCTAATTGCTCGCCATAACGGCTCACTTCAAAGTACGGATCAACCCCCTGAGTGATGACGTTCGACAGATCATTAATAAACAGCGTTGCGAGATATTTGGCTTTATCTTGTACGCCTAAATTGCCAAAGGCCGCTTGCAAAACATCACCTGATACTGCCTCCATCTGAGCAATAGTGTCAAATGCTGGGCCCTCGGGTAAAAAACGACGGGAGTTAATACGCAGTGCAAGGCTTGGATCTTTGCCTTGCAAAAAGCGAATAGCGCTCTCAACTGTCAGGTGGTAACGGTCAAAGTCAGCCAGAAAACTCGCGATCACATCAGGCAACTCATGGTCTTCAAAGTGCTCGAAGTTTTCTTCTACATGCTGACGAATAATCTCCAGCGCAGGCGCTGTCATCATTTCTAGGAAAAGCTCAATAGCAGGATCTCGCTGAACCGCCTCATAGCCTCTAGAGCGTAAAAAACCCGTTAAATACGCTGTTGCCGGATAGGGCGTATTCAGCTGGGTCATAGGTGGAGTCATTAGAAGAACGGTCATAGCCTGCCTTTAAAATAGTAAAACTTGATTACTCAGTACGACACTGAGTGAGACAGCAAATACCACTGCCAAAAAATAACTGTGGATTCTAGCAAATGAACCCGATAAAACCCATAAATTAGTGTAAGGCTGATTGATTTATCATCAACTCTTTGTATCTTTGCTCAGTATTAGAGATAATATCCCCAAATGACTTGAAGATGCAGGATTCAGCTGACATTAAAATACGTTAGGTAATGTCATTCATTATTCCTGTATAAATGATACTTCTATTATTTGATTTTTAGTTTTTTGTAGTGGTCATCTTGAAGTGCCACGGGGAGATACTTCAAGATATTTATTTTTTCATATGATGCTCTTAGATATTGAATTCGGACTATTAATATTTAATTTAGTTATTGATAGGGTGAATAATTTAATGTTTTATTGAGCTTGGGCATTTGTCCGTCTAATGGTTGATGCTGCTCAATTAATGATGTTAATTTATTACTGAGTATACTATTCGGTATTATGGGGACTCTTGTTTCATCGATGTCATAGTTATGCTTTGACCAATCGCCCTTAAAAGACTTATATTGATTTTCTTCATGCAATCCACGACAGATGACAGAGATTTCAGCAACAGCTAATATGTCAACCTTCTGACTAAATCGCGCAAAACCTCGATAAGTAAAATGCTCTGCGACATGTCGATGGCTTAATTCAATTAATTTTGCTATCAAGCTATGGTATAAAGTATTTTGATTCACTACTTCCAATAAAAGAATGATTTTTCCTGACGATAGCTCCGGTAAACTGGAAGCTGCTTTCCCCAAAATAGATAGTTCCAGAACGAAAGTGCCATTTTCTAGTTCTTCAAGGTGGGTTAAGTCAAATGTTAAATGATTATATCGAACTAATATCAACCACGCACTAAGTCGTTGCTTGATATTAATTCCATTATAATACGTATTTTCTTTGATTAGTTTTTCTTTTCTTGTTGCTAATAAAGGTAGATCATGATGACAGTTGAAAGGAGTACTTTGGGTTTTATTGTTATTGATGGTGAACAGCTCACGTACTTCATGTTCTCTGGCTTTTTGTAATGCCAAAAAAGTCGTTTGAATAATTTCAGAGGTAGGTAAATTATTCTCTACTCGCCATTTTCTTCCATAAACAATTTTCTTTGTTAATTGGCTATCATGAGGTAAGTAATTATCATATCCAATTATTCCTACTTGTATATATATTCCAAAATCATCTTCACAAACAAAGACTAGATACTTTTCATCATATTGAGTATGGATAATAATGTTCTCTATTGATTCCAATGAGTGGTGAAAGGTTAAGTAATGCTGAGGAATACATTGAACATTATTTTCAAAAGTATGCATCGGAGCGCCATTTATGGGTGACTCCCCCTTAAGGTGTTTAAATAAATTCATAATTATGACTCTTATAATATTTGGTTTTAAAAATATAATTGGTAGCATTCATAAATGTTCACCAATAAAAGATAATGGTATTAAAAGTTGAGCTTTGACATTGGTGTATAAATAAATTGTTTTAGGCTGTTTGAATAAAATAGATTTTACTGAGTCCAGTAGATCCTAATATATATTATTATTTAAATGTAAAACTCAATCACCGTGTATACAAGCGAGTAAGAATGTTTTTATTATTCTAACCTTTTCCAACTACTTTATCTGTATGAATATGGGTCTCCATGCCATTTAGCAATTTTACAATAGCAGCTTTAATCATTTTCTTCATTAATAGGTGACCAATGACCCAGCCTAAGGGACCTAATTTAGGAGTGAATCGACCCACCACTGTCACTTCAGGGCGGGAGCATACTTTGTCGGATAATTAACCAAAGAAAACTTTTGCCCTGTAATCATCGTCCCAACTCGCCTTTTTTAGCTTATTTCGCTGACTTGGCGCACCGCAA
>NZ_JAKIKS010000207.1 GCF_023284005.1 Shewanella surugensis
TGCGGTGCGCCAAGTCAGCGAAATAAGCTAAAAAAGGCGAGTTGGGACGATGATTACAGGGCAAAAGTTTTCTTTGGTTAATTATCCGACAAAGTATGCTCCCGCCCTGGGTGCTAAGTGCGCGCGACGCTTAGGGCGCTTGTGTATTGAGTCGTAGCCAAGCGGTGCTTATGCGGGGCGCTTTTAGGCTACACTTGATGGAGCTCATCATGTATAGGCAAGCTAAATAATCATGTCAATGAACACGTTAAAAAGACGTTTGCAAAGTCGGCACCTGACGATGATCGCCTTGGGTGGCTCTATCGGCACTGGGCTGTTTTTAACCAGTGGCATGTCGATTCATTCCGCTGGCCCCGGAGGCGCGGTGCTGGGGTATGGGCTGATCGCCATCATGGTGTACTTTTTAATGACGAGTCTAGCCGAAATGTCGACCTATGCCCCCACTACAGGTACCTTTTGTGAGTATTCAGGCCAGTATGTGGATCCCGCTTTTGGGTTTGCCATGGGGTGGAATTACTGGTTCAGTTTATCGATATCTATAGCGGTTGATATTTTATCCGCAGCCTTTATCATGACCTTTTGGTTTCCTGATGCCAATACATTGCAATGGTCCGGCCTGTTTTATGTGGTGATCTTTGGAATTAATTTGTTCACGGTCAAACTGTTTGGTGAAACAGAATATTTTTTATCTATGGTGAAAGTCAGCTTTATTATCATTTTTATTATCGTTGGTGGCCTGACGATCGTGGGCATGCTGGGGCATAATGCCGCCGTGAACTTTAGCAATTGGACCATTGGCGATGCCCCCTTTCATGGTGGCGGCTATGCTGTGGTGGGGGTGTTGTTGCTGGCGGGATTTTCGTTTCAAGGCACTGAGTTGGTGGGGGTGGCCGCAGGGGAAGCCAAGACGCCACAAAAAAGCGTGCCCAAAGCAATTAAGATGACCTTTTGGCGTATTCTCATTTTTTACCTATTATCATTAGTAGTGATCAGTTTTTTAATTCCGTATACCAGCCCCAGTTTAGCCAGCTCGCATGTGACAATGAGTCCTTTTACCTTGATATTTCAGCAGGCGGGATTACAGTTTGCGGCGTCGCTCACCAATGCCATCATTTTAGTGGCGGTATTGTCCACGGGCAATGCCAATATGTACTCGGCGACGCGTATCATGTGGTATTTGGCAAAAAGCCATCAAGGGCCTAAGAGCATAGCGAAGGTGAGTCGCTCTGGGGTGCCTTATATGGCCTTGATCATAACCGCCATCGCGGGTTCGGCCTTTTTATTAACCTATAAGTTTCAAAATGGCGTTATTTTTCACTGGCTAGTGAATATCTCGAGTCTAGCGGGCTTTGTCGTGTGGTTTGGTATTGCCTTGAGTCACTATCGCTTTAGACGCGCCTACCTTGCACAAGGGTTCGATATGGCAGCGCTGCCATATCGATCTAAATTATTTCCTTTGGCCCCTGTGATCGCTATGGTATTGATTGCCGCGATTATCATAGGGCAACCCTTGAATGCGATCGTCTCCCATGAGTTTACATGGGGGACGTTTTTTTCGACCTATATGGGAGTGATCGTCTTTTTCATCATAGGCATTGGCTATAAAATAAAACATCACACCCGCCTGATCCCCTTAGATAAGTGCGTGTTTCATCACAAGCAAGGTGATCCATCGCCTTAAAATATATAATCGATTTTAAACCATGCGTTGCGGCCGGGTTCATTGACTTGCCACATAGGTTCGCTACCCGGTGCGTTATTGCTGGCGCCAGAGCGACTAATGTGTTCGGCGTATGTGGTATTGAATAGGTTTTTGACACCGACACTGATCAAAAATCCTAGCCCTCAATGCCAGCTGGCATTGAGGGCTAGCGTATTAAAGGCGCACGGTTTTATTGCAGGAGATTTCCCCGACATTCACGCTTGGATAGTCAATCAAGTGCAACTGGCGGTGCGAAAAGGTTGGCTAAATGACGCTTAATATTAGCCTGTAACGGTGACACGGGCGACTTTTTAATATCCCTATGACTGTTATTTGTGAATTCATTTATCCCAGATCCCCCGTGACCATTGAAAACATGCATCTTCAAGTGGCTTGGGTATAACCTTAGGTGAGCGATGGTTTCTCTGTTACTATGGGTGCTAAGGAACAGCTTTATTTCTTGTTCGATGCTTTACCCTGTAAACCTCACCTCACCATCAACGGTCACATCTACACTGTTTTTAACGGAATTTAAACAGTGCATTTTCTTCGAATTAGTTTTTATTTTTTATTAAGTATCAAATAATTATATGACAAACCAAGTTTCAAACTTGCTCACTTTGTCAGGATCTAAGTCACGCTTTTCCTTGTTTGATTGAGTCAGAATTAGATTAACATACTTTAATTTGTATCAGTATGTTAATGTATTGTTTCATTAAGAGGGCTGTACTTCTAAAATGTCTCAAGTCTTATCGACAAAAAGCCTGCTTTTATCCGATTATTTGAACTGATCACTTATCAATTTCTACATTAAATTCTACATTAAAAAATGTTAAATCAAAGGCTTGAGAAATACACATTAGCAAGGAGGTAACATGAAAACGGCAAGCGCCGTGCAGTGTTATCTTGCTGTTGAATAAGCGTACACCTGTTATACCGTGTTTCACTTTCTGAAACACTTTCGACAGATCAGCGCATTCAAAAATAGACCTATTGGCGAAGTGAGTCATTCGTTCATGAAGTCACACGTATTGATTTTTTAATAAAAAGGGAACCGCATGAGTAAATTAACAGTGGGAGTCATTGGATCGTCAAGGAAAGAGGATGAACGTCGTTATCCAATCCATCCAGAGCATTTATCGCGTATTCCTGAAAACATTCGCCGGCAGTTGATTTTTGAAGAAGGCTACGGCGCAGCATTTAATATATCCGATCTAGACATTGCTGCTCAGACGGGGGGCGTTGCCACCCGCCACGCGTTATTGGCTGATATTGGCATGGTGATCATTGCCAAGCCAGTATTAGAGGATTTACACGAACTTCGTGAAGGAGGAATACTTTGGGGTTATGTGCATTGTGTACAGCAAGAGGAGATTACCCAAGCTGCAATCGATCGTAAGCAAACGCTCATTGCCTTTGAGGATATGTTTGTTTGGACGCCTAGCGGTCAATCGGGCCGGCACACATTCTATAAGAACAATGAAATGGCGGGTTATTGCGCCATTTTACATGCCTTCCAACTTAAAGGGATTGATGGACATTACGGTAACCAGCGTAAAACGATTATTTTCAGTTTTGGTGCTGTTAGTCGCGGGGCGATATACGCTCTCAAGGCGCATGGGTTTAGAGATATCACCATTTGTATTCAGCGCCCCGATCACGAGGTACGTGAAGAGGTACTCGATTGCCACTACGTAAAGATCCGAGCAGGTAATGAGGGGGAAGCACGCATGGTGGTGGTGGAACATGATGGCACCTCGCGGCCGCTAACTGAACTGATCAGCGAGGCTGATATTATCGTTAACGGCACTTTTCAAGAAACCGATAACCCTATCAACTTTGTGACCGAAGCGGAAAGCGCATGTCTCAAGCACAACAGTCTGATTATCGATGTGAGTTGTGATGAAGGGATGGGATTCTTTTTTGCCAAACCAACCACCTTTAAGGAGCCGATGTTTCAATATGGTACTACTGATTATTATGCTGTGGATCATACTCCGAGCTATCTCTGGGAAAGTGCAACGCGTTCAATCTCTGCCGCGCTCATTGTTTATTTACCGGCAGTACTCGCAGGCCGCGATGGTTGGCAACAAAGTATGACCATCAATAAAGCGATTAATATTGATAATGGTGTGATCCAGAATACCTCTATTTTATCGTTTCAAACGCGTGAGCCACACTACCCCCACGTCCAAATAGATCAGATTGACAGTGTTGTCTTGAATAAGGCAGATGCCTAGCAAGTTAGGGGAGGGCGCGCGTAGGCGCGTCCAACTAATGACCTCCAGCTTGCGAGCCTTCGGCGAGCGACTAACACACAATACACGCGAATACATTAATGCCCCTTATTCATGGTTAAATAGTCGTGCTATCTCAATAATGACTCTCATTGTTGATTGAAATGATTATCTTATTGTCTCATTATGCTTTGAGGCGATTACAAATTAAAAAAGCATTTTATTTAATAAATGATTTTTATCAATGTATTGATGTTTAATGACGGCTAACACATGAATGATGATGAGAAAAAATAAAAAATAGCAAGAAAAGCGGTGGAAAATAAAAAATAAATCACAGATGTTATCATGCTGTATTAATGGGTTTACATAGTTGAGATGTCCTAATATAACAACAGGCTCACTTAACATTAAAAACCCCGTTATATAGACAAAAAACATCAATAAATACAGTAAAGAATGAAACATGTTGGCGACGTTTCTTTGTAGGGTTGGCATAGTCACTTGAGCAGGCTCCGTTCTAAAAAAACTCCAAACCCAACGGGGAATAAAAATCAGTGCTGACAAAAAAGCTAATGATATGTTTAATTGTGAAATAAAGAACCAAAGTGAAGAATGCTCATCAATAATATGCAGGCTAAATCCTGCGAGCATGGTGTAAACAATAATTATGGCCATAAACCAATGAAATAATTTGCTCAAGAAGTCATATTCTTGTGATTCATTCTTATTTGATAACATTTGGATTACCCATTAATGGATTGAAAAATAACTTAAATGTTTAAGTTAAATCTTATTTTATGTATACCATGATGTGTAACATATGAATGTTGAATAGGAGCTTTCTTTCGTTAAAAATGCTAAAGAAATGAGTTTAAAATGCGTTTTTAAATGATATCGTTTACTTAGCATTAAGCTTTGTGACAGCAGTTTTCAATATACCTTATTGCCATTGTTCCTTATTGAGCGCATTGATTAGTGCCTAGGGGGCGTTGACAATTACGCTAACCAAATCATAGAAGCAGCTAATTGAAGCGTCCCTAAATAGTACTTAGCCTTTCTCTCATAGCGCGTAGCCACGAGCTATAGTCGTTTCTGGTGTATGAGGATAAAGCATTGCGATGTAACCTGTTAATTGATCTTGGCCGATCAACAATTAACAAAAGGAACATCGCAATGACTAAAAATG
>NZ_JAKIKS010000208.1 GCF_023284005.1 Shewanella surugensis
CATCGTAATTAACATGACACCAATCTAATATGCTGGATTATGTCTACTCAGCATAGCAGAATGTGACATCTCTAAATTGGGGAAATGTGACATTACTATATTGGATCTACACTGTCTTCACCAATTGTAAATGTCCACTCAGAACTCTCATCAGGAAAACGAACAAAATTTTCACCTTTATGTGAAAATATTTCTACGCTACCTAATTTGATAGAAACTATATTCTCAATCACTTGTGCAGGTGAGTTTTTCACCCTATAGCCTAAACGCCATGGTATTGGTGTAATAGTCCTATTAGTTTGATCAATAACTCCATAATTACTTGCCCACACGTACGGACGACTTGAAAGATTAAAAGATCTACGTGATAAATGAGCTGAATACCATGAAACTATTACAGCCACTGCTGCAATGCATATAGGTGTATATAACGCAACTAAATCACTACTTGGCCAGTTCTCAATAAATATTTTAAATGGCTCCATTACTTCACTACTCTCCTGAAACATAAGGCCTTTAGCAGGCGCATTTATGTAGTTAATTATTTTGTCCAAGCGTAGCGTTCGGCACAAAAGAAGCGACGGAATAAATGTCGCTCTGGCTAAACTTGTTAAGTGTTTTAGAAACCCAATATTGTTCCGATTGTTTGGACAAAACCGATTGCACCGCCAACAGTTGCAGAGCCCTGAATAATAGACCACAAACCTTGAATTTTACCTGAGTTTGGTTCTAACTTTTGAAGTTCGGCGGTTAATTTGTCGATATTTTTAACAAGTGTTTCATTTGATTGTACTTCAGGCACAATTCGAAGCTGTTGCAATAAATAAAATATATCCGAACCTGCCGAAGCACCTGCACCTATTGCTATAGAGTTTGGACCGGCTGAGGCATCACGACCAATCGCCATTGGTGTATTAATAATTGTATTGCCTCGATCATCAGTTGGGCCAATAACAACTGAACCTTCACCTATTTCTCCTGACACTTTACCTATTACAACAGTGTCTTTTCCAGTTTTTATATTGTTCGCCATGATGCTTCCTTAATTCGACACTTAACAGCTTATTCAATAACAGCAGGATAAACTTCCAAACCGATTACTTTTATGCAGCTAGAGTACACTCACAACTCATTGTTGTAAAATCGTAAAATGCTAAAGTAAGCGGTTGATAAGTATGAGGCAATAAAAGGAAAAATAGATAGGTTTATGATGGGTAACTCTACCAGTGATAAGGCTTTTTTATCAGTGGTAGATGAGAAGAGCTAAATGAACCGCCCTGTTCGGAGCCGCAAGCAGCGTGGTGTGGGGGCTGGAGGTTAGATACCTCTAGCTACCCGACTAGCTTTTTACCTGAGATTTATGAGCTTCGATTAAAGTCAGAGCCAACTGTCTTAATTTGTAGAAATACTCTACAGCTTCTTTTATTGTTGGAAGAAAATATTCAGAGTCATGGGTAAGTTCATTTCTACGATCGGTTAGTTCTATAAGAAGCTCTAAAGTTAAAGGATCAACTTGTCCTTCCCATGCTTTTCGTTTCTTCTTGTTTATAGGACCATCAAACGTAGATAGGTATTCTTTGAATAGCTCAAACTGTTCTATTATTGCTAATTTCGCAAGAACAGGCTCTACTCGAGACTCATGTTCATCCTTAGGAGGAAGTGGAATCTTAACACCACCATTTTCTGACACTTTAGGGTTCTCGCCTAAAACGAGCTGAGCTGTCATAGCAAACTCTTTACTCGTTTTAAAACAATATGGATAAGACCGGTCGATATCAGGCATATTAGCTGGAGACGATATGAATGGCCCTTCTTTCCACGCAAGATTGTCTTTTCCGATACAATTAAACTCAGTCATTTTTTCAGCAGATCTAGCGTAATCGAAAGTCATAGTAGCAGACAGCATCGCTTTACCTGATTTATCTAAATAGTTTTCCATTAATCCCTCAAAAAAAAGCTAACGTCTTATTGAATGGCAGCAGGATAACGTTCTTAGCTGCTCACTTAATACTGCAAGATACCATTGTTAAATATTTGATGCAAAAAGGCGCATATCTACCAGTGATAAGGATCATTATCACTGGTTTCCATAAGTTGAGATTCAGAGTTATAAATGAACAGTGGTTTAGGCTGGAGGTTTGGTGCCTTGGTGCCTCCGGCTACCTGATTATGTATTTTTAGTAGTGAGAGTGATAGCTGTCTGCATAATCATGCGAGTGCCCCTCTTCTGAATAATCATAATCGTGGTTGTGGTCATGTGAATGTCCTTCCGCTGAATAATCATAATCGTGAGCATGCATTTTACTAGCATAAACCTCTTCATGTTCATGGTAAAACTCTGCGTAATCATAATAGTGGTCATGATTGTCAAGTTCATATGTAAGGTAGGCATTCCAAACTGCTATAACCAATACAAGAGATAATACTAATTTATTTTTTAAGCAGTAATCTTTCAACTTATTTATATTATTCATTATTTATATACTCAACACATGATGTCGCCAATTATGGAAACAAATAACCGCTATTTAATAGCAACACAATAACGTCCTACATGAAAATATAGTGCAGAAAGAATCATAATCAACTAACTAATGGGTCTAACGCTATCAGTGATAAGGTTCTTATCACTGGCCAATTTCTGACTTGCTATAATTACTCTGTGGTGTTTACAGGGACGTTGTTATGTACACGGAGTTCAGAGAATGTTTGCATGATGAAATTGCAATCATGCAAGATATGGGTACCCATATCGCAGGCAGTACAATCAAATATTACGAGACTATTTACGCTCATGGCCAAAACCCTTGTCCCGCTTGTTTCATTCGTAGGAACAACTGCATTGCAATGGTATGCGTGATCCATGCAGACATCTTTGAGTGTCCTGAATGTGGGGAATTTATTGAAGTCGGCTACCAGTGATAATGGGGCTTATCATCTCTACCAGTGATAACAGATGTTATCACTGTTCAATTCCTGAAATGACCTTTTCAACTTTGCGACACAAACCTCATTTTTATCACTTTTAACGAATAATGCTTGCATTGGCAATGTGTTAACTGTAATTCTGTCCTCTTTTTTCATTAACAAAGGATTGTGATGAGTTGTCAATGTTATTACTGTGTTTCAACGAGAAATAAAAGGCCTGTTAGCCCCTCATTTCCTACAGAGAAATTGACGCATAAAGAGAAGAACTTAAGACAGCAAAAATTGCGGCACCAAGAAGCGATGGAGAACAGCAAATACGATCCCGTTAGTGACGCTAGACATGCTGCACACAGAGAAAGGATATTAGCGAAAAAGCGAGCAGCGGCAGAAGCCGAACAAGCTGCGTCTACCCAAAAGCAATCAATGTTAGCCCCTACGTTGGCCGCAGCTAGTTTAGCAACTGTGGCTAGTCAAAGTCAGGCAGGGGTAAAAATGAACCCGAATAATATGCATTGGCCAGCGGAGGATTTTACAACCCGTGAGCGTTATGACATTGAATGGGATTTTTCTAATCAAGATACGGTTTCACTGGCTTTATTAACGCTGGATGAGGCTGAGGAATACCTTGAAAATCTGCAACAAAATAGTGCCTATGACAATATGTCAGAAGGGAAAAATTACACGGGGTTAGCGATGGGCTTAAAATCGGCTCACTCACTCGGTAAAACATTGAACTCTTTTGGGGCTACGGCCAGTGCAGTCGTGATAAATGGTGTTGAGCATATTGTTATCGAAAACTACAAGCCTAAATATTTAGACTTAGGGACACGCTGGCAAAGAAGCACACCACAAATGCTTAAAATGGGGCTGGCTTTAAACACCTTGAAAGGAAATAAGGCATTTTTCAAGTCAAATATCATTGTTGAAATAGCCTTTAGTGGTGCGGTGAATGCAGCCGACTATATGATGAATGACGAAGTGACATTAAGAGAAGTTGTTAAACGTTTTTCAGCCGATGTGGCTAAAGGGGTTGTAACTGGTGTAGCTGCTCAAGGTACTGTTCTTTTGGGTTCAAGTGCTGCGGCTTTGGCTGGTTTTTCCATTCCTGTTGCTGGGCAAGTTGCGCTTTTTGCCTTCGCTTGTTTTGGTATTGGATATGCTGTTTCTGATTTAGATAATGAATATCAATATACCGAGGGTATGTTAGAAAAAATAGAAGGGCTAATAGATGAAATTAATGAAGAATAAAAAGACTGAAAAGTTAAAAGAAGTATTTTGTTTTTTGATAGGAACAGTGATCTTTCTTTTTTTTGCTTATATGTCTATTGGTTTTTTAGATGTTTACAACAGTGTTGGTGAAGCCAGTAGAATAAAGGTCGGTGGTTTATTAAATAACATCTCTGTTTGGGTATTATCAGGATTCTTCTTTTTTGTCTTGTTTTGTCTACTTTACAAAATAATTCAAAATAAGGTTATATGGTTACCTATAGGTACCTTCTTATTAATTTTCTCTATTACTGGTGGGATCATAGGCTTGGTTTTAGACTCTATGACACGAGAAAAAGTGAAAGAGTTGGGTTATCAAGAATGCCGCAATGAAGCGTATTTTTCACGTAATGCGTCTTATAAAATTTTTGTGTTATCTCAGGCTGATTGTGAAGTGAAAAAATAAAATAACGCTACCAGTGATAAACAGTCTTTATCACTGGTCCTTATCGGCCAATTTGAATATTTACAGAATATAGACTAAAGTTTAGTATGAGTGGACTCCTGAATCTCACTCAAATCCATTAAAGCAAAAACCTCAAGCCCCGATATCCATGTCGGGGCTTTTTTTTATTTATGACCTATATAGCCATCACTACTTGATGACGCTATAAACCACTAACAAAGCCCACAACATCACTCACGATCCCATATTCATAAATGTTGACTAAAATAGATGAACACCCACGGACATAAGGACATGCCATGGCACTCATTCAGTGCAGCCAATGCCAACATCACATCTCAAAGAAAGCCGCCACCTGCCCCCAATGCGGCCACCCGAATGAACAACTAGACATCACCCCAAAAGAACGCAAAGTCTCATTACTACTCTTTCTCGGCATCGCCTTCGTCCCCTATATCTTCTCTTGGTTCACCTTACGCAAAGGCTATCGGCTCATGACACAAGTCATT
>NZ_JAKIKS010000209.1 GCF_023284005.1 Shewanella surugensis
GTAAGGTGTTCGATCAGGGTCATTGGGTTACCTCTCAGAAAGTGAGGTGCGATTAGATCACAGTAATTCAGCAGATTCAATCTTTGTTAACAAAGTGCGATCCCGCCCTGCATAGACAATAAAGCCACTGCTATTTTATTTAACTGCTCCGTTCCTGAAGTTATGCTAGAAGCCATTACACTGACTCATTCTGCTTTACATTTGGCAGAGAAGCCGCTAAAAATGCCTGTAAAGTAAAGCAGATACAGTGAGCAAGCAGCTCATTGTATTCACTCAATAAACCTTAAATAGTAACAAGGCTTACTTTTTTAAATCAACCACCTGAAATTGATCAACAAAAAGCGCCTGACTAATCATCCAAGTCTTTTTAGGTTTATAGAAATAAAATTCCCATGTCACTGGATGTTGTTCATATTTAGCCATTCGAACAACCCTCACAACCGAATCAGATATCACTTCATAATGCATATCTTCAGAGCCCAAAAACTTGCCATACAAAGGCTCTATACTGCCTAATTGTTGCTTCAACAGCGTCAGTTCTTGTGATTTTTGCGCCGCTAATGGATTACTCGCATACAAGTTATCAACCGCTTGAGATATTTCTCCTTTCCCTAACTCAGTAAAAAAATGGCTGACTTGTTGTTTCGGATCACCATAGTAAGCATGACTCATAAAAGAAACACAAAAGAGTAAAGAGATAAATAAAGACTTTTTCATTATACTTCCTTGATAATAGCTCATATTACAACCTGTAACAAAACTCAAACATTAATTAACAATCAATAAGTTAAGTTGTAATATAGGCTAAGAGATAATATAAAATTAGACTTTAGCAGTAAAGAATAAAAAAGCAGTTAGATTTTATTACCATCCACTTACCTGCGCTCAAAGTGATAATTTTATTTATACTCAAACATTCTACACTTCATATAAACCCAAACCGCTTCGGGGGTAATTCAACCTCGAGGGGAAATGAATGACACTTGATATCTCAATTTGGATTTGGCTTCCACTTGCTCTGTCACTCATTGCCATCTTATTACAAGAATTTAAAGCCGCATTCGCGTTACTGGCACTTTGCCTAATAGGAGGATTATTCGAACACAGGCTCAACCTCACAGGGCTTGCAAGTATTATCATAGACTTGGGCATCGCCTATAAAACCCCTTCATTTAATTCCTTTTGGCGCTATGTCGGTTTACTCTTTATAAGCTTTTGGTCTTTAGCCCTATTTTTTCATTTCGTGCCGGGTTTTAATAATCTTCAAGTATTAAATAAGGTTGTCGCCAGCCCAAACAGCGTACCCGATTCAATGTATCTTAACTTCGATAAACCAATGTTGTTGTTTGCATTGATATTGGCTTATCCACCACTGCTCGGACAGGCTAAAACCGTCAAACTCAAACCTATTTTGTTCACCCTCATCCCTTTATTTGCACTGCTTCCTATCGCAAGTGTATTAGGGGCGCTCAAACCTGAACTCTCGCTCCCCAGCTGGTAGTGGTTATTTGCCTTCAACAATCTGTTCTTCGTCTGCATCGCCGAAGAAGCCTTGTTTCGAGGTTACTTTCAACAACTCATCACCGAAAAGTGTGGTTGGATTGTGGGGTTAATCTTGGCCAGTATCCTCTTTGGCCTCACCCACTTTGCCGGCGGCATATTACTCATGGTATTCGCCACACTCGCAGGCATTGGCTACGGACTCATCTTTCATTTTATCGGCCGACTATGGGCCGCAATTCTTTGTCGCTTCTTATTTAACTTTACCCATTTGTTGTTTTTACTTATCCAATGCTAGCGAGGTAGATTACCTTTAGAATTAAGTTACCATTGATCATCCTCAATGACAGGACCTAAGAGGGATGGTACTCCGGGCTGTTGACGCCAAATATCGACTAGACAAGTTAATAATGTATTTACTCTACTAAGCTTCAATCACACTGTGTTATTTGATCTCAGGTTAATTACACTTCATTTACCATAAAAAGAAGGTTTACTGGTTATAATAGAGACATCATTTTGCTGCTGGAGTTATATGCGTTGTGGCTGTCATCTCTCCTTATAGCCATTATTTTATCACTAATGATGGTGCCCAGTTACACTACCTAGACAAGGGGCAAGGACCCACTCTGCTCATGCTCCCAACATGGAATATAAGCTGTGAAGTCTTTAAATATCAGTTCGATGACCTGAGCAGTCAATATCGCATCCTTACTCTCGACATGCGAGGCCATGGTTTATCACAAAAAGTCACCCATGGCTATAAAGTGCATAGACTAGCAAAAGATCTCCATGAGTTTATTGAACATTTGCAACTAAAGGAGCTCATCCTACTCGGTCATAATTTTGGTGCCACTATCATCTGTTGCTATTTAGAGCTTTTTGGATCCTCACCGCTTAGTAAGCTCATTTTTATCGATAGAGCCGCCACTCCAATGATGAACCCGATTTGGAATCAAACAGAGATCCAAAATTATGGCCCGACATCCGATCCAAAATCCATCGATCAACTTTGTGATCAAATCGCCTCTAGCCAAGATGATCACTTTATGAAGGTTTTTTCCAACTGTATGTTAAGTAAATCTGCATCTGATGAAAAAAGGCAATTGTTGCTAGATAACAGTGACACCCTTCCCAAAAAAGCTGCGGCGTCACTACTCTATGATGCTTTTTATCAAGACTGGCGCAGCCTATTTCCAAAGATCACCCTACCTACCTTAGTCATTGGCGGCCGCGCAAGTCTGATCTCCGCATCTTCCCAATACTGGACCAGCCAACAAATCCCCAATGCCAAGCTGGTTATTTTTGAAGAACATGAAGGCGGTAAGCACTTTCCTTTTATTGAAAATCCCAGCTACTTTAATCAAGTCATCAATAACTTTATACAATCATCCTAAAAAATGCTTTAGCCTTTAAATGAAGGCCAATGACATTTTCATCTCAAAGGGGACTGACATAGACATGCTATAAACCCATGCCGTTTTCATTTTTATCTCAGGTGCAAAAAAGCAACATGTTAAGGTTGCCTTTTTTGTTTATTTGGCACAGAGATAGGGATTTGAACCCTACATACGTGCGCTATAAACCCGTACTATTTTATTGGCAACTAGGCACGAAAAAGCCGCTAATAAAATTAGCGGCTTTTTCGTTTTATTTGGCGGAGAGATAGGGATTTGAACCCTAGATGGGCTATAAACCCATGCCGGTTTTCAAGACCGGTGCATTCGACCACTCTGCCATCTCTCCAGTGGCGCAGATAATAGGGGGTTATCATGAGCTTGTAAACCCCTAAGCTGTTCAAGCGAATAAAAAATCGACCATCACAGCTTTTAAGCATAATAAAACAACACTGTGATGAATTTCACACCGCTACAGCACTGGGGATCAGTAATTCTTTTAATTCAAGTAAAGAACAGACTTGATATGTGGGCTTAATATTATCGGCTAATGACTCATCAAATCGATTGAGCCAACAGGTGTCTATGCCTGCGTTCATACCCCCTTTAATATCTGAATGCTGATTATCCCCCACCATTAACACGCGGTTGCGATCAAACGTTTCTACAGGCTCAGGCTGCTCTATGCGCTCACGCTTTTTTTCACTCTCAAGCTGTCCCATACGATCAAATGCATATTCAAAAATACCCACATCGGGTTTGGCAAGCCCTACTTCCTCAGAAATGACCACCAAAGAGAAAATATCAAGTAAACCTGTTCTTTGTAATCGAATGGTTTGTAATGCAGTAAAACCATTGGTAATGATCCCTAAACGCACCTTGCCCTTAAGTGCATCAATCAATACTTGTCCGCCCGGCAATAAACAACAAATATCACCCATCGCATTCAAAAAGCCACTGTTTAATACTTTGGGGGTAACATTAAGCTTCTCTGCCCAAGACTGAAATCGCTGTTCTTGTAATTGCTTAGCACTGACTTCCCCCGCCTGATAGCTCACCCAAAGCTTGAGGTTAACCTGTTGATAATAATCAAAATCTTCCTGTGTAAATTCCACGTTAAATCGCGAAAACAAGATTTGCAGCCCTTTAAATGCATCGAAATGAAACAGGGTTTCATCGGCATCGAACAAAATCCATTGATACTTCATACCGCATCCTTTTAAAACCATGCTTATTAAAAAATAAGCATGGTTATTTATTGAAGTTTAAATGACATGTAGATTAAGAAAAAACAAAGCATGTAGCAAATAAAAAGTGCCATGAACATGACACTTTTAGTCTTAGTAGCGGCGATAAAAACATCGCCAAAACACCATTCAATCAAAAATGATAAATAAAGAGGTAATGACCCCTAACAAACCTAAAGCGGAGAGATCCACGACCCATTCAAAAAATGATTTATTAGGGACTGAAAGCTCTGTTCCTCGAATGAAAATACCTTTTTTCCCTTCTAATACCAGTTGAATCTGCTGCGTAATCAATTGCATTTGTCCTATGACCTCTTTTTCAGGCAAGTTCACTAAATACTGAGAAGGCAAAAATATTTTACCTTTATATTCAATATGGCCTGAAGACACGATTGTGTCATAAAGTTCAGCATAATCAATGGCACAATAATGGCCATTATCATCAAAATGTAATACCGTTTTAACAGCTATTTCTTTAACTTGTTTATCAAATAGGTTTTTCGTCACCATTCTACCTCTTATTACATGGGCGTCATTAGTAGGTAACAGTTAACTTCCAATTTAAGCAGTTCACTCACAGATATGACCTTCACAATATGAATACAATATATCATAACAAGTAACATTTACTTTAAATTTTCTCGTTATAAAATAGTACTAGATGATAAGAAATAACATTCAAAGGATGACCAAAATACTTGACTATTACAAAAAAAAACAGGATCAATTACTCTTTATAGTTGCGATACGCTTGCTCCAGAGCATCGATATTTGAACTGCAAATAAAGGTTTTTAATGCCATAAACTTAAGCTCACTCCAGTCATAAATTTTCCTGATTACCGACAAGTCTCAGCCATAAGCTACTAAAACTGAACTATAGTTAAAGTAAGGCTTTGAGTGGATAAATGGTTATGGCTAAAAGTAAAGTTCAACACCAGT
>NZ_JAKIKS010000210.1 GCF_023284005.1 Shewanella surugensis
TGATGATCGCAGAAGGGTAATGTCGGCCTGAAAAATTGAGTTTCATAAACATTAAGCATAAAAAGTGATGCTTAGATCATAAAGTATTTAGGCTGTTTGCGACAGAACCCTATATTAAACTAACCCCCATTTTCCCCGCTGATAAAGACCAAGATAGGACAGGCTTAACAATCCCAACTCTTCACCCATTTTGGCTACTTAACCTCTATTACGCACTAACTGAAGTCTATCAACTTCATTCCTATTGACTGGAACTTTCTTTCTTATCCGGCAAATAATAACATCAATACCACGATTACTTTTTCCACTACCCTTCGTGTTTAGTTCCTCTTAAGAGCTGATCTCGACTAACCATCATCCCTGGTGAAAGTCATCACTCTTTTAAGTATCAAAATCTCTTTCATCGTAAACCCAGACATATCGATGTCCTCCACATCTTTCTCCTTAAATTATTTTTATTATATTTAAATTGAAAGCTAAACTCCTTCGATAAATAATCTTTAGCATAAGAACACGACTATAAACAAAGGAACAAGAGTAACAAACCCGTTGTAATAGCCGAAACTAGGCATAAAAACTGAGGATTTCACCCTGAAATACCTCATTAATAATAAAAAAAAACAATTTTAATTAGTAGGTTACTATGATTAACGAAGTGAGGATGCATTTCACATTTTGAGAAATACACCATTATTAATAGCGCATATATTTAATTGCTAGCAATTATCCTCTAATGTTTTTTTGATAGCCTCATCCAGTTTTTTTTGCAACTCTCGCGGAATGTGCCCAAACTCATAACTAAACCCGCGTTTTTTAGTTTTCTTTCTAGCGAATGAGTTCTTGCCCTCAAACTCCCACAACTTCTCTATGACTACATCTTTAGGACCGGCACCACCTAACTTATCATCATGCTCCTTTTTGAGTATCCGAAATGTTTTGTTATAACATGCGATAATATAATCCTTAATATCATCTTTGTTAACCTCATCCGCTTCCTTAATATCATCCTTAACCTTATCTGATAATACAGATAACTCCAGATTTTCTTTATCGATGAAACTAGACATATCCAGTAGATTCTTAAAATCCGGATACGTTAAATCTGACTGGATCGGGAAAGCTGACAACATTTCTGAAGGCACTGACGCACACTGAATAGCCCTACTTACCTTAGCTGCTGACATTCCTTCTTTTTTTGCTAGTTGTTTTTGGTCTAATCCCTTCTTATTTTTTTCCACGATCAACCATAATCCCAACTCCCTCAAACTATGCTCTTTCGCAGTTTGAATAGTTTTAGTCAGATGCCGCGCATCAGGGGCTTCAATATCTTCATCAGGAACCAAAACATCCAAACCCACTCTTGCAATTTTTGCCGCACCTAACCGTCTAGAACCATCCAATATTTCTATTTTGTCACCCACCTTCCTCCCAATTGCTGGAAAGTATTGATGAGTGATAATAGTGTCTGTAATGGGCTTAAGCGAAGCCTCCGTTAACGCCGACTGGTCTCTGCCGTTGTTTTCCATATCAACAAACAAAGTAGATTCTAGCTTTTCATAAGGAATATTCTCTAAAGTGAACTCAACTTTTTTCCCAGATATTAAAGTAAATACTTGCTTACGCGTATTAGTGTTTTTATCTATATGCTTATTTGATGAGAACCCTTGTAAAGTACGTCCTATCGTCGCTCTTTTTTGCATGATTAAGCTCCCCCATTCGAGCGAATAAATTCAATACGATCATAAACAGCTTTTGAAAAGTCTTCCGTCGCAACCCGCGCACCTTTTAAAGCATCCTTACTACCCACATATGTATTAGGGTTCGCAGTGATCACAGTATCAAAAGATTCACCACAACGTTCAAAAGCATCAAGCCTAGGCAACACAGCATCCAGCATATCTCCCCCGAAAATCTCCTTAGCTAAACTGTGACATAATTTATGATCAACTTTGTTTGCTAGTTTAGTCATAAAGCCGATATTCCCTTTTAATTTGGGATTAGCACCTGACTCTTCTATTACTGACATCAATTCAGGTAATCTATTTAAATATTTAAGAGTGGAATGGAAATCAACCTGTGCAGGCGGAATAGGGGTCATTAATAAGTCTGAACATGTTAGTGCATTTTTTAAGAACGCATCTAAATGAGGGCCACTGTCTATAAATATAAAATCATAATCCTTATCTAACTTATCAATGATGGCACTACTTAGTAAGTTATTAGGGTTTTCACCAGGCAAATGCTCTGTGACTAACGCTTCCCAATTCGATGCGATAAATGCATCATCGATAGAGGCAGGAATGACATCCACTCCATCCACTCCCGATTTAACGATGAATTCATTAATAAGCTCTTCTCTCGACACGTTCTGTAAAATCGCTTGAGCAGCAGTAGTATCAACCACTCCAATAGAGTGTCGATGATTCAAGAACATAGTTGCTGAAGATTGAGGATCAAGATCAATAACTAAAACTCGTATATCTTCTTTCAGTAGAGTAGGGTGAGTCCGTAGTCCATGCGCCAATGAAACTGTGGTTACTGTTTTTGATACACCACCTTTTAAATTTGCGACAAAAATAGTGAAGGCCTTATTTCTTTTATCACGATATTTTTTTACTTTCCTATGCTCATAGATACTAACAATGTCTGATATTGTCATAGCATACTTTTCTGTATTACCCGCTTTGCGCTTCCCAAATTGATATCCGGCATCTTCCATTTCCCCAACGGCCTTATCTACTACAGCTTTAGATAAGTGAGGCAATTTAGCAACTGCCGCTTTTGAGTATGTCTGGAAGTAAGAATCCGTATTAAACTCTCTTTTCTGCGCTTCAATTTCTTCAGTTAAGGAGGTTAATAAATCATGAGAGCGTTCCGCGATTCTACGCAAAGAGTTCTGTGCTTGGTACATACGAATCCTTTTTTATTAGATAAATGCAGCTTTTATGACTTGGAGCTATAATACTGCTTATTCATTATAAAACAACCTCACTTTTGTAAATCAAAGAAAAATAATTACTCCACAAAAATAAGCCCTCCAAAATGTTTGAGTTCTTCTTATAGTGATTACGAACTATTACAAAATATAAGTAATAGTAGCAAAGTTACAAAGTGGTATTTAAAATAACACTTATAGTTATGAGAGAAAATAACGTAAATAGAAGGGGAGGGGGAATAACACAGTTATGAGCTTTTAGATGTATTTTGACAAAATAATTAGATCTGAGTAGACAGGTGAAAACTCAAAAAATTGATGATTTCACCCTGAAATCATCGGCACAATATGACATAACTATATGTATTAAAATATTTTAATCTACTTCACGGCAATGTGTAAATATGTGGGATAGCTAAGGAAAATCACGACTCCTCGTGCTCGATTACATCCCCTTCATTTAAAGAACCGGGTACATCGTTGTTTTTTGCTTCCGACATCGCCAGTGCAAACTTAGACATAAACTCCCCATCTAACAGTAATCCTTCGGAGAGCAACTGTCCGGTTAGGGACATCATATTATTCAATTCACCAACCGTAGGATTACCTGAATCACCCGACGAGAAGTTACTTACCATATCAAAAGTTAACTTAGCCATATCGAGTGGAGAAATAACGTCACCAAGTTTTTCTCTCTCATCAGCTTCCTTTTCTGCCACCGACTGTGGAGTTTCCCATCTAAATAAAAACCTAATCGCGACTATCCTTCGACCCTCTTTGATAGCCTCATAGCCCAAATTCCCCGTCTTCTCATCAATTAAAAAGTGAAGAAACGGCTCGTTCTTGTTTATCGCTTCTATTGAAGGCTTAATAATCCGCTGAATGAATTTACTTACCACCCCATAACTTTTTGTTTGCAGTTGGCCTTGCTGATTGAGTAAACCGAAGTACGCATGAAGCTCAGCTAATTTTTGTGGATGAAACACGCTAAAAGCTTCATTTTTATACCGACATAACATCGTATAAAGACGCTTAGCATGTTCTTTTTTTATGTTTCTAAAGTTACGATGAGGAACCTGACTATGACCTCCAGAAATAGCCAGATATTCATTAATGAGCAAATCGTTCGGAGTAATATAAAGAGCCCCATCTTCATAATAGATACGTTTAAATAATGAAGTAAAAGAGAATTTTTTCGTTTTAGGATCTTTTATACCAATAGATTTATTACTTAGACGTTCCGCAGGCAATACCAACGTAGCGTATTGTTGCTTTGAATCAGAAAAACCAAACCAATCCTTTAATACATCACTTGAAAAACTGTAAGTAGGGCTATGTATCTGCTCCCCATTCATAAATGGGACCCAGTGATCTTTATGTAAGCGAGTGAGGAACAAAGCAACAATATCATGCATCACCGGTGATAGTGATAACTGCGAAAAAACCAAATTATGACTTTTTTTGAAGAAAGTAGATTTTAAATCAACACTTTTATTCGTTGTTATCATTAAAGCACTATTATCATCCATATCTTCTTGCTCTAATTGTTTATCTTCATTCATTTAAGGTAACTCTCGCGCTTTGATATGGTAAGTATCGAATAAAGCTAACCACTTTTCAACTAAGAAGTGTTCATAGTTATTAGTTCATCCACCTCTTTTACCAGAAACACACTAAGATTTGGGCACCTTTAAACAGGAGTCAGCCTGTTAATTGAGCCGCACACTAAGATTTGGGCACCTTTAAACAGGACTCAGCCTATTGATTGAGCCGCACACTAAGATTTGGGCACCTTTAAACAGGAGTCAGCCTATTGATTGAGCCACACACTAAGATTTGGGCACCTTTCAGCACAAAGCCCACTCTATTAGCCACCACACACTAAGATTTGGGCACCTTTAAACAGGAGTCAGCCTGTTGACACACACTAAGATTTGGGCACCTTTCAGCACAAAGCCCACTCTATTAGCCACCACACACTAAGATTTGGGCACCTTTAAACAGGAGTCAGCCTGTTGACACACACTAAGATTTGGGCACCTTTCAGCACAAAGCCCACTCTATTAGCCACCACACACTAAGATTTGGGCACCTTTAAGCAGGAGTCAGCCTGTTTATTGAGCCGTACACTAA
>NZ_JAKIKS010000211.1 GCF_023284005.1 Shewanella surugensis
GCAATAGCAATAGCAATAGCAATAGCAATAGCAATAGCAATAGCAATAGCAATAGCAATAGCAATAGCAATAGCAATAGCAATAGCAATAGCAATAGCAATAGCAATAGCAATAGCAATAGCAATAGCAATAGCAATAGCAATAGCAATAGCAATAGCAATAGCAATAGCAATAGCAATAGCAATAGCAATAGCACTTGCGACGAAGGCATGGAATTGGGATTATTTATTGATGCCTTTTGTGGGCACTTGTGTGGGAGGACTCATCAGTCAATGGGTCTTTTCTTTTAAGGAAGGGTAGAGCCAACGTACCCTACTGCAATCCGTTATTAAGAACTGTTTTAAGAACCGTTAAAGGACAGCCTCTTACCACTCCCTAAGAGGGATAACCTCGCCTGATAACTTCTGTTATACTTCCTGCTCGATTTTTTGGAGGCAATAATGGACGTATCTTCTTTACTGGACGGCCTGAATGATAAGCAACGTGAGGCTGTTGGCGCACCTCAATCTAGTATGCTGATTTTGGCGGGTGCTGGCAGTGGTAAAACACGGGTATTGACCCATCGCATTGCTTGGTTAATGCAAGTAGAGCAGCAAAGCCCTTATGCTATTTTAGCCGTTACCTTTACCAATAAAGCCGCGGCAGAAATGCGCATTCGGGTGGAAAAAGTTGCTGGCGGTAACATGGGACGTATGTGGATAGGGACCTTTCATGGTTTAGCACATCGATTGCTTCGCACCCATTATAAAGACGCTAATTTACCCCAAAGCTTTCAAATTCTCGACTCTGATGATCAGTTAAGACTGATAAAACGTATTTTAAAAAGCCTTAATTTGGATGAAAAACAGTATCCTCCTCGTCAAGCCCAAGGCTATATTAATGGGAAAAAAGATTTAGGTTTAAGGCCTTCACATATTGATGCGGGTGGTTTCCCCATTGAGCAAAATTTACTCGCCATTTATAAAGTTTATCAAGAATCTTGTGATCGTGCGGGTTTGGTGGATTTTGCTGAAATATTATTGCGTGCCCATGAGCTTTGGCTTAATAAACCCCATATTTTAGAGCATTATCAAGACAGGTTTAAGCATATTTTAGTGGACGAGTTTCAAGATACCAATGCGATACAATATGCTTGGATCCGTGTGCTTGCCGGTGTGAAAGCCAATGTCATGATCGTGGGGGATGACGATCAGTCTATTTATGGTTGGCGCGGCGCACAAGTTGAAAATTTACATAAATTTTTAGCCGATTTTCCTGCAGCCCAAACGATTCGATTAGAGCAAAATTACCGTTCAACAGGTCATATTTTAAAAGCATCGAACGCACTAATTGCGAACAATGCCGAGCGCTTGGGTAAAAAACTATGGACTGAAGATAAAGATGGTGAGCCTATTGGCCTTTATTGTGCCTTTAATGAAATGGATGAAGCCCGTTTTATTATCGGCTGTATTAGTGAATGGCTAGATCAAGGTAAAAAACTTGAAGACTGCGCAATTTTATATCGTTCTAACGCGCAATCTCGAGTATTGGAAGAAGCCTTATTGCATAAAGGTTTATCTTATCGTATTTACGGCGGTCAACGCTTCTTCGAACGGCAAGAAATTAAAGATGCAATGGGTTATTTGCGTCTGATGAATAACAAAGATGATGATGCGGCATTTGAGCGGGTGGTCAATACCCCAGCCCGTGGGATTGGTGGACGTACATTAGATATTCTTCGTCAAACAGCGCGTCAACATGAGCTGACCCTGTGGCAAGCAGCCTTGCGCTTACTAGAAGAAAAAGTCTTCAGTGGTAGAGCGGCGAATGCGGTGCGTGGCTTCATGGATTTAATTGTGACGATGAGTCAAGACGCTGGCACGCGCTCTTTGCATTTAATGACCGATCATGTGATTAGTCACTCTGGTTTAAAAGTCATGTATGAAGCGGAAAAGGGTGAGAAGGCCCGAGCGAGGATTGAAAACTTAGAGGAACTGGTTATTGCTGCCCGCAGTTTTGTGATGCCTGAAGAGGGTGAAGACATGGGAGAGCTCAATGCCTTTTTATCTCATGCGGCGCTAGAGGCGGGAGAAGGGCAAGCGGATGATTTTACCGATGCAGTGCAGCTGATGACGTTGCATTCAGCGAAAGGGCTGGAATTTCCAATGGTCTTTATGGCCGGTGTCGAAGAAGGGCTCTTTCCGAGTCAAAGAGCCATTGAAGAAGGGGACAGGCTCGATGAAGAGCGTCGTCTTTGTTATGTCGGAATGACGCGAGCCATGCAAAAACTGTACATTTGCTATGCAGAATCTCGTCGTTTATACGGGCGAGAAGATTATGCAAGGCCTTCACGGTTTATTGGTGAAATTCCCAAAGAGCATGTTCAGGAAATTCGTTTAAAGACCCAAGTGTCAAGACCCAGTGTAAGCACGCCTTCTAGAAAGGCCAATATAGCGAATGATTCTGGTTTCAAGTTAGGTCAAAAAGTCATGCACCCTAAATTTGGGGAGGGCTTAATCACGAATTATGAGGGCTGTGGTGCACAATCTCGTGTGGAAGTGAATTTCTTTGATGTAGGCAGTAAATGGTTGATGTTGGCCTATGCAAGATTAGAGTCTTGCTAGTGGGTAAAATAGGCTTTATGGATCTTGAATTCGGGTAATGAAATTAATGAATATAAAAGAAAGAGTATCCGTTTATATGCGTCTTGCACGTATGGATCGCCCTATTGGTACTTTTTTACTCCTCTGGCCTTGTTTGATGGCATTAATGTTGGCCGCGGGTGGCATGCCAGATGTAAAGAATATCGTCATTTTTGTCATTGGTGTTTTAGTGATGCGCTCTTGTGGCGATATTGTTAATGATTATGCTGATAGAGAACTTGATGGTCACGTTGAGCGAACAAAAAGCAGGCCATTAGCGAGTGGGGAGGTGAGTGCTAAAGAAGCCTTGAGTTTATTTTTCGCACTGGCTTTTATCGCCTTCTTATTGGTATTAATGCTTAACCCTTTAGTGATGAAGCTTGCTGTAGTGGGGATTATTCTCACGGTGATCTACCCCTTTATGAAACGCGTGACTAATATGCCGCAGATGTTTTTAGGGGTTGTGTGGAGTTGGTCTATTCCTATTGCCTACGCGGCACAATTAGGCCACGTTCCTCGCCATGCTTGGTGGTTATTTGCCGCTAATTGGTGTTGGACTGTGGCATATGACACTATGTATGCGATGGTGGATAGGGATGATGATCTTAGAGTTGGGATTAAATCGACGGCTATTTTATTTGGGCAATACGATCGGCAGATCATTTTTGGCTTTCAATTAGCGGCATTAGTGTGCTTTATGGCAGCAGGTTATTTTGCCGATAGGGGCCTTATTTATGGGCTGGGGATATTGGCATTTGTCGGCTTTGGCCTCTACCAACAAAAGCTTATTTTTAATCGTGATAGGGCGTTATGCTTTAAGGCATTTTTAAACAATAATTGGGCTGGAATGAGTTTGTTTATTGCCTTAGGTCTTGATTATTTAGTGGGATCGCTAGGATCGGTGTAACGTTGGGGGTTAAATATGATTCGATATAAAAGCGATTTTTATCGTGGCTTAGAATGGTGGACTCGTCATTCTAAGCTAATAAGCCAACAAAGAGAAAAACCGATCACTTAGTAACGAGTAGCCGAAGCCCTTTTATTTCAGTATTAGATACGCGTTTATGACTCCTTTGACTACGTTATCGCTTATGTCGTTAGGATCACCAATCTGAAATCTGAACTATGGGTTGTGAATGTTAAGATTACTTTTTATTCACTTAGAAATCAATTTGTTAATCAAGTAAGTGCGATTATTCATTCTATTGTTATAATTAAATTAGCAGTAAAAATTGATTGTAAAAGACACGATGTCATATTACTCGCCATACGCTTTAATATGGCAGTCAATCTGTCCTATTATTTTTATTGTGATTTAACCGCTTATCAAACATGAATAAGTGAGAGGTAAGAGGGGGGCGGGGGGTGATTTGTTTTAAAAGGCATCATTGTATTACCTTACCTTTACTCGGGGTCGTAATGGGTATATTTATTTTGCATCTATTTTGCATCTATTTTGCATCTATTTTACATCTATTTCAAATCAATAAGTTAATAAATATCCGTTGTCAGGTCATTTTATTGTTTTTTTGGTAGTGCCATGATTGTCGATATCAAGACGAGGTTGAGTAGGTAATAGTGGCATATTATTAGAAAGTTCAATCCCAACAGGGTCTAATTGGCAGTATATACACGGTATGGTTTAAACTGAATTCTGGTTGGTTAGCATTATTTTATTGAGATAAAAAATATGGTTAGGAGGAGCTTACATGGAATGGAGCTTAGCTTATGATGCAGTTAAGTGGACTTATTATGATGCATTATTACTGATCACTATGATTGTTATTATTTGTTTTTGGGGAGTCATTGTCCGTTTCAAGCATCCCAGTATATTGTCGTGGCTAGTGGTCGGTATGGGACTTGTTATTCTAGGAGGGGTTACCTATATTAGTCGTGTTCAAGCATTCCAATTAAGCCAATTACTGGATAGTCGTTTAGATGTTGAAATCGTACAAGGGCCGTTCGAATATGGCCAGTATCATTTTCCTTATAGTGCAGATTATGGAGTTGATTATCGTGAAATTATGATTGGAGGGAAAAAATTAAGACTCTACCATTCAGGTTACTTGAAAAATAATCGTTGTTATCGGCAGTTTTATCGGAGTAATACCTTACAAAACGCTAGTCATCTAAGGCTGCATATTTACTGGTATGATTATTATTTAGAATATAAGGAGCAGTCTATTAATTTAAGGACGCCCTGTATTTTAAAAATTGAAGCGAAATATTTAACTCTATAGTATCACTAGCTCAAGATAACCTAATGATACTATTAATTAACAAACGGTAAACCCCCGGCTCTGCCGGGGTGACTCGCATAGGTTTCACCTATACCGCGGTATAGGTAGGCTCAAGTCTCGACCAAAAGACAGGAGAGCAACC
>NZ_JAKIKS010000212.1 GCF_023284005.1 Shewanella surugensis
GTTGCTCTCCTGTCTTTTGGTCGAGACTTGAGCCTACCTATACCGCGGTATAGGTGAAACCTATGCGAGTCACCCCGGCAGAGCCGGGGGTTTACCGTTTGTTAATTAACAATGCACATTGAACAACACCAATCAATATGGCACAAATCATGGCATACCTAAACTCTTCAGCGCCAGATGTATGATTTACAGAGCCATAAGCATGCGCTATTTTAATCAAGAATGCCGAAGCCAAGCCGAAAGTAAAATGAAGTAATAAAGGTGCCAATACATTAACAAAGGCAACAGAGGCCACGGCAGCAGCACCTAATTGACCCACCATCAATAAATCAATAATACCTAGTAATATTTGTGAAAATAAGGAAAGTATCAAAGGTAATGCAAGTATTAATGTTTGGTGAAAATATTTATTCCAAGTAAATTTAACACATTCTAAGCAAGATTTTATTAACATAATCACATTGAACAAATTTATTATAGAGAAGCTATAAAAATTATATGCATTAAAGCTAAAAACGACTAATTAAGCACTTAAATAATCATTGATTACAAAAAACTTAAAATACTCTCAATAGAAATAGATTGAATCAAACTAAAACAGCGCCTACTGTATATGCCACATCACCATAGATTAAAACCTAGTAAAGTTAAAATACCTACACTAGGCCCCTCAAAACCCTACCAAAATCACAAAACAAGATCAGAACTAACCCATTCTGGGAATAATGCACAATAAAGGCTGCCAGAATGATTGCTGAGATCTAGGGTACGTAATAGCCCTAGCAAGCGACGCGATCAATCCCAATTTCAGCTTAATTAAGCAGCGCGAAGAGTCAACTAGTAGGAAAGGACTATTCATTACGTGAATTATATATCAATAGCTAGGTTAACTTTCATACTCACGCCTCATGCTTTTACTGAAAATAATCACTAATCTATAGCTTCAATCACATTTTATGTTTAGAACATATCAATGGTATTTTTAGGAAAATCATTATGACCGCCAAATTCAGTATTATCATTCCTTGTTATAACAATAGTGACTTACTCCTTAATACATTGCATGGCTACTCGAAACAAACATATAGCATTGATAACTTTGAAGTAATACTCATTGACAATAATTCAAGTTGTAATGAAATGATACATTGTTACCACCAATATAAAGATAAATTTAATTTAAGCATGTTTTTCAGACCTAAATTAGAAAGTAGTTTCTCACTCAACTCGGCAAGAAATATTGGCGTCAACATAGCCAATAATGAATGGAATGTATTTTCTGATAGTGATTGCATTCCTTCTCCATATTTCTTAAGCGAAATAAATAAAGAGATTGAAAATAATGGTAAAAATATTTGCCTCACCGGCATTAGAGAATTTATCCATGCTGATAATATTGATATCAATAGAATGAATAAAGAAAATAATCACCTTGATAACTGCCCACGTGTTTATAGCCCTACTAACTATGGATTATTAAGAGACCGGCGATTAGGAAAAATTGAACTCTTACCCAATACAGAACACCCTTGGGGACATTTTTACGGTTGTAATATGGTATTCAGAAAACAAGATATTTTAAATGTTGGACGATTTGATGAGCATTATGACGGAAGCTGGGGGTATGATGATATTGACTTAGCTTATAAAGTTATTACTGAACTCGATATAAAACCCATTTTCATGAACAATGCAACGGTTTACCATCAAGATAAAATCGATGTAGATGTTACTGTCAACAATATAGAGAATAAAACAACAAAAACAAATAACCGAAATTATCAATATATTTGCAACAGAATCAATGGATATTATGAATTTAGTATGAATGAATTTAAACGATTTAGACTCAAATCCATCTAAACGCATCAAATTAGGTTATATTATGATTAAAGATAATATCAGTAACAGTAACAAAAAGATAAAAAATAACATTAAGTCTCATCAACATTATGATCTTGATGTAAATGTTAAATTCCAATCAATAATGAAAAAAATAAGACATAGTTTATCTCATCATCATGAACATAAAGTGAGCAATACTATTCCATCTGGAAATATTTTCATCTTCTTCTTATTAAAAAAATTCTATAAAATATTTGAAATTACCTCATTAAAAGAAATTAATGAATCTAAAAAATCAACTTATGTATTAGATCAAAGACAAGATGCTACTATATTTGTCTCCAACCATATATCTCATAGTGATCCATTCGTTATTTCAGAATTATTCTCAAGACATAGAACATGTTTATCCTACATTTTATCTTTTGCCTCCTCCCATTTAAATACTTTTCCACTCAATCTATTTTATAAAGCTTCCTCTAGTTTTATTAAAAGAAATAATAAAATGGATACTCAAGATAAATTGCTACTGCAAGAATATATCCGTGAGTCTAAAAGTCATGGTCTCTCATTTTTTATTTACCCAGAAGGCACTTTCTCAGTATCAGGAAATGCCATAAAAATGAAGTTGGGTCTATTAAAGTGTCTGCTAAAAGCTGATTACGAAAACATGGTCATTGTTAAAGTACAATACACAAAAATATTAGATTTTGACCTTTATCCTACAATCAGAAAAGAAGGACGCTGGCCAAGAAACAAACCACTGTCTTTAAGTCTTATTATTAAACGCTTAAAACAAATATTTACCTATTCTGGATCAGTTTATATCGATACAAAGAAAATATCATTACTTCCTTTCTCAAAAAAAAATATTGACAGTTTAGCTATGGAAATAGGCTTTCAACTCAATAATATGTACCTATTTTCTGATATGGAAAAAATAAAAACAGCACTTTACACCTACCAAGATAATCGGATTAACATAAATAAATTATGCACATCTATTTCTCCATATTTAGACAACCATCAAATTAAAGAAGTAAAAAAAGCAATATTAAAGGTTTGCAACACCTTTAACTTTAATATTGTCCATGACGAAATAATTTTAAGCGAAAAAGGATATGAAGAGCTATTTACTTCAATTAATCAATATATTTATGCTTGGTTACCTTATGCAATTAAGGCTTGTCGATACAGCCTATCTCCCATAGAAATGGAGTGTCTCTATTTAAACAAAGTGACCTACAAAGAGATAACCAACATTAAGCTAACCCCCTGCTTTTTAAAATTATTTAAAAACTTTAACATACAAGCACACTTAAATACAATAGTAAAAAGCTTTGATATTAGATGATCAAATATCAATGCGACTTAAGTCAATTGAAAGTACACATTCAAGACTCTTTAATCAACGACCCCACGCCAAGGCTTTTCGCCAAGGCTCAAATTCGCTACGCGAAGAGGAGTATCTAAATGACTCCAAAGTCTAAATACTTCTACGCCGCAAGCAGCGAGGAATTAAACCCTACTGAGATTAAAGAAAACAGTGAGGTGGCTCAGTGTGAATCGGAGTTCACCCCCCTCCATTCACATCAACACATATAACCAAAAACTAAAGCTGAGCATGGATAATACCGTTGATAACACCACACTGCTGGCCACTATACTTTGTTGCTGTTTCAGCTGCTCAAGCATTCCTAGATCTCAGCAATAAGCACCACCACGCTTAATGAGGTCGAGTCCATATACAATATCTCATGACCAAAAACATACACTAAGCTGGGTAACAGTAACAATTTAACCAAACTTGCCCATAATGCGGGAATCCATTCTTCTCTGATCTTATATGAACAAAGGTTAGCACCTAATACAAATAACGCGCATGTCAACGCAGGCTTAGCAAGTAACGCCAATCCAGTTTGCAAAAAAGACCAAAGCTGGATCCCACTCAAATTCACCAGCAGGCCTAAGCCGATGCTCAATACGATATTGTTAAGCAGCACAGTATTTGAGTAACTACAGGCCAACGCATAGACACCGCTAGTAGCCATCGAAGATATTTCTGCTTGTTTTAACCGTATTGGCTGTCCAACACCTTTGTCTTCATGTCGATTCCCCCCTATCCCCTTAGTCTGCCAAGTCGATCTAAACGGCATAAGTCGCCACAACCCAAAGCCGACAGCATAAACACTGAGTACTGGCACATCAAATGCGATTAGGCTGGTGATATCGAAACTGGTCTTAAGATCCGCCTGATACATGTTTAAAAACAAAAACACTGGCATATTCAACGAGAAAGTGAAGCGGCTTAGCCCCGCGATCAGCTATTTGGTCAAAAAACCCTTATAGCCGCAGTATAACCAATTAGCGCAGTGGGCTACAGTAACAATCGCGATGACAAACCCACTATAAAATCCTTGTTAGTCATCAATCTGGGGGGTTATTGAGCACTGCACGTTATTGAGACAGCTTTTACTTTGCGGATCCACTTGAGTCCTCTACAATCGCCACTTTGTTAATTTTACTTTGATGTAATGTTTAGTTATGGATATAAAAAACATTCAAGCGTTATCAATCCGCTTACGTAATAATAAAATTTTTGAACTGTTTGTTGTCAGTATTATTATTCTTTCCGCGCTGCTCATCGGTGCCAAAACCTATAATATGCCCAGCTTACTCGTTATCTTAGTCAAAGTCCTCGACATGGCCATCACCGTCATTTTTCTGTTTGAAATTTGTGTGCGCTTTTTGGCGGAAGAGAATAAAAAGCGCTTCTTTCATAGTGGTTGGAATATCTTCGATACCCTCATCGTCGTTGTCAGCTTGATACCGATTGAAAACGGTGAAATGGCCATTATTGGCAGACTTGTGCGTATTTTCAGGGTACTGCGTATGGTATCGATTATTCCCGAATTACGGTTATTATTGAATTCTTTGCTGCGCGCCTTGCCCCAACTAGGGGGCGTTGACAATTGGCCATGATTAGCTGATTAAGATACAATTTTTCTCTTTGAAATTCATATGTCTCGTAAAATGATTAGCGATAAGCAGTGGCGACGAATTCA
>NZ_JAKIKS010000213.1 GCF_023284005.1 Shewanella surugensis
AGTGATGGCTATATAGGTCATAAATAAAAAAAAGCCCCGACATGGATATCGGGGCTTGAGGTTTTTGCTTTAATGGATTTGAGTGAGATTCAGGAGTCCACTCATACTAAATTTTAGTCTATTTCTGTGAATATTCAAATTGGCCGATAAGGACCAGTGATAAAGACTGTTTATCACTGGTAGGTCATTTCGCTTAAAACCACCTAAAATCTATAACGTATTGATATATTCTATAACGGTCTCGTCGGATTCGTTATCATCAATTGCAAGCGATCGAAATTCAAGAATGGATACTTCTCTATACAAAACAAATTGTAGAAGGGAACCTACTTTTTTTACATCTTCATAGGCAACAGGCTGCCCATCCACAAATAAATGAATTTCAGCCTGAGTTTTGCTACCAACGTTATCATGAGCATAAATTTGAACTTCTGATAGAAAAGTATTTGGCGGATAATCAATTTTTAAATAATTATCTATACCGCATTTAGATCCTCCAATACAAAGACCTCCATACGGAGCCGTCGAATTCCAATTTTTACTGAAATAATTTCCTTCAGCTTTTTCAATTGTAGTGGCGCTGACAATAGCTGAAACTGAAAATAAAATAACAGCTGAAATAATTTTATAATCTTTCATATAATATAAATCTCCCTTTATTTTTCCATTAAGTGATTGCCTACAATAGAGTATGTAAACAACAAAATGTTAACACGCGGTTAAGATTTATAATTGCAATGTAGGGATTTAAAGTGTGATGAAGCTCAGAAATATACAGATTGACTGTGAGAACCAGTGATAATGATTTTTATCACTGGTAGGGTTGGTGGCGCATATCTCCGATTATTAGCCAACATTGCAATGTTTTGATTTTTTGAAATTCAGTCTAGCTGCTTGGTATAATATCGGATTACTTAAATTTCCTTATCGTTAAGTGTTGATGGTAAGTGCCCATTGATACCAAGGGATACAGAGGATCATGGTGACAAACCGTTCTTTTAGTCAGAGAACCCTCGCTTCGACAAACGCCCATATTGAGAACTTAAATTATCGCGTTATGGAGATCGAAATTAGAGTAAGCGAATTGTATAAATAAGCTACTTAAGCTCATAGACCATCTATTGTTTTTTCTCATAATCAATGACCTTACGAAGATTACAAAGCACTCACGATTGAGCTTTTGAGCTTGATTAAGGAGTCTAAAAATGGGGCGTAGTTCTAAGGTATCAAAAGAAGTTACAAGGGTTGTAGAAAAAAGGATCATTACGACGGGGAAACAAACCTAAGATTAACGGGTTTGGATGAAGATCCGTTATCTTTGATGGTTGAAAAAATAGAGAAAAAATTACCGAACAAAAATACATCTAAATCAAGAGTTTTAAGGGCTATCGGTTATCTACATGAGGATGATGAGGCTATAAATAAAATCTGTAATTCAATTCTATTTAATACTTAATTTGTATATACATTTATTGGTTGAATGATGTTTATTTGTTATGGGTGCAAACCCCCTATGGGGTTTGACAATTGTACTGGGCTTGCTCTGACTTTATGCCACGTGGAAAAAAGCTATTTTTTCACGTATCCGCGCTTAATTCGTCTGCTACATTCTGAGATATAAAAATACAGCAAATACGTAATGAAACAGGCTAGAATATAGTGATTTTACGTATTCGGGCGATTGTTTTTTGAGCAACCGAACAAAGCCGTGAGGAGCGATGAAATCTGACCAAGAGAAAGAACCGGCACAAAACCCATGGTTGTTTAATAATTGACCGACGTGGCAACGCTTGGCGTAGGGTTGATATATATCAAATCGCTAACAGAGTAACTAATTTCTTCATCTGCCATATAAGGGGTTTTATCTAGGAATACTTTTTTTGGGAATCCTAGGTTACTATCATATTCCGCATCAATTATATAGTAGTTATTATTTCCTCTCATTATTTCCTTGAATAACATGTCTATAGTTTTGATTTCTAAATACTCAAAGTCTATATATTCTTTAGTATCTAGGTCAAGTACCTCTTCAATTTTATTATCTGTCACTTTTACAGAATATGTACCGCAGCCCCTACAATTAGGATTATAAACAAACTTATAGTTAATAATTTGTTTATCATACCATTTAGAGTATGCCCCATAAACTTCATGATTAAAATCAGAGATAAAATCCTCCGAAGAAGCAGTATAAGATTGTAATAATAAACCCAAACCTAAAATACATAACTTTTTCATACAAAATACCTTTACAATAAATCACTATTAATTAAAAAACATCATAAAAACCAACAAATTCAGGGTAATACTTTACAGTAAAATTGATAGTTTATTTTCATACCAATAATTATATTTTTGATCCGTGTCACAAAAATATACCCTCTAGTGGCTTTGTTGCAGTGCTCGTATATTGACCATTCTCGCTGTGAATGTTTGCATATTACAGTCAACTCATTGCGGGTTTCATAAGACATGTCTAAATCCTTTATTTATTCCATAATGCTTGAGCATTAAGACATTAAGACCTTAAGACTGCATAGAGAGTGATTAAAGCCACAGATAGAAAAGTTAAAATATAAATCATCCTTTTGATACTGTTCTGGGTTGAAGGCTCTTTTTGTTTACAATCTTTAGCTCAGGTTTTTACCATTTTCAAAAATATGAACTTAATTATTGGATACAGTGATAACACCTGTTATCACTGGTAGAGATGATAAGTGATCTTATCACTGGTAGGGATGGATAATACTACCAATTATTTTGTTACTATTTTTGCAGCTTCCATAACTTTAAAAGGTGCATAAAGTTGAGGGTAATGACTGAGTTTTTCTATTTCATTTTGATCTAGTTTTTTTAGTGCAGCTTGAGATTCTTCTGGTCTGAAAGGTTTATTTAATTCGACCCAAGTTTCAATGGCCTCGAAATTTTGGGTTTCAATGGTGTACTTTACTAAAGTATCATTAAAGATTGTTGTTTCAGCTTTCACGCATCGATTAAAAGCTATGTCATCTAATTTCATTAAAACAAATCCTTTGTCTTTTTTACTTAGAGAAGCAAGCCAAGCATTTTTAATGGGTTTTAATTGTCTCTTCCTTTGATCCATGCAAAATTCATATCGATTATTTAGGTTGATATAGGCATCTCTTAATTCAGGAGCTGTTTTAGTCTTTTCAAAATCGAATCCGTCAGCTGCATAAATAAGAGGTGATATAAAAAAAATCAGTAGGAGATTAATAAAGCGCATTGGCAATACACCCCCAAAATTTAGCTTCTTCACCCATTGATGTATTTTGTTGTGTGACAGCTATTTTTAATAATGTAGCTTTTTTTATTTTATTTATGGAACCAAAAGAATCGGCGAGTAATTGCCAATCATACCCGTTAATGTTGTTTTTAGTTGCAAGATTTCCAGCCATGGAATAAGTGCTACGGCCTACAAATATTTGAAAAAGTGGTATCGCATGAGCAATTTTTTCTAGAACAGTTGCTAAATCTGCGATTCTATCCATTTCTTTTGCTGTATCGAGGGAGCGTTGTGAAAGCTTAAATGGTTTTACAGTACAAAAATTACCAGCCATGTTTAACATTATAAAATCCTTAATTATTAATGTTTTAATATCTTGATGTTACAATATTAATATCAATAAAAATATGGTTAATTTTCAATTCATCCCTATTTTCTCATGTTTACTGTGCAATTTTAATGCTGTTGGTGTTTAATGCTTTCTCAAATAAAAACAAGGATGCGTTTAAGATGAAAACCCTTCAAAATTTTCTAGTATCGATCTTAATTTTTACTTCATATGGAACGTTTGCAGGCAATGGCAGTGGTCTCGAAGTTGGATTGGTGCCTAAACCTCAGATAGTCACTGTTACATCCATAGTGAGCGTCTACGATGGTGACACATTTAGAGCCTATCTTTCCGATCGCAAAGAAGAAGAACGGATTCGAGTTCGGGGCGTTGATACCCCCGAAATTAGGGGGAAGTGTGAAGCAGAAAAAACAGACGCTATAAAGGCGCGTGACTTTGTTCGTGGCTATCTTAAGCAAGCCAAGACAATCAAACTTGAAGACTTATCAAGGGATAAGTATCAACGGTTATTAGCTACCGTGTTTGTAGACGGAGCCAACTTGAGTCAGGTGCTAATCAATAAAGGGTTAGGTCGTCGGTGGCAAGGTCGGCGCGAGAACTGGTGTAATTAAGTAGAATCATCCGGTATAAACTGTTTTTTAATTAGCAAGTTATTCAATCTACAGTAAAAGGCTTAATATGGAAAACGAAGAAGTTATATATGAGTTTAAAGGTCAGAAATATCACGCTGAATACGCTCTGTTTGATGATACTTTAATTACTTACCTGCCTGATGGTTCATCCCTAACAACTGAATTGAGGGGCTTAAAACCTAAGTTATCTGCATTAACGCATTTAAGGTCTTATGTGCGTAGTCTATAAAACATAGAATCAACACCTCTAGAGTGTTGAATCAACCAGTGATAATGAGCCTTACCACTGGTAAATATCCTTTGCTTTGGTAATTTTTGGTGGTGCGAATGGTAAGTTTTGATGGCTTATTTAGTGCAATTGGTAAGCCTTTGTGCTGCTAATGGTAAGGTTTTGCCATTGCTGTTACCAGTGATAAATCAGGTTTATCACTGGTAGGCTATTATCATTTAATCTTTAGTAAAAATGAATTTATCAGAAGATTGTTCGACATTTGGCACTGTCATTGTATTAACTTGATAAGTATATTCGCCT
>NZ_JAKIKS010000214.1 GCF_023284005.1 Shewanella surugensis
GATAATTCATATGCTAATGATAGTTATACAAAAATTTCGATATTGATACAAGTTCTATATCATTGGTAATGTAAAAAATATCAAAGATTAAATATTAACCTAATTGTTGGTGATTTTATACTCAGGTACTTATTTGAAGCCATTTCAATTGCAAAGAAAGAAAACTCGGTATATTTCAAAAGTACTAATCATGAAGGGAAGGACAGTAAAGACATGAACTTTGAAGGTTATTATAAAGGTAAAACATTAAATATTGATCTTATTACTTATTGGAATGTTTAAGGTTTAAATATTAGTAATTCCATATATTAAAATAAGATGAAAGGTATATGGGCTGCCATTGTTAACTTTCTAAAATCAGGCTGGTGTATTTGATGGGAATAAAGTAAATTAATCCGTTATTAATAGCTAATACAGTATATGGCGAATTTAACCCGCAAGTGCAACACTCGCTTATGCCGCCTGACGTAGCTTTTCAAATGCTACTTTAGGCTGCTTATAACCAAGACACTTTCTTGGCCTTAAGTTCAGCCGCTCTTGAACTGCCTGAACTTCTTTCTCCGGAATAGACATAGACATATATGGACGCTTCCTTATAGTCAAGCTTGTTTTGAACGTAGAGATCTAGCCAGGGCCATAATAGGCCTTGGTGATAGAAGAGCATTTCCTTATCTTATTTGCTTAGTTTAATCGTATCGATGCTGGCTACTTATGCTCGCTCAAGCCGGTTGTACTGACATCGCTTTATAATGAGAGAGGCTGGCTTAGACGTTTTATTGCGTCCTTAATGCTTCCATTGAACTAACAGTAACGGCTAACAAGGGGAATTTCAGACACCTAAAATATTCAAACCGGAGCAGCACACTGCTTTTGCTTTTCATTCCCCATCGAAGTTGCCGAAAGTATTTTATCAGTCATCGTGTGAGTGAGGTACGGATGCCGAGATAGCCTTAGTTGAATCAGGGATGATGAATCTGAGGCGATAGCGATGACTGTTAATAAAATATTGAGGTGCTTAACTTCGCAAGGGGCGGCAAAGGTGTTCCAAGAGGGGATTGCTGTAGCTCCCCTTTTGGCCCAGTGTGGATGGGAGTCCACGCTCTTCTATTAAGCGAAGCTTAATATCCAACCCCTTATGTGAGTGGGCACTCACGACCTTACCCCGCTGGAAGCGATAAGCACTAATAAGGTTAAAGTTTACAACAAACCTACCGAATACAAATGGCGTAATTTAGACACCCAGTGCGCCGAGATAAATCGGTAGAAGATTGGAGGTGAAATTCCTCTCAAATAGATCCATGGGATCAGTTCTTCAATATTTTTTGTCCGTTTTAAATAGGGCGGGATCAAGGCACTATTGAATTTAACGCCTTCCTTTTTTCGGTCCCTGACTTTAGGGACTTTGACATCAATATCATCAAGGCCTGTTTGGATAGTACGCTCAGGCTGGTAACCATTTTTGACGATTCGCTGAAGCCCTTCGACGGTCTCATTCTGATAGTGGGCTAGCAAGGTCGCCAGTTCAGCTTCTATCGCTTGGGCTAACAGCTGCTGAGCGCCTTTTTTTAATATGTCTTCTAACGGATTGACTGGTGTCTCAATGGAAATAACATTATCATTTTCACTCATTGCGATGTCTCTCTGGTTAATTGTTGAACCGCCAAGATCAATTAACAGGTTACATCGCAATGCCTTTTTCTCATACACCAGAAATGACTATAGCTCCTCGCTTTAGAGCGCTTACTGCTTTGAAATTGACATCCATTTTTAAGGATGTGACTTCACATATTCGTATGCTAAATTCATATGATAAATGTTAGATTCCCTCAGGTCACTCATGTTAAACTGATCAAAGTAAAAAAGATTACCGGTTGTGTTCACAGAATAGAACAGTTCGGATATCTGTTTACCTTGTTCGCTATTTCTCATAAAATATTCACATACTGCCATTTTATCATCCCCATCTATTGGGCTTTCATCACCTCCTATCGCATCAAGATTAATAGGTTCTCCTCCCGAATTTAGATGTTTACTCATAAAGTCAGCTTTATTGTCCATGCAAAACAAATAAGCCTCTTCGACGAAATTAAACAGTAACGGTTCACCATTACGATCTTTTATTTGTTTAACAACATCACAAAACTTTTCAGATTTAATGACGACATCATTTATTGTAAAAGTGATATTTCCATATATATCGTAATCTGGTCTGAAACCAAATCGATCTACGAAAGCACTTCCTGCACAACTTTTTAGTGAATTAAACATTTCTAGAGTATTTTGATTGTCACACCCATGAATAATGTCATAAAGTTCATTTAGTGCATCATACATTGTATTACTTCTAAAGAAATCTTTAATCTGATCCCATATACTTATATGACATATTTCACTTTTCTCTAAATCCAGCATAGAGTTTATTCGAGCATCATCAATTTTACTTACAAAAGGTAACGATACAGCCATGGTTATATCCTATATAATAAAATTTTTATTATTATTCCAGAAGTACAAGTTCACTTATACAATAAATGGAATTTTCTATAAGAAAACAACATGAACTATAGTCGATGATAAAAATATCAGAGCTATTGTCAAATCTGCTGTATGAGCACATCTTGACCTGGTCAACTAAATTCGGTCACCCTAGTTAAGTTGGTTAAGCTACCTTTTTTAACTCTCTCTCTTTACACTCAAATTCATTAGGACTTTGGTAGCCAAGGTATGAATGCATTCTTTGGCTGCTGTACCACATCGTGATGTAATTCATTATATCTTGCTGAGCTGCATAGCGTGTTTGATAATTACGCCAATGCACGCGCTCTTGCTTTAAGTTTCCAAAGAAGCTCTCTGCTACAGCATTATCCCAACAACAGCCTTTCTTGCTCATACTACCTACAAACCTGTGCAGCCTCAGTATTCGTCGATATTGGTGACTAGCATATTGAATGCCTTGGTCTGAATGTACTATCAAACCAGCTTTCGGTTTTCGTTGCCACATAGCCATGGTTAATGCATCACAAACGAGCTGAGCTGTCATTCTCGTTCCCATACTCCAACCCACAACTTTACGGGAATATAAGTCTATGACTATTGCTAAATAGACATAGGCACCCATAAATAGACATAGACACCCATCATTAATGGCATATTTTAAATCCTCCGACTAAGCTTTATGGACTAGTAGATGCTGGAGGTTGCTATGCCACGTCCAAGAAGAACCCTGATCAGCATAGAAGACACACCTTATTACCATTGTTGTAGCCGTGTAGTGCGGCGGGCTTATTTATGTGGTGATGATAAATACACGGGTAAAAACTATGACCATCGTCGTGGTTGGGTTGAGTCGCAACTCCTTAAGTTAACAGAGGTCTTTGCTATTGATGTCGCGGCTTATGCAGTGATGAGTAATCATCTGCATGTCGTACTGTATATTGATGTTGCTAAAGCCAATAGCTGGTCAGATAGATAAGTGGTTGAGCAGTGGCATCAGTTATTTAACGGTACTCAAATCACTCGTGACTTTACCAAAGGTGAAGTGATCGATGCACATCAAGTGACTCAGTTAAAACATCAAATTGCTATTTACCGTTCACGGCTCAGTGATATTAGTTGGTTTATGAGATGTCTTAATGAACCGATAGCGAGACAAGCCAATGCTGAGGATAACTGCACAGGCCACTTTTGGGAAGGCCGCTTTAAAAGCCAAGCATTATTAGATGAAGCAGCGGTTCTTGCTTGTATGGCCTATGTTGAACTGAACCCTATTCGTGCAAAAATAGCGAGTACGCCAGAGCAGTTGGACTACACTAGCCTAAAGTTACGTGTTGAAGCTGCATTAACGGGTAAGCAGCCTAAACGACTGCTACCTTTTGTTGGCAATGAACGTCAACATCAACCCAAGGGCATTGTATTCGGACTGAAAGACTATCTTGAGCTGGTTGATGAAACAGGCCGAATTATCCGAAATGATAAACGGGGAGCGATATCTGCGAATGCAGAGCAGATATTGAATAGACTCAATATTCCAGCTGAAAATTGGCTAAAAATCATCACAGAGTTTGGGGACATTGTTTCATGGTCCTGTGGGTACGCTACAAGAGCTAAGCCGTTATTGTGAACACTTAGATAAACGACGACGGCACTTTTCAAAGTGTTGTCAGTTTATGCCAGTAAACTAGCTTCCGACCTGTTACTCGAAGACCATCGACCTCTGTTAATCAACTGAGTCGTTATTTAACACCTTAAAACCCATAAATATCTTCCAAATCAATCATTTTTCTAGTTCGTTATCAACTGTAATTCAGACACCCACAATTATTTTTCGCATTTTCAAGGCTGGTGTATCTAACTGAAACATGATAAATATTATATAATACAGTATATTAGCTATGCACATTATTTTGAAAAAGAGTGCTGGTTTGATGTGGTAATCGAGCATGCGCACGAGCTATAGTCGTTTCTGGTGTATGAGGATAAAGCATTGCGATGTTCCTTTTGTTAATTGATCTTGGCCGATCAACAATTAACAAAAGGAACATCGCAATGACTAAAAATGATAATGTTATTTCTATTGAGACACCAGTCAATCCGTTAGAAGAGCTATTAA
>NZ_JAKIKS010000215.1 GCF_023284005.1 Shewanella surugensis
CGGTAAGGTGTTCGATCAGGGTCATTGGGTTACCTCTCAGAAAGTGAGGTGCGATTAGATCACAGTAATTCAGCAGATTCAATCTTTGTTAACAAAGTGCGATCCCGCCCTACCTTCCCCCTGCAGATTTTTATCCAGTGCGAATGCCCTTAAACCTATTCCGTCTTCAGGACAAAAACAATAAGTTGCAGAGTAACCGACATCGAGTTTAAAGAACCCGACAACATCGTCGTTGACACAAAAGCCTGCGGCAGGCAATTAACGTAAATAAATCCAACCACTTTAAATAAGATAACTTTATACAAATGAAGTTATTGACTACAGCCCTGTGTGAATAAGGATCCACGACCTTCCAATAAGCAAAGTTTAATACTGACTTCCCTACTGCCAATCGATTCAGAATCATCAAATACAAATTATTACAAAAAATCCCCCCCTCTGCCTTTTGAATAAAACACCAACAACTATAGTTATACCACTCAATGCAGATTGAAATGAATACCCTCCTCCTAATACATTAAGGATAATATTATGAGTTTAATACAACCGAATAATGTTTTTTTCTACTTACAAGGTAGCGATGTCATTCAACCTTCCTCTGAGCAGCCTTTTATTCTCGAACGACAAAAAAGCAATCAATTAAGCAGGCTCACTTGGGGCATGTTTTATTGCGATCCTAATATTGAGTCATTGAATAAAGCCGACCAACTGTATATTTGGAGTGGCGCAGGCGGGAACCTTTTCTCCAACCCGATTTATACCACCCCCATCATCGATTTTGCTAAAAACGGTGGCAAAGTCGGTGTCACGCTGGGCGGGAATCCCCCCATGGATGACTCGCTTGTGAACCCCATTGATAAATTGTATAACCGGCCCAATGATTTCATCGCACTCATCCAAAATATCGACACTCAACTTGAGGGTAACCTCAGCTTTATCGACATTGATATCGAAGACCCCCAGTTAGACAACTGGACCGAAGCGCACTGGTTAGCACTGAACAATACCTTGTCATCTATTCGCAATCATGTCGCCACAGAGCAAATTAAATTACAATTAACCATTCCACAAGCATCAAGTTATTGGTCTGCTAAAAGTGGCTATCAATCGTTAATATCATCAAATATCCTCAAAATAACATCACTCGATATGATCAATATCATGGACATGGATACCCAAAATAATACCCAACAACAATGGGTGCAATGGGTAACCGATACCACGCAAGTATTGTGTGTCCCTGAGTCCAAAACCTGTATTACTTTTCAATCAATCGGATTAAGCGATGAGTTATTTTATAATGTGATTGATGAATTAACCCATTTAAGCCCACCCTACCAACATATCGGACTGTTTACCGCCGCAGATGGCCAATCAAAATTCATTGAAATCACCCAATCCACCATGGGCCCTAACCCATCTCATACTAACCAAACCCATGCTAATGAAACTTGGCGCCCCACAGTAAGGAAGTAAAGTAGGCTCTTTTAGTATCTTTATGAGTCCTTTATCATCACTCGCTAGCCACACTAGCGAGTGTTTTATTGATGGCTGTACGTGAGCTCTATACTACACGGCTAAACAATGCTAATAAGGGGCTTCCTCATTAAATAGAAAGTTCGATACTGATTAAGGTTCTACTTAAACGTGGTTAAGGCCATTAATAAATCGTCAGTTCCAACTTTTACTCGCCAATAATGTTTAGTAGTAAAGTCTAAAGCATGACATTAATGATGACTGTCCATGAGCTCGACAATAATAGAGAAATTACGCCACCTTAGGTACCCCTCCACTGGTTGCACAAAATAAGTTACGTTCAATGTGTCCAGCTTTAATGAATCGCCAAAGCAATTCATTAAATCAACGTGCACGTTTTTGAACGGATTGCTGCTGCAATGTAGATGCTATCTGAAAATGCAGTCTAAGTTGAATAGGATATCTGTTCAAAATACGAGCTTAATTCGCATAACTATTAAAATAATCAGTGATTTTGTCGTAAATAGCCGGATCTTCTTGATTATCTAACACCCAAAATGTCAACCCTGCCAAGTGGTAGTCTTGTAAAAAATGCAGCCGCTTCTCCACTGTTTTGGCTCCACCCACATAAGCGCGATAAGGGAAGTTTTTATAAGTTAAGTCAACCCACTCCTCCTCGGAGGGAACTGTCTGGCCGAACTCATTGAGGCCATATTCCTCCCACTGTAAGACTGAACTTAAGGATTGAGCGGCAATAAAATCATAAGAGCGAAAGTTGATGTTATCAATCTGATATTTGCCATTACCCAGTGATTTCCACATACGGGAAAAATTGTGCAGCCCTAGCTGAATCTTATTGGCGGGTAGTCCTTGGGAATAGATCATATAATCCAGTACTTTCTCAATCCAATTGGTGGCAGCAATGGCATTGGGAATATTCGCACCTACGGCAAAGTTATTATCAAACCCCATGATTTTAAACCGGTAGATATCGTCAAGGTTGGCCAGTGAGGCAATGTCGAATAACTCATACTTTTCATTGGCGGCTTCTACTGCTTTTAAGGTCACGGATAGTTTTTTGCCATGGGCCTTAAGCTCACTGGCTAGTTTCTCAACAAATTCAACGCGGCCGTTTTGAGTCGGGCTTGCTTCAAAATTCAGATCCCATCCATCATAGTTCCGAGTGTTGGCTTCCTGGACTAAGTTAACGATTAAAGCCCTCTTCGCAGCTGGGTTTGCTATGATCTGTTCTATCTATGTGCCGTTACTGCTGCTGGGTATCCAGCCGTCGGCTATAGTGGGAAGTACAAGATCACCATTGGCGTGAGTTTTGGTGATCATACGTGCATCGTAAGCATATTCACGCAGGTTAATACTACCATCCACCGCGTAAAGACCTGGTCCGGTATCGCTCGCTCCCAGGTTATACCAGTAAGGGTTGATTTCGGTAAAAAGAGACTGATGAGCCAGATAACTTTGAAAACCTTCGGCGTAGGGGTTCGGCGTGTCATTAATCCACCCAGCCAGTTCAAAACCTTGCGATCTCGCTGGTGAAACACTAATAATAAACAAGATAAACAATACCTTAAACTTTCCTGCAAATAGGTTCATAGACAGCTTCTCTTACGATAGTCAGGTTGTGATAGAGTATTAAGAGCGGTGCCTGAAATATAATGTCAAAATATTCAACTGTCAACAGAGTTAGTGCTATCCACCAATTGCTAAAACTCATCAGGAAAAAGGACGACTCCACCATCAATTTTGCTACAAACGGTGGCAAAGTGGATGTCACGCTGGGCGGGAATCTACCGATGGATGACTCGCCTGTTAACCCCATTGATAAATTGTATAACCGGCCCACGCATCATAATGACCATAAAAACAGGGGGAATATTACTTTGTGAAACATAAAATAACCTTGATTATCTCCTTGTAATATTTTTATATTTTAATGGTGATGGGTATAATTTAGGTGTTGAGGTTCTACCGCAACGTTAACGAAGCAATCTAAGGGGCTGATGATGCTCAGCCTACGCTTTCGTGAGCAGTCATTGCACCTTTTGTGATGCATTGTTCTCCGGTGCCATGGCATAAATTTTACCAATGAGAAGCCCATAAATACCAAACTGTATTAGAAGGTAAAAAGTCTCCATGAGAACAAATGACCATGAACTATCAACGACTTGTTTGGCCACAAAAGCCAATACGTGCGATGACCAAAAAAATACGCCTATGAGTAAGGAATACTTTAGGCCCCTGATAACGCCTTGCCCCTTAAACTTGACGTAGGGGTATAAAAACGACATCACATAGCCTTGGATGATAATAGTTAACAAGCCAAGAACGAAATTGGGTTCGCCTTCAAAATAACCAAAAGAATGATACTTCTCTTCGAATAACACCACATGCCAAATGACCGCTAATGGGAAGGTAACCAATGTATAGGCGAGTGTTCCAAGCAATATTGATTTATGATTCATTCTCTAGTAGTCCATAACCTTTATCGAGCGCACATACCGTTTACCTCGCCATTGAGCTCATTCAACGTCTAGTCGCAGCCAGAAAAACGCATATTACTAATGTACTGTATTTTATATAATTTACTTTATTTCCATTAAATACACCAGCTTACTTTTAAAAATCTAACAATGGGTGGCTTGATTATTTGTGGTTATTTGGTTGCTTGCCGCAGGCTAAGGTCGTGGATTCCCATCCACACTGGGCCACAACGGCAATTCCCTCTTGGATCACCCTGCCGCCCCTAGCGAAGTTATTATCCTCATACCTCGTTGAAAATATTCTATCGTTTCCGATGGGGCGTCCTGCCCCGCGAAAACTAGTTGAACATCCATGTTCACACTCACGATATTTTCAACTCTTTATTTCGGTAACTTCGATGGGGATCTCAAAGAAAAAGCAGTGTACTTATTCATTTAACAAATAATCATGGGTGTCCTAGATCCTTCGCCTGAAACATCAACTCAAACGTAACCGTTCACCAGCCCCCTATTGACAATAAATACCGCGATCTTATTAAGATCGCAATGACCACTTGAACGATCGTTTTTTGATGTCATCATGCTGACATGAAAAAGA
>NZ_JAKIKS010000216.1 GCF_023284005.1 Shewanella surugensis
CTGCTTGCTGATGTCATATCAGGTATTCAATTTAAAGATGGTGAGCGGATCACTCAAGATCAAACAGAACATCACGATTCATTGATACACCACATTTGACAATAACTCAAACATTATCAATCAATAAAGTAGACCCTACAAATGAGATATCATAAAAATACTTATAAAAAATAAGTTACTGCATAGTCCCTTCCGAATCAAAACATGGCTATATTGTACATTACAATTATCAGTATGAAATAGGAAATGGACTATTGAATTCGCTTGACAATTATTTAAAAAACCAAGGTACAGACTCTGATGCAATATTTAAAACAGAAAAAGAAGCAATCCTAGCAGCAGAGAAACATATTAGATTAAAAATAGATAAAGGGGATATTTAACTATTTTTTATACTTACTTGGTAAAAAAAGTAGGCTTTACCTATAAGAACAATATCTAAGATAAGTATCTCTCGATCGTCTACACCAATCTTTAAAAACCTTCTCATCATAATTTAAACCATCAAAACAATACTCATTTATATCAGAAAGTAACTCTTCCAACGCACTCTTTATGTCTAAGTAATCCCTATTGTATCCTGTAAATTTAAAATACAATTTAAATAATCCATCTAACAGATATAAATCAATTCCTATAATATCATTCTTTTTTCGCAGCTCCATAATTGAAACCGAATCAATACTCTTTTTTATATAAAATTTAACTATAGATAATGAGATAAAGCTGATATTCCCACTTCATTTTTAGTAAACAAAATTAGTATTTCTTCTTTCTTCTTTCTTCTTTCTTCTCTATCAGCTTAGCCTCTCTTTCACGCTCCCAATCATGTTCATGCTGCTTTTCTTGTTTTACTATTTCTAATTGATGATCGCGTCTCTGCCTAGTGTTAAAAACATTTCTTGCGACCAAAGTACCCCCATCAGGCCCATTGAAGCAGCAAGAAACAATATATAATCACGAGCCGTTAACTTTAATCCTAAGCCGTGGGTGATCAGAAAAATAAAGCCAGCTAAATTCAATAACAGCACTACCGCCCCAATGTAATACTTAAAATAAAAACAAACAGACTTCAGCATTATTCTTATCCACAAAAACAATAATAATAACAAATGATTAAACTTTTTAAAGCTTTTTAGATCACAGCACATCACTGAGGTGCTGATTGAGCATACTCATGATCTCCACTCGTTCGAATGGGGCGAGGCCCAAGAACGGACGCGGCACGATATTGGCCTCATCGCGGCCCAGTTGATGGGTGGCAGCCTATTCTAGCGGACAGCCTAATAGCAAACTTGAGGCCGTGAGCTGATAGTTTAAGGTATCGACCAATGTGCCTGACTCGGTGAGAATACGATCGACGCGTTTTTTCGTTAGCAGGCTATCGGGGCTTAGGGGCTTGTTGATCAACAAAACGCTGCTGAGTGCTTTCCAGCAAATACTCGGCAGCAATATCTCCCAGGCTCTGCCCCTGCCTAAGCAGTTTATTGAGTGCCTTGGCCACTTTTACCTGGCCTCTGGCGGTGATGTCAATGTGAGAGCCTGCCATTGGGGGTCCTATAGGAGTTATTTTTGATTATTAGAAAGAGTATCAAAACCTGTCGCTAAGTCTCGAATATGTTGCTTGAATGAATTCTCTCGATTGCTTACATACGCAATACATTCACGTGATGTTATCACCAACTTTTGTAATGCATCATACAATTCTGATTGTTTACAAGTTACTTTATGCTCTTCATCAAAATGATTATTTGATCCTACTTTTTTATTTATGGTATAAATCACTCTTTCAGAAATCCTATGGAAATGAAAAAATTCTCTACGTAAGTCATTAAACTTATTGTTAACCCCATTACCACAATATCCAGATAAGTATTTTATATACATAAGGTTATTCTCAAACATAACAAATTTGAAACGTATTGAACTTATTAGGTTTTCTACTTTAAATTGATCATCATTAGTTAGATTTTGATAAGGAAATAAGTTATCAAAATCATATACAACTCGAATTATTTCCTCTGAAAATAAAAAGCATTTTTCAATAAACATCTCTTCTTTTTCTAATATGGTGTTAGATGCTTCACTTTGAACATTATTTTTATACTGCCTTAAAAAACGTTCATCTGTTTTATTTTGCGTATGTAAAACAACCCATATCATTATAATCATAGAAGAAATGCTAGCCCCAATGCTGTCATCGATGAAGTCTAACCTAGATAAAGTTATAATAATGATGATTGCTATAAAACATATCATTAAGGAAAGCACTTTGTTCATAAAAGATCCCTTTAAAATAAATTTTCCCTTAACCTACCTTAAATTTAAGAACTTAAAAAGAACTCACTTTTCACTCTATTGCTACTGCTTATCTTTACTCACCCCTACAGCTCCAACTCGTCCCGCTTGGGCGCGTAGTCAAAACTGGGGTCTATGCCTTTAGGCACCTTGTGTACTTCACCTGTTTTCTTATCTGTCCAGTCCTCGATACTCAATCTCGGGCGAGTCACAGGCCTGTAACCCTAAGGGCTTGAGGGGAAGTGAGTTTGCCACCAACTATGTGTTTTCGGCAATACTCTCCCGTGTCATTTTAAGTGCAGCCCACGTGGGTAACGGCTATAGCCGTGTTGGTACTCCCAGTTGTAATTGCTCATAACAAGCATAATTCGGACACCCACAATTATTTTCGCATTTTTAAGGCTGGTGTATCTAATTGAAATATGATAGATACCATTAAATACAGTATATTAGTTGTGCGTCTTATTTTTATAAGAGTACTGCTCTAATGTAACAAACGAGCATGTGCACTTGAACTATACAAAGGTTAGCTTTTAAGGAAATGTATGGACTCTGATTCTTTGCAGTTATGGAGTGTTATAGGTACTTGGTTAGCAAGTATTGGTACAGTAAGTGCTGTAGTAACATCGTTATGGCTTGCTAATAGACAAGGAAAAATACATTTAGGTATTGTTGCTGGACATCGTCAATTAGTCACTAAAGCGTCAAAAACTGTACCTGATTTATGCATGATAAAAATTGTTAATAAAGGAACTCGCCCCGCTAAAATAACAGGAATTGGTTGGGAATGTGGCAGGTTTAAGAAAAAGATTCATTTAATACAAATGTTTGGAACTCCTGACTCTGATATATTCCAAAAACACTGCAAGAAGGTGAAGAAGGAACTTTTTTAGTCCCTTTTCATCTTGAGAATACAGATGAAGATTGGATTACTTCTGTGCCTAAAGCGTTAACTAAACACTCAGAACATGGAATAAAAAGTTTAAAATTGTGTGTTTCTACATCAGTTGGACAATCATTCAAAGTTAAAGCTGAAAAAGGCTTAAAAACTAAGCTTTGCGAGTCTTTAAAAGCTTAACAATAGCCTATGGCGTCAATAGTTAATTTTACACTTTTGGCGCCTCCCACAAAATGCCCTCTCTTAGCATTGAATTTAAAATCACAACCCGCTTGCTGATCCAGACCTTAGTTTCAAATTTAACTAAGACATATATGGACGTTCCCTTTGTGTCAAACCTGTCCTAACCTGTTTTAACCATAGGGATCTAGCCAGAGCCGTAATAATGAGAGTTTGCATAATAGGTAATAAAATCATTGACCAATAACAACGACTGATGATAACCTATTGATTATTAACAAAAGACAAGTGAAAACGTGTCCTATATAAAGGTTAGGTGTTCTTCATGGATAGCGATGAAATTCAAGTTTTTTATCCTACTTGGATAAAGGTAATGGGCATTATATTTCTTCCAATAATGGTTCCTATGGCGATCTGGTTAGGATTACGTCCTATTTGGGAGACGGATTTAACAGATGCTCAAATAGTGTTGTTTCCTATTATGGGCGTTGCAGTACTTTATCAATGTACTATTGGCTTCAGGTGTTTTAAATATTTTAGTACGACATTGGTCTTACACGACACAGGTGTCAACTCTTACACTAAAGGGATAGTCGAAGAATATCTTTGGACCGACCTAGAAGTTAAATCGTACTCTTAACGACTACCCAAATTAAATGTAAAACAGGTAAAACTGTCGGTTATTTCAGTGATGGTTTACCTAATCTCAAATTGTTAACTGAAACAATCGAGAATGGAATAACCTAATCAGGTAGCCGGAGGTATCTAGCCTCCAGCCCTCACACCACGGTTCAGAATAAAGCAAAACGATATCTGATGCATGACAGGGATTGAATATTGATGAGCTGGAGACAAAAGTTGTGCCAAATATTTGTGAAAACAGCTGATTATTCCGGTCTTCTATCAAGCTTTCGCTTAACAGTAACCGTCCGAGCAAGTACATCTTCAACCGTGTTCATCGATCCCTTATGTTAACCCCTGACTATGATATCAGGAGTTAATATGACTAAGCGTTCTCATGAAGAGTGGGTT
>NZ_JAKIKS010000217.1 GCF_023284005.1 Shewanella surugensis
TCGGGATCAATTAAAACTCGGAATGTAGATAGTGCCTTGGGCACGGACTTAAGCCCTTTTAGGGCGTCACCCAAATAAGCCTCCGGCTTTGCCGGAGGTAAGTTAACTTACGCTTGGGTTATACTGCAGAGCTTGCCACTGCCAGTGAGTTAATCGGATTGCAAGCATTGGGCTATCAAGTATTTCATGATATTCAGGCTGAAAACTTCAATATCGATCATATAATCGTTGCCCCTAATGGCGTATTCGCCATAGAAACAAAGGGGCGACATAAGCGCCCTAAAGCCCATGCTAAGCACAACAATTATCAGCTGGTGTATGAAACGACGGGTAAATCTATTGATAAAAATAGAAAGGATTACCAAGCAAAGCTGATTTTTCCTTCTTGGTCTGAGACCAAACCTTTGGCCCAAGCGCAGAGACAAGCTAAGTGGGTTAGTGATTGGCTAACACAAAGTGCGGGGCTAACGGTTACTGCGCTTCCCGTATTAGTTTTTCCGGGGTGGTTTATTGAGCTTAAAGTTAAACCCCCTTTTCCTATTTTAAATCATAAGCAGCTATTGTTCACACTGTCTAAGCTTAATCATCAAATGTTGACGCCCACTCAGATTAATAGTATCGCTCATCAAATTGCACAGCGATGTATCGGCGGTAAGCCGAAATAAGCTGAAAATGTTATCTTAGAATATCTCAACGGCAATCTGTATTAAGTAATTAATAGTAAAGTATTTATATTTAATATCTGTTTTTATCTGTGATGTTATATTGTCATCTTTCTTTACGACCATCTCTGTTATGGCTGCAACAGTTTGTTTTTTATTTTTATCTGAAAATGAGAGGTGATTGCCTTCTCGTGGAATTATGAGCATACGTTTTGGCGTGTCTGATAGAGAGTGTATATAGACTTACGATGTCACAGCCCATACATAGAAGAGTTGAAATGTAAGGTATATATCACTTGTTAGTTGTGCTGAGCATGACTATGGTTAAATCCATCAAATACAAGTAAGAAATGACAAGTGAGGACAGGTCGATGAGCAACAGCAAACATTTTGATGTGCTCGTTATCGGTGTCGGTGGCATGGGCAGTGCCACAGTTTATGAGTTGGCAAAACGCGGTAAGAAAGTATTAGGACTGGAGCAATACGATATTCCTAATAACATGGGGTCTTCTCATGGTCTTACTCGTATTATTCGTCTTGCCTATATGGAAGATCCGGCTTATGTTCCGCTATTGTATCGAGCCTATGAATTATGGCGAGACATTCAACTTAAATCGGGTCGAACCTTGTTGCATATTACCGGTGGCATTGATGCATCATTTGAAGAGGGAGCGGTGTTTCAGGGATCCTTGTTAGCTTGTCAGACTTATCATTTGCAGTATCGAGTATACGATCATAAAACACTGAAAAAGCACTTTCCGGCATTTAACTTAAGTTCTGGGATGAAAGCGATTTATCAGCCCGATGGTGGATTTTTACTATCAGAGGATTGTATTTCGGCTTATGTGGATCAGGCTTTGTCTCTTGGCGCCGAAATTCATGGCAGAGAGAAAGTGATTGATTGGTCAGCTAATGAAAATGGTGTGGTTGTTAACACTGACAGAGCGCGCTACAGCGCGGAGAAATTAGTTGTGACGGCAGGTCCTTGGTCCAATAAATTATTGACACCATTACAAGATGATAAAGCGATGCCGGAACGACAAGTGGTCATTTGGACACAACCGAAAAAACCTGAATTTTTTGCTATGGGAAAGCTGCCAATATGGGTACTTGGTGATGAGCAGGATATTTATTATGGCTTTCCTGTTCATGGCATACCTGGGTTTAAATACGGTAAGTTACATCATCTTAGACAAAAAGTTGACCCAGACAAGATGGATCGCGAATGCTCTTTCAAAGATGAGAAAATATTACGCCAATTTGCTGAGCGCTTTTTTCCTGAATCAACTGGCCCGACCCTATCGATGAAGTCCTGTTTATTTACTAACACCAAGGATAAACATTTTATTGTTGACCACCACCCAGAACATGAACAAGTGATCTTTGGTGCTGGGTTCTCTGGCCATGGTTTTAAATTTGTCAGTGTCATTGGTGAGATTTTGGCGCAAAAAGCGTGCGATGAAATTGTGTTACTGGATATCGATTTATTTCGTCTGAATAGACCAACCATCTGATAATGGATGAGACGACGGTCATTAATAGATTGTCTGAATAATCTTGCTTCCAAGCATCGACATAAACCACAACGTAGTGCCTTCGGTGAACAAAAGTGATGTTTATCCTCATTATTTCGAGCTCAGGTTAAATATGCTAGTCATCTGAAAGTTATCTTTAGCCTCTAGTTTACCTGCTAGAACCTGCAACACTTGTATATCTTTGCTGCTTTCTTGGTGAATAGAAGCGATCTTCGCTATGACAATTGCACTGTGTGAATAAACAGTGTTTAAGCTGTGAGTGAGAAAGATAGAGTGCAATCGTTGAGAGTTAAAATAATGAACGGGTGTGTGTGATGAAGGTGAGGCGATAAAAATGAAAGTGCTCCCTATTTATATTGCAGCAGGCATCAACGGTTTTGAAAAAACCGACTCAATCGAGTTTGGAATTGAGTCAAGCAATAATGCACATTGTACCGCGTTGATATCAACAAGGTATGCATTATTATAAAGTGGGCTTGGGGCTCATGGGTTTGGTAAGTGATCAATATCAGCAATTAGCTTTGTTTTCCCCTGTGACGGAGTATTCTCGGCTCATGCCTGTGTATGACAGTATTAATCGGCGCTTCTGATTGTGGAACATTATTTGTTACTGTCTAAGGTACTCCTGAGTCGCGAGCCCAATGGGCCATGCGCCGCGCTTGTTTAACGCCGCAATACACCACGCAATGGCAATGTTTATCAAAGATCAGCTGCTGGCATTTAGAATGGTGTTAAAGATACTAAATTGGGGTAGATACAATGGAAGGTATTTGGAATAAATCCTTTCCACTAGCTTGAAGATAGTAGAAAGGCGGAAGTTAATTTAAAGATGATTATTTATCAAAAATTATAAGGGTGGCCTAAATTAATTTCTACACCTGCTTGTTTAATTTTAGAGAGAAACAACTCTGCTATACCATCAAATTGCTCATCATCGTATTCATCTACTTGCACATCAATTTCTCTTAATATTTTGACTAACTTTAGTCCATTTTCATCAATATCAGAAAAGTCATCGATGTCTGTTCGATCTTCATCTCGTAGCTCCCAAGTGTCTAGTCCTTGTACGTTAATTAAGTTTTTCTCAATAACAGAAAGTATATTAGTGTCATTGACTTGGGCTGCTCGTTTTTGATCTTCTAACTTTTGTTGTGCAGCGATTTCATCTAAGTAGGCTTGATATTGATGTGCATTATCTGGAGATAAAATTTCAAGCCTATTGTATTTGTTGATGTCTTTTAGTGTCTCTGGATCACAGCTAAATAAGGAATGACCTGGGAAAGTATGTACATAAGCATCAACTTGAGCATTATAACGAGCGGTATGGGCAATTTGGCCGTCTTGATAAAAAACAGCGACTTTTACATTGGGATCTTGGTCATGTAAATGTAGATATTTAGCGTACAGATCGGCTTTATTGTAAACAGCATCATGTTCATTGAGCTGCACATCGTCATCAAACTCGCAACCTAATGCATATTTATGGCATGAACCTGGGTTGATTTCTGTGTTTAAAATTTCAATGTTGCCTTTTAATGCGGGTTGATAATCAAATAATTTTTTCTCCGCTTGTTGAATGGCTTGTGGAACCCTTGATTCAGCAGGTTGAATGTGGCTTAGAAGTACTGAAATAGGCTTCACTATTGGTTGCTCAATAGGCTGAAGTCGTGCTTGTAATTGCACTCCTTGTCCAAACGCTAATGGAGGGTTGACATTATGTTGTGTTCTTGCCTCTTTTAATGATTTTTGAATATTTTGTTCCATCAACTGTTCGGTGAGTTTGATTGTTGAAGGGGGCAAAGCATCTTGGTTTTCTTTTTTGCTAACTAAATGCATTAAAAACTGGACTTCATTACTCACATGATCTGTTTCTTCAGCATTGAGTTTGATATCAATCAGCAGTGCTAGCATGCCTGTTGATAAATCAGTGAGTAGAGGCTTATGGCCATTATTTTCATTAGCTAGGGGGCGTTGACAATTGGCCATGATTAGCTGATTAAGATACAATTTTTCTCTTTGAAATTCATATGTCTCGTAAAATGATTAGCGATAAGCAGTGGCGACGAATT